>PNIA01000002.1 GCA_002877855.1 Caldisphaera sp.
GTGAACCGCCCTGGGGAAACCCTCGCCCTTCAGGACGGGGAGGAGGTCAGACATAACGGATTTGTTAATCTATTTTTTTACAGACAATTTAATTAGTGTCCCTATAAATACTATTAGCAGGTTTATAGATAATCCGATTAGACCTATATATATTGGATGCCCTAATATTGGATATGTTGAAATACTTAATGTCTTAAAATGATTAACATATAAAAGCAGATATATGCTTGAAATCATACCAACAAACCAACCTACAATCATTGAATATTTATCCAACTTGCTTGTTAAAAGACCTAAGAAAACAGCAGGTAGTGTTTCCAATATTATAATGCCTCCAGTTAATTGCAACTGTATAGCATAGGTTAGTGGTGTTAAAAATACAAAGCTTAAGGCAATAAACTTAAATGCGACTGATGCCCATTTTGATATCTGTGTTTCCCCTTTTGGTGTTATTTTTGGCATCATGGGTTTAATTATATTTCTTGTCAATAGATTGGCCTGAGCTATGGCCATTATTGCTGCTGGAACTAGACCACCTACGAACACACCAAGCAAAATTATGGCAGCAAACCATTGTGGAAAAGCTGTTACTGCTAATGCAGGTATTGCCGCCAATCCTGATAAAACCTTTGTCATGCTTAATGCGGCCGGATCTGCATACACAAGAATTCCCATCAATGCAAGTATAGCTAGGCCTATACCATATATAGGTAACAGGGCCGTACTTAACCTTAAAGACTTTCTAGACTCTGCACTTAAAGATCCATTAACTGCGTGTGGATATAAATAAAGTGCCAATGCACTTCCTATAAACAAAGATGTAAATGCGGATGCCATAGCAGGTTTTAGCGTTTGAAGACCTGTTGAAAAAGCATGTGCTTTTTGTGCATCAGCAAAAGCCGTTGCAAAGCCTCCATATTTTAAGGGAACTATAACAATTAATGCTACTATAGAAATCCATATTAGGACATCTTTAAATACAGCGCCAAGGGTAGCTCCTCTTAGCCCACTAGTATAAACAAAAGCAGCCAATATTATAAAAGATATTACTAAAGCCCACTCTGATACTGTCTTAACAGCAGTATAATTGAAAAACATCACGCTTAAAACAGCTCTCATGCCATCAATTTGCAAAGCTATGTAAGGTAACTCGGCAACAATTCCTGTTAATGCTATTAGAATAGCCAATGTAGGACTTCTAAACGTATCGTGGACAAAATCTGCTGCAGTTATATAACCTTTTTCTCTAGATTTATCCCACAAAATTGTCATAAACAACATTGCTACAGCAAATGTTATTGCTACATAAGGGACTGCATAAAATCCCTCTGCCCCTACTGCATATTCAAGAGACGGAACTGCAACAAAGGTATAAGCTGTATAGAGATCTGCACCAACTAAGAACCAAACCAAAAATACTCCAAGCTTTCTACCAGCTAAAGCCCACTCCCCTAGTTGTGAGAGATCCCCCTTTCTCCATTTGGCTCCAAAGAATCCTAGGAAAACAAAAACAGCAAACAAGACCCAAAATACTACCCAACCTAAAAGACCAAAAATCATTGAACTTCACCTTTTTTCCCATATATATGCTGCTATACCAAACAGTAGACCTGATATTACAAGCCACATTGTTTGATACCAATAGAAAAATGATAAACCTCCTAAGGTTGGGTTTACTTTGTCATAAGTAGGATATAACATGTAAACCATAAACGGAATTAATAATAAAATCGCTATAGAAATTTTTCTCCCCTTACTTAACTTCTCACTTCCATGAGACACTATGGCCACACCAGTTTTTATTGTATACAGCTTAGCTTAAAAACATTTGCTATAATTTTTTAATAAAAATAAAATAATCTACTGCAATAATTTTTACCTCTTTTAAGCAAGATAACTTAAACTTCCAAAAAGTTAGTTTTGCTAACTACTTCTGGCTTCTCCCCTGAAGTGCGAGAGTTTTCAAGTCTTAAGGGTTACCTATAGGAGCTACTCTGATTCCTCCCTATGTGGGAGTAAAGTTACAACTTCTCGCTCTTATTTAACCTAAGAGAGAAATCTTGCCCTCCTTTTTCTTTAATTTGGCAACGAGTA
The DNA here is from genome assembly GCA_002877855.1 of Caldisphaera sp. Next base: position 2,095 of record PNIA01000002.1, read on the forward strand.
GAGACTTACCTTATATAGTGAAGAATACCCTTGATAGCTATTCATATCTAATTATTTTTAGAACAAACCTTAAACTTTACCCCACCTTAAAATGACAAGATTTGTTCATATTTTTATCAAACAAACTTAAAATTAAGTTATTCATTACAACTATTTGTTAAAAATTAAGTTTTTATCTCCCTTCAATTTTAAAATAATTGATTTTATATCAACTAAATCATCCTTTACATCTATTATACCAGAAAGACTTTTTAGAAAGTCCTCTTCTTTTTTCGATCCTGCCTGTATATAATATCCTATTAAAGTTTCTATATCCATATTTTTTATTTCATTGCAAAAAACTATCATTTTTTGATAAAACTCGGTTTCTTTTCTTATTAATAATCTAATCTCTTTTAACTTATCTATTATATCTTTTAAATTTTCCATAGCTTCCTCCTTTTGCTTTTCCTCTACAGATAAAAGCATATTAAATAAAATATGCCCATTGTTTATTAGATTTATTTGTTCTTGGAGCAATTGGGCCAATTTGCTTGCACTTTGATCTAATAATTCTTTTGAATTTTTGAAATCACAATTGCTCAAAATTTACACCAATTTAAAATATTTAAACCGAAACCGCTCTTACAGTTGCAATGCTGTTATCAGCTATTCCTTCATCTTTCATTTCATCGGGATTAGCAAACACCTTGTTATCGTCTTTTATTCCTTCATCAATAACTGCCTTCATAACGAATTTCTTTTTACCTGCTATTACCAGTTCGAGTTCTTTTTGTATGCCCAAATCTTGTGCCAACTTTTTTGATATCTTTGCTTCTCCTTTCTCCAATGATGAATCATATGAAATCCTAATTCTTTTCTCACTTATCTTTTTACCCTTACCTTTCAATGAAGTTGCGGGCGGTATAACAGATAAGGCCTTACTTATATCAGCCTTTCCTAATTTAACATCCTTTTCATTTGTATCATTATCTTGGGAATTCATAGATCCTCATCCTTCTATCTCAACTTCCTTTCCTAGTTCTTTTATGTCTGAGGAATTATAAATGAATTTCCTGAGGGCTGATGATATATCATTTATATTAATCCTAACCTGCTTCCATGTATCTCTGTCTCTCATTGTTATAGTGTTATCCTCTAATGATTGATAATCGATCGTAAAATCAGCAGGTACACCTATTTCATCATATCTTGCATATCTTTTACCTATGCTTCCATTATCATCATAAATTACAGAAAAGCCTTCTGATACTAACAGCGAGTAAACGGATTTTGCTTTATTAATTAACTTATCGTCATCTTCAATTAATGGCAATACAACAGCCTCTGCAGGCGATAGGTATCTTGGAAAAGACAAAATTATCCTACCATTGCTTTCTCTATATGCATATTCCATTGCTACATATAATAATCTGTCAGTTCCAAAAGAAGGTTCTATTACATGTGGTATAAACTTTCTTCCTGAAACCTTATCTTCTCTTTCTACAATTATTATTGCTTCCTTTGGTATATCAATTCCATCAACATTTATTTTACCATCTCTGTTTAAATCGTCTAATACTTTATCTGCATCTAATTTTTCAATTTTACTCATAATTTCATTAGCTTTTGCTCTAAAGGTCTTTCCTGCATATGCCTTGTCTAACATAATTTTTTTCTTTTTTATAACTTGGATTGTCTTGTATGGCTCAAATACCTCCAAATCAATATTGCTAAACTTTTCATGTCTTGATAAATCATAATCTCCTCTATATGCATAACCGGCTACCTCAATCCAACCCCATCTACTAGTTTTTACCATGTGATCGAATGTTTGTTTAGAATAATGAGCTCTTTCTTTAGGACCTTTTTCTTCAAAATACATATTGCTTTCAGGCACGCCAATTCTTAAAACCAAAAGCTTACCAATAACCATCCAATAAGCCATGCATTTATGAACAACCAATTTTCTGTCTATAGCTTCTTTAACTGTTACAGTAATAGGCTCCCTTTTTTTTTCTTTTAATTCATAGGGTAAAATATTGATAGTTTCATTGTAGTATTTTTCTATATTTGGACAATCATCTTTATCTGGATCAAAGAAGTATTCCATCTCCATAATCGTAAAATCTCTTAATCTTATCATTCCCTGTCTAGGGCTTATCTCATTCCTACCTACTTTCCCTATTTGCGCTATTCCTAGAGGTAACTTATTTCTTAAAGATTCATGTATCCTTTTAAATGCAACAAAAATACCCTGCGCAAGTTCAGGTCTAAAATATCCTACATTTCCTTCATATGGTCCTATTTGAGTTTTAAATAATAAATTGAAAACCTTTACATCACTTAGCTCACCATTACAAACAGGACATCTCAAATCCTTTGCCTTAATTAAGTTATTAAGTTCATCTATTGAGAATCCTTCTGCTTTTATCTTTAACTTTTCTTCAACTAAATGGTCTGCTCTGTAAACCCTGCCACATTTATTACATTTAACTATTGGATCAGTAAAGTTATCTACATGCCCGCTTGCTTCATAAACTATAGATGGTCCTAATATAGGGGTTTCAACTTCTACAACTCTATCTTGATGATTTTTTATAAATACTTCCCTCCATAAGTCAACAATTTTTTTCTTTAAAGCCATACCATAAGGACCCATATCATAAAAGCCACCTAAGCCACCATAAATTTCATAGGATTGCCAGAAAAACCCTCTTCTTTTAGCTATATCAATTATTTTATCATATAGATCCGTTTCAGACAATTAGCTCCACCTATTCTTTCTATGCTATACTGACCAAAACTTTTATTTAAATTGTTATACATTTTTTCTAGGGAGAAAAAATGAGCTTAAAGGAAATCTACTTATCAAAGTCGTCTAGAAACTATGCAGGCCTTGAAACCAATAAGAAATCAAAATACGTCATATTTGGGGTACCATTTGATTCTTCTACATCATATAAGCCTGGAACTAGGTTTGGACCCGACTCAATAAGACAAGCAGCATCATCTTTAGAATCCAATAGCTATTTTTCTGATATCTATCTAGAAGATATTGGAATAGATGATGAAGGTGATATAACACCAGTTATTGGTGATATAAATGAAACCATGAATAGAGTCACTTCGATTACCTCTGAAATAGTTAAAGAAAATAAAATACCTATCGTATTAGGAGGGGAACATACAATAACCTATGGCGTTTTAAGAGGTATTAAAAAGGCGTTAAATATTTCACCTTGCCTAATAGTCATAGATGCACATTATGATTTGAGAGATGATTATTTGGGATTAAAGCTCGGACATGCTTCTGTCATGAGAAGAAATTTAGAAATTCTTGGGCTGACTAAAATAAATTATTTAGGAGTAAGGGCTTACTCTAAAGAAGAGAGGAACTATGCATTATCGAAAAATAACATAAATACCTTAAAGCCATCAGATATATATCGCTTAGGCATATTAAATACAATAAATACAATAAAAAGATTCTTATCGGATTGCAAGTATATTTATCTATCAATAGATATGGATGGCTTTGATCCATCGTTTGCTCCAGGAGTAGGAAATCCGGAGCCCGGGGGGATAAATAATGTTGAAGGGCTTAGCATAGTAAATCAATTAGTCGATAAAAGGCTTATAGGAGCTGATGTAGTAGAAGTTTCTCCACCATACGATTCAAACGATATTACAGCAGCTTTAGGAGCAAAATTAATCAATGAAATAATAATGAAAAATTACATTGAAAACAAAGAAAACAACACATAATCAAACACATAATTAAATTGCATCAACCTTTCTTGGCTTAACAAGAGTCGGGGGTGCTCTTAGCTTAACAAATATCCTATAACCGCATTTAGGGCAAATCATGCTATGATATTGATCAAGCTCTGATTTGCTTATTTTATAACCGCAATTTAAACACATATAATATACTTCCCTTTCGGATATACCATAAAGAGGACCAGAGTATTCTTCTTGCAAACTTGTTTCTTCGCCTTCTTTATTTAGCTCATCCGAATTATTAAACTCAGACATTTATAGCCCCTAAAAGAAATTTGCAAAGCAAGGTTTATATTCCTAGATTAATCTTTAATATAATAGAAATTGTGAGGTGGCAAAAAAAGCCCATGTCGAAAAATGTTGATTGTGGAGGTCTTCCACCTGAAATATGCGAACAATTAGCTACTGAGGAACAAATTATAAAAATAAGATTGGAAACAAGAAGATTTGGTAAGCAAGTTACTGTTATTGAAGGGATCGACGAAAAGCAAGTTAATTATAAAGAACTTGCCTCGAAACTTAAAAGCGAATTGGCAGCAGGGGGAACATATAAAGATGGTAGGATAGAGCTACAGGGAGATCATAGAAAAAAAGTTAAAGAAATTTTGATAAAATTTGGTTTTCAATCTGAAAATATAATGATAATTGAGTAAATATTATTAAATAATTATTTGAGTAAATAAAATATAATTATATTTTATTTTAAAGCAATTAAACAATCTATAAATATTACTGGCTACCCTATCCAATTGGGAAAATAAAATGAATGCAATTGGTGTTTATGTTGGAGGATCAACAGAGACCTCTACCATAGAGGGGATAAGCATAGCAGGTTCTTCAAACAAAGATACATTATATACACCGACGTTAGATTTAGAGTATTTAGTTAATGGTTTGCCTATAACTAAAAAAGAAATACCAGTAACACCTGAAGGTCTACCAACTCCAGCAGTTATAACAAGGAGTGTATTAGAAAACATTTGCATACCGTTTTTTGTTGTAGATTCGGGTCTTTTTTATAAGCTGAAGGTACCACATATTTTATTACCAAACGCCATGCCCGGAAGCAATATAAAGGGGAAAAACGCATTAAAATATGGAACTGCTAAATCAATATTTTATGAATCCATTAAATTGGGTGAAATAATATCAAGAAATCATGATGTTGTTTTAATTGGAGAAAGCATACCCGGTGGTACTACAACAGCATCAGCAATAATGGAGGGTTTGGGTTATGAAGCTATAGATCTCGTAAGCAGTACATCACCAAACAATCCTAAGGAATTGAAAAGAATTGTTGTTAAAGATGCACTGAAAAGAATAAAGAAAGAAATAAATGATGTTTTTTATATAGTTGATGAAGTTGGAGACCCAGTTCACATAGCTTTAGCTGGAATTGCTTTTGGCTCATCTAAGAACTCTCGTATCGTCTTGTTATCAGGAGGTACCCAGATGGGTGCAGTAATTTCAATTTTAACTAAATTGGGTTTATTTAATAATAAAATAAAGGTAGCAACTACAAAGTGGATAATTAACGATAAAGACTCCAACATAGTTTCATTATTAAAACAAATAAACAATGTAGAAATTATCTCATCAGATCTTGATTTTCGTGATTCAAAATATGACGGCTTAAAGCTTTATGAAGAAGGTTATGTAAAAGAAGGTGTGGGAGCAGGGGGCACACTAATATTAGCCAAGATGCTGGGATTTGACAATGGCCAAATAAAGAAATTTATTTATAATGAATATGAGAGGCTTGAAAAGATTGGTAAAAATTGAAACAATTAAAAATAATTTATTAATAAAATTTGAAAATAAAATGCACATGCTTTCAACTTCATATATAGATGGCATAACTGAAAGCGATAAGGTTGTAATATCTCAAGTTAATGAAAATATAAAAATAAATGACTTCAAATTGTTTAGAGAAAATGTTATATCTTCATTGGGTTTAAGCAATGAAGTTCCAGTAATGGCTACATCTGTTAATATAAAAAATTATAAGATTAAAGAAAGAGAAATGGGTGGAGTTTTAATAACTGCTAGTTTTGAAATTCCAAACTGCATATATCAAGAAAATTTATTTAACGCTGAAAAAGGAACAATAAATATAATAGCGTGGCTCAATCATGAGCTGACATTCAGCGGATTATTAGATTTATTTAGAACAGTTACTGAATCTAAATGCCTTTCTGCAAGCGATTTATTAATAAGGTGCAAATCAAGGTCATCTGGTACATCAAGCGATGGAATAACAGTTGCAGCAAAAATAAGTAAAAATGGATATATGTGGAGTGGATTGTCGACAAAGCATGGCAATTATATATCAAGGTTAATACATGAAACCCTCATTTCATTCGAAGAAAACAAAGAAAAAGATGAGTTGCTAAAAAGATCGTTAGGACTAGATATAAATGGTTTAGTTGAAGAAGCTATAAAATTGTATCAGTTAGCCCCTGTTCCTGGGAAGGATATAAATAATATCAGAATATTGATCAAACATCAAATAAACAATTTCTTAAATGATCCAAATGTTTGGTCTTTTATTATTGCAGCAAGAGAAATAGATTTAAGAGGAGAGAGCAATACTTTCCCTTTTTTAGCTAAAGAAGAGTATGAAAAAGACACGAAGAGGATAATTGCTGATGAGGCTTTGGCTTCATCATTAAGCATATATTTGTCTGGCTTTAAGGGATTAACTGCAACATATTGGGTTGACTCATCAAAAGATAGGCTTAATTTGTCTATATCTAGATTGCCAATGTTTGAAGATGATATTGCTTCTGCCTTAATAGGTTCTGCATTATCAAAAATTTATGATTATTTATTTGGTGGTAACCAATGAGGATTCCTATAAGCATAATAATGGCTGGAGGAAAAGGGACTAGATTTAATTCAAGCTACAAGCCTTTTACAAAAATTTGTGGTAAACCTATGATCATAAATATTTTGGAGGTTGCTTCCTATATAAGTGATTTCATAGCAATTGCAATATCAGAAAACACAGAAAAATATGTTGATATTTTAAAAAATACTAATGCATTAATAATTTACACTCCCGGTATAAATTATTCTGTTGACTTAAGTATCTTATTAAATATAATAAAGAAAAGACCTATACTAATATTACCTTCCGATTTCCCTTTTTTAAATAAAGAAGTATTAATAGAAATACTTAGCAAATCGCTTAATTTTAGAGAACCTCTAATAACTATATTAAATAAACATGGAGAATATACTGGTATATCTATTTTTAAGGGATACAATTATGATAAATGGAAAAGCATAAAAGTGAATTATGAGAAAGAATTATTTAACTTAAATACACTATATGACTTGCAAAAAATCAAGGAGATTTGTCATGATTAAAAGATTTCATGGAGGATCTCAAAATAAAAACTTAACGGATTTTAGTGCACCATCAAATCCGCTAGGAGCACCTAAGATAGCAAAAAAAATTTTAGAAAATTGCATAAAAAATAGATCCTATGAGAGATATCCATCATATAATAAGCTTAGAAATTATCTATCAAACTATTTTAATATTAATAAAGATTTCATCATACCTATAAACGGAAGTGATGAAGCATTATCATTAATTCCAATTTTATTTAGGCCAAAAAATTTAATAATAATAGAACCAAACTTTGGAGACCATAAAATCCTATCTAATGCAATAAGATCAAAACTGATTAGAATAACTTTAGACATTGAAAACAAAAATTATATTGATACTGAAAAAATTATTAAAATCATTAAAAGCTTAAAGGGGTCTTCACTATTAATTTTTTCAAGACCAAATAATCCTATAGGTTTTTGTTTAAAAATAAATGACATAAATGAAATTATCGATAATTTAGATAAAGATGTTAATATAATTATAGATGAGGCATTTATAGAAATATCAGACTGTGATCCATTAAAACCATCTGAAGAATACATTTTGCTAAGAAGCCAAACAAAGACTTTTTCAACACCCGGCTTTAGGTTGGGAGAAATTATATCATTAAATTATAAATTTATTGAAAAAATAGAATCATCAATACAAGCCTGGCCTATAGATGCAATAACTAATTGTTTTTATTCTAAAATTTTAAAAAATAAAGAATTTATAAAAAATTATATAGATAATGCTAACAAAACAATAAAAAAGGAAAGGCAATTTATTGAAAACAGTTTAAACAAAGAATTAAAGGTTTATAACAGCAGAACGGCCTTTTTATTGATTAAACATGAAATCATGCCCAATCCTTTATTTAAAAAAGAACTAATTAAAAAAGGAATATACATAAGAGATGCTTCTACTTTTTATGGTTTAAACAAAAATTATTCAAGGATATCAATTAGATTACATGGAGATAATATAAAATTAATAGACGCAATTAATGGTGTTTTAAATGAAAAAGATAAAAAAGTTCCTTAGCTTATTATCTTTTTTTACCATTATTCCAACAAAGCAAAATAGTTTGATAGATGCATCAGAAGTATTTTATTTATCTCCGATTATTGGCATAATCGAGGGATTAATAATATCTCTTGCGTCTTACTTGCTGTTTTTCCCCCAAATTATTAATGCCTCTCTCTTATTGATATCTCATATAATAATTACAGGAGCTTTACATCTAGACGGATTTGCTGACTATTCAGACGTGATAGGATCAAGAAAAACAGGTATTGATGCATTGAAAATTTTAAAGGATCCAAGAAAAGGTAGCTTTGCCATTGTTTTTACTTCCTGTTTAATAATATTAAGACTTTCATTGTTTTTTATCTTTGATAAAAGCTATGAAATTATCTTACTATCATATTTAGCAGGACTTGAATCATCATATCTGATATCATTTTTTGGAACAGCACCAAACTATGATGGAAGTGGTAGCTTATTTATTAAAAATTCAAAAAATAATAAAAAATTTATCATTAATTTAATTATTTATTTAGCTTTATTATTTTTGATACTATTTTTATTTAAAAATTATATTTTGATTTATTCCCAAATATCATTATTGGCTATTCCAATTATAATAAGAGATTCAAAAAAGAGGATTGGATTTACTAATGGAGATGTGATAGGTTTTACAATTGAAGTAGTAGAAATTATTTCCCTTCTATTGGTGGTTAAATAATGCTATATCTACCAAAATTTTTATTTCCTAATAAATATTATTTTATGGCTTCTTTTCTCTTAGCTTTGTTTTTAGATGTTATATATCCATATCATAGGGGATTTTTATTAAAAATTCATCCAGTTCATACTTCTTTTTTAATGTCACAAAGGCTCTATAAACCTTATTCATCAAGGGTGAGAGGCCTTTTAATTTGGATATTAGTAGTTTTAAGTCATTTGCTTATCTACACATTATTATTATATTTATCATTACTAGTTAGCCCAATTCTATGGATAATAGCTTCTGCCTATATTATAAAAACATCTTTTTCTTACAAACTACTTTATGATATAGTAAAAAAGGTTGGTGAGTCAATCAAAGAAAATGATCTTATTTCCGCAAGAAGTAATGTTAGTCAAATTGTTAGAAGAAATGTAGAAAACTTAGATGCAAATCATATAGCATCTGCAGCGATTGAATCACTATCTGAAAGCTTTGTTGATAGCGTTTTATCACCCATATTTTGGCTTTTATTATTAGGACCTATAGGAAGCTTGATTCAAAGAATCATAAATACATTAGATGGATCTCTAGGGTTTAAAGACAAGGAGCACTTAAATGTGGGCTATGCAAGTGCCATGACAGACACTATAATAAACTATATCCCAGCTAGGCTTTCAATCATCATTATTGCAATATCATCTTTTTTTACAAGAAATAATATAAGAAATCTTTTAAAAGTATGGAAAAATTTCAGAAAAAAAACTGAAAGCAAAAATGCTGGAAATCCTATGTCTGCAATGGCAGGCTCATTAAACATATCGTTAGAAAAAATTGGAGAATATAAACTAGGAGCTGGATCTTTACCTAGCTATAATGAAGTATTTAAATCATTAAAGATAATTTCTTTATCATATATAATATTAATAGTAGTTACTATATTAACAATTTTATACATCTATTGAAAAGGGGGTGACTGGATATAGATAATTGCATTAAAATAGCAGATGAACTGTCCGAATCTGTCTTTAATTCAATACATGAGAAAAAATGCAATTGTTTATTATATAGTGGAGGTATCGATACAACCTTTATAGCATTATCTTTACTTAAAAGAAATGTTGATCAAAAACTAATCTCTGTGCTAATAAACGATGCAAAAGACAAATATTACATAAATTATTTTGCAGAAAAAATAGGTGCGAAAATAAACGTCTTTAATTTTGATGTTAGTTCTCCGGAAATAGACGATTGCCTAAATTTAGTTTTAAAAATATTAAAGCTAATAGATCCAATAGAGATAATTTCAGGCATTTCAGTATGTCTTGGATTAAAGAAAGCCAAGGAATTAAACTGCAATTGTATATCAACAGGTGATGGAGGTGATGAGCTATTTTTTGGCTATGATTTTCTTTTAGATAAGAAAGAAAACTACCTTAATAATTGGCTAAAAAATGTAATAAGAAATGCATTTTTCAATTCTAAACCTATTTCACAGAGTTTTGGTATCAATTTATTGCAACCATTATATAGCAAAAAGGTAAAAGAAATTTCAATTAAAACTCCGTTAGAATGTAAAATAAATTATATTGATAATAAAAAATATGGTAAATTATTGTTAAGAAAATTTATATTAATGCATGGATTAAAAGATATTGCATTAAGAGATAAAACCCCTATAACGTCTGGAAGTGGAGCAGATAATTTATTAAACCTATGGAAGAAATTAACGACGATTGAAGAAATCAAAGATTTAAAGGAAAAATATAAAATAGACTTCACATCCCATGCACATGCATATTTGTTTAAAAAGGGTATCCAATTAGGTTTATTTAAAGATAGGTCAATTGCAAAAGAAAACAAGTGCCCAATTTGCGGGTCTCCTATGAAAAATGGCTTTTGCAGATTTTGTGGGGCATACATTTCAGATGGAAAAATATCTGTTTATTCGGACTTTTAATTTAAGGATCTTAATAGGTTTAACATATAAATTCCATTGCTGAGCATCCATAGATCATTGTTAAAATATACATAAATCTTTTTAGGTTTTAAACTATATATTTTATTTGCTATCTCATTAAGTTCTTTTTCACTATACTCATAAAAATACCATTTATTTTTTCCGTGCATCCTTAAATAAATAATATCGTTAGATAAAGAAATGAATTCTCCTATCGGTGAGCTGATGCTAACTATTGTCGTATCAAGCTTTCTAAACAAATCTATGGTTTCTTCATTAAACCAAGAATTATTTCTAAATTCAATCGCTAGCCTTTTATTAATATTAGCAAACCTTGAAAAATCTATAATTCTGTTAACATTTTCTTCATTTTTTGCAAAGGAAGGTGGTAATTGTATTAAATAAAAATCTATGATATTATCCATTTCTTTAAATGAATCTATAAATTTGCTCCATACATCATAAGAGTTCTTATCTAATCTATGTGTATGTGATACAGATTTATGAACTTTTATTGCCCATCTTATATCTTTACCTTTTTCTGACCAAGATTTAATTTGATTTTTATACGGAAACCTATAAAATGATGAATTTAATTCAACAGTATTTAAATTAGATTTTTGCACGTACCAATCTAATGATCTTCCTAAATTCCATGAGTACATCCAACCCGATGTACCTACATAAATTTCCATCTTTATCCACCTTAGATCTCATCAATTTAATTGCAAAAAAAGAGTGATAAAGAAAACTGCTATTAAAAATTTTTAATTAATAAATTATAATTTGTTAATCAAATTTATATAATTTGGATACCATATTTATTTCGAATAAAAATGGATAAAAGAAACGAACCAAAAATTGAATTAGAGAAGATTAAAGATATAAGCCCTTTAGATCTATATATATTGTTTCATTTAAAGAGAGCTAATATTGATTATGCAAAATCGATAGCATCCATTCTAGAAATGCCAATAGAACCTATAACAGATGAACTAGATAAGCTTGAAAAACTAAAATTAATACAAAGGTACCAGGGTAGCTCGATAAAAAGAAGTGATGCTAGATTTAAATTAGCTGAAGAAGTTAGAAAACATCATACATATTATGAGCTTACTAAGGATACTAACCTAATTATAAGGCATCTAACGAAAAACTATAAAGATCTAAACACATATTTTACATCCATTACAGGTTGTGAAAACACATTAAAATTACTTATTTTTTTAAGAGAAGCTGAGAATGAGCATGCAGGTACAATAGCTAAAGTTTTGGAAGAAAAGACATGCAAAATAATAGACCTATTAGAAAATCTTGAAAGACTAGGACTAATTGTTAGCGTAAAAGAAAAAATAATAAAGGCAAAACATAGAAAGGCAAAACCGAAAGAAGAAACTAGAACACACCATGTTTATTATAGGTTAACAAGGCTATCAGAAATGTTATTAAGGTATTCTGAAATGAACTCAATTAATATTTAAAAAGCCTTTTATTTCTATTAAAATTTAAAAATTATTATAGGAAAGATATTTTTACTGCATACATAAAAAATACAAGAGGATAAAAGCCTCACCATTAGCGAGAAAGATCAAAGGGAAAAAATATGAAAAACGTTAAAACATCATTGATTTTGTTTACAATAATTTTAGCTATAATTATTATCTTAGAAATAACTGGATCATTTAACCCAATAAATAATTATTTTTTAAGCGAAATTAAGCTAGATAACAACATTTACATAAAAATGCTTACAGACACAGCAAGCTCAGAGGCGTTTTTAATATATATGATAATAATTTATTTTAGTCAAGCTGTTTTAAAAAAACATGTAACTAAAAATGCAGTTAGTTTTATAGTTGCTATAATTATCTCGATGATAGCAACAGAGTTTATAAAGGCATTTACAGGAATTCCTAGACCTCATGAAATTTCTCAACATTGGCCTTTACTAACTGCTCTTATTAATGCAGACTATTTTTCTTTTCCATCAGGACATATTGTCAGGGTTTCAGTATTTGCATTTTATATAACATATGTATTTAATAACACAAAAAATAACTATATAAAATATTTATCATGGATATATGCATTAGCTATAATGTATACAAGACTTACTTTACAAGTTCACTGGTTTAGTGATTTATTGGCTGGAATAGTTTTGGCTGTATGGTCATCTTTATTGGTAATACAATTCGAAAACATATGGTTAAAAATTTATAAAAAAATATTTGATAAAATAAAGATATTAAGAATTTATTAGTTACTCTTCAGGCAATCCTTTTTCTATTATCTCTTTCAGATCATTTGTTAGATATGCAGTTTTAATACCTATAAAATAAACTATCAAACTCATAATAGCAAAAACTACATAATCGTATGGATAATGAATTAATGGAGAAGGACCGAGAGATCCATAATAAGATATTATACCGGACAAGATGTTAAATATTATTAACCACCATGTTGCTTTTACACTTCTATGATGGCTTCTTAGGTATAGATAAAATAAAGCTCCAACCTGTATTAGAGATATTAATGCCCAATAAATAGGGAAATAAGAGAGCAAGGGCCAAGAAAGTTCATAACCAGCTACTACTATTGCTAACACTATCCATAATATTACTGATAATATGGATACCTCTTTTGTAGATAACCCCAATTTTTTCTTATATGGCCCAAATAGAACTAACGGTAGACCTGCTATAACAGCTATTACTACAGTATTAATAAGAGTCCAACCTGACCAATAAACTAACATAGCGGCAGCGATAAAACCTAATGGATATAAAATATACCATGCCGGAACCTTATATGGTCTTTTGATGTTTGGAGCCAAATTTTTTAAGGCATGATTAGTTATTCCAACTGTTAAATAATTATACACCGTTAATAAAGAGCTTAGACTTATTACAAAATACCAGCTTGGAATAGGCAACATAAATATTACAGCCAATACAAATGTTAATAGAATAGCTATCCATGGAGTTCTAAATCTTTTGTGCAGACCTGACAAAAACTTTGGTATATATTCTACTCTTGCCATTCCATAAATATTTCTTGCTGAAGAACCCACATAAACTGCTAATGTACCAGCAGGGGATATTGCTGCATCTATTAGCAATATAATGCCGAAGCCAATAAGTATTGGTATACCAGTGGCTAGCAATTCGCTATAAAATGGATGCCCTGACCAACTAGAACTTGCTAAGGCTGACCAATTTCCTACACTTACATCTGCTGCCTTCCAGTTTATACCTCCTATGAAAGCTATCTGCAATAAAACATATATTAATATTACAACAATAATTGCTAATATTGTTCCTAAAGGTACATCTCTTTGTGGGTTTTTAGTTTCTCCTGCATACTCAAGCCCTTGTCTAAAACCTTCGTATGCAAATACAACTCCGCTTGGGACCATTGCAGCAAATATCGCTGCTGTACCATATGGAGTAAACCCACCTGGCATTTTCACTATGTTTGATGGATGAAAATACATTAATATTAGCAAAATAACAGTCAACAAGGGTATAATAAACTTCCATGCAGCTATAATTCTATTAAACCATCCAAAAACATTTATGCCAACCAATTGAATTACAACGAACAATGCAACAAGGCCCACAGCAAATAAAACACCTAATGGAGTTAATAGTCCAGTTGTAGAATTATATATTCTTGGTATATAAGCGCTGGCATAGGTTACTATTGCTATTGCTTCTACAGAAACTGTTGTTACTGCACCTAAAAAGTAAGCCCATGATAATAAATAATTGCTAAAAATTCCGTGAGTATAGTGGTTATATCTGGCCAAAGATCCAGAAAATGGAAATACGCCCCCTAATTCTCCAAAGCCAAATACCATAAACACAAATAAAATACCAGCTATTATCCATGTCAAAATGGCTGCAGGTCCTGCATATGGTAAAATACCCAGAACAGAGAAAAGCCATGCAGAACCTATCATACCTGTTAAAGAAAGCATAAAAATATCAGTTAAACCGAGGAATCTTCTTAACTTAACTCCTCCTTTTCCACTATCATCCCGCATCTTTTGTATACACCTTATCTTTATTATTTTTCACCATTTATAAGTTTTTTTAATTGCATATGATATAAAAGTTTATAAATTTTTTCCTATAAAGCTATACAAGAAATTTTTAATATTCTTTACTTATATCCCTCTATTAATAATATTTTTTAATAATTCATTAAAGTTTGTAATGAATAAGCAATGGCTAAGAAGATATAAAACTCTAAATAAACTAATAATATGAACTGAGAAGGCGATAGGTATGGTATTTCCATTTAAAAGTATCGAAGACTTCAAAATAGAATTAAATTCGGAGCACGAATTATTTAGAAAATCTGTTAGAGAATTTCTGGAAAAAAATGTTGAACCTAGATGGAAAGAAATTGAAGACACAAATCAAATTCCGAAGGAAATTTTTAATGCAATGGCCGAGCAAGGCTTCTTTGGAATAGGAATTCCTGAGGAATACGGTGGACAAGGTGGAGGCCAATTAATGACAACAATATTGATGGAAGAAATATCAAGAGTTGTACCTAGTCTAGCTGTTGCGGTTGGAGTTAATCATTTGTTTGCCGTTCCAATACTGCAATTTGGTAGCGAAAATTTAAAAAAGAAATATGTAACACCAATTGCAAAAGGAGAAGTGCAAGGTGCTCATGCTAATACAGAACCAAGCGGAGGAAGCGACGTTGCAGGTACCCAATCAAAGGCTATAAAAGAAAATGATCATTATGTAATAAGTGGAAGAAAGGTCTTTATAAGCGGAGCTGAAAAGGCTAAGTATTTCATTGTATCGGCAAGAACAAATGAACCACAGCAAAACAAAAGATGGTGGGGAATTACTGCTTTTGTTGTTGAAAGCGACTGGCCCGGAGTAAAACTAGGGCAACATTTTAAGGTATTGGGTATGAGAGGAGAACAGCCCTATGAGGTTATACTTGACAATGTAAAGGTGCCAGCAGAAAACGTTATTGGAAAAGAAAATGAAGGATTTAAAGTAATTGTTTCTACATACGATTTTACAAGAATAGGAATAGCGGCTCAATCGATTGGTATTGCCCAAGCTGCTTTTGAAAAGGCTTTGAGCTATTCTTTACAAAGAGAACTATTTGGTCAACAAATAATAAACTTTGAAATGATAACAGAAAAAATTGCAGACATGTACATAAAGCTTGAAGGGGCAAGGCTTTTAACATATTGGGCGGCTAGTTTGGCCGATGCAAAAAGAAGCGAATTCATTATTGCAGCTAGTTTGGCAAAATCATTTGCGTCTGAAGCAGCTGAATGGATATCCAGACAAGCAGTTCAAATACATGGAGGATACGGTGTTGACCAAGAAATGGGTCTAGAGAGATATCTAAGAGACTCAATTATAACAACAATATACGAGGGTACAAATGAAGTACAAAGGCTTACTATTGCTAGAGAATTAATAAGACAGGCCTTTGGAATAAAAGTATAAAACTATTTTTTTATTTGTTTTTCTTTTTGGATTTTCTTATTATTAAAGCTAAATACATTTTTTAAGTTTTTATTTGAAACTTTAAATACATCACTGGCTATTTTCATTATGTATTTATCACTAGGAAGAGACTTTCTATCAATATTCAATTCTAATGCCAATGCCTGTTTGAATGCCTCTTTAGTTATTCTGTTTTTTATCTTTCCAATATCTATATCATTGGCTATTTTAAAAGCTGCATAGAATTTAATATATTTATTCACTTCTTTAGCCTGCTCTGGAAACATTTTCTTTAATGAATCCGCTACTCTTTTAATAGTACTCTCATTAGAAAAACCAAAATATATCTTTGTTAAAGGTATTCTTAGAATCCTAGCTATAGAATTTCCATCAACATTACCTATTATAGCACTGACCTTATCTCTTAAACCATCTGTATTATCAGATAATAATAAATCATTTACTTGATCCATTTTGACTTCTATTGAAAAGACCTTATCAAAGAATTCAGGATATTGAACCTCTAATCCCATTCCATACTTTCCTAATATATATAAGCTTGTCAATTCTTTATCAAATAGATCCTTTGGTTCCGATGCGCCCCTTATTGGTGAAATTCCTTCTTTGCTATATTCACCTTTTAGCCTTTCTATGACATATTCTCTAGATATCTTTTGTGGATTGCTTTCCCATATTGTTATTAATTCATTCCATAAATCCATAAGTATTGATTTCCTTTTTTTCAAATCTTTGCCATCCAATTCCAATTTTTACACCCTTGATATATTTCCTTTATATTCATATATAATATATTGACAGCAAAATAAATATACTTTAGCGGTATAAGCTTATATTTTTAAAATCAAAAACCTATTAAGCTTTAAAATATTAAAATGTAAAATTATATTAATATAATTAAAAATTGAGAGAAAATAATTATATTAATGCTGGATCAGAAACTATAAAAACAGCTATTAAGTAATTCAAAAGGTGAAGCGATAATGGATATTTTAGGAGATGCGATAGATACATTAATAGAAGAAAAAAACTTAAGAAAAACCTGGATATTAATGATAATAATTTTTGGTATTGCAGGGGTTGCAATAGTTTTAAGCTATAACTACATAATGAATTCTTTTATTGGCCAGTATTTGCAAAGCCAATCATCGCAAATAAAGCAAATAGCACAAAACTTTGAAGGAGGGAACAGCATTTACTTGTTACCATTTGTTATATTTGGTAATAATATAAAAACTGCAATAATAACATGGTTATCATCACTAACTATTATTATACCAATACTGATTGTGGCCTTTAATGGAGGCTTGGTTGGGTTTGTTTTACCATTGGCACTCCAAACCCAACCCACAGAGCCTTCCCTAGTTATGTTTTATTTATTAGTCCCTCATGGAGCAATAGAAATACCTTCAGTAACATTGGTAGCATCAACTTTTATACTTATGGTAAACAAAGGACCGTTAAAAATGTATAAAAGTTCTTTTGGTTTACTAATTTTATCAATAATACTCCTAGCAGTTGCAGCCGTTATAGAATCATTTTTAACCAGAGTTATAGCATCAATGGTTTATTCTATAATAACGTAAGCAAAACGGTAAGCCAAAATGAAAAAATTAGCTATAATAATGATGATAATTTTAGCTTTAAGCCTAGATTACATAACATATTCCTATAGTTTTTCATTAAACCTACAAAGCGCATCAGAATCAATAAATTTAAGCAACAAAACCTTTTATGTTATAAGCAACAAAAAATTTACATTATTAGCTAATGGTATAGATGAAATTAATATCAATTTAACTTCAAACAAATTATATGTGATATATTATATATACAATAATTCTATATTGTTAATAATGTCATCTCCTAACATTTTTATAAAAATTATTAATATAAGCTATTACAATGATGATGGTGGAGAACTAGCTAAATTATATATTATCACGAATTTAACAAATTTATGTCTAAGAAATGTAATTGTTAATAATTACACAGTTAGCAATATACCTGGTATCAATGAAACATCGCATATATTTATGTTAGAGAATAAATCAACAATTGAAATAAACATGTTAAATTCATTGAACAATATTCTATCTTTTTCTCAAACATCTTGGACTTCTTTTCAATACGAAGGTAACAATAGATTCATCTTTATTACATTCGGAATCATACCAAATAGCACATCATCAATCAGTAATGAGACCAACATAATAATATTAAACAGTTCAACTAATAACTTTATAATTAATAAAAGTAATAAACACAATTATAACATAATATATTATACTTTCCTTATTCTATCTGTATTGACTCTGGCAACTGCGCTGGTGGCAAAATATGTCAATAGATAATGCAATAGAAAGCCTGAAGCAAGGACTTCCAGTATTACTTTATGATTCCTCATCGAGAGAAAGCGAGATTGATATGGTTTTTCATGCATCAAGAATAAGGTCTGATTCTATTTATAAATTAAGAAAAGAAGCCGGTGGATTAGTTTGCTTTGCAACAACATGGAATATAGCTAGAGATCTTGGCCTAATCTGGGGTGATGAACTAATAGCAAAGATTCCAAATTTAAAACCATTAACTGAAAAATTATTATTTTATAAAGATAGGCCAGCTTTTACTATATGGGTTAATCACATAAATGTTAGAACAGGTATTAGCGATAATGATAGAGCATTAACCATGCAAGAACTATACAAGGTAGTTAAACTTCATGCTAATGGAAATGTAAACGATGCAATCAAAAAATTTATCGAGGAATTTCAAGCTCCTGGTCATGTGCCATTACTTGCTGCAAGAAATTTAAAAGAAAGAAAAGGACATACGGAATTGAGCATTTCTTTATCCTTGCTTGCAGGAATGGAGCCTGCAACAGCATTTGCAGAAATGCTTGATTTTGGAACTTCATTAAGTTTAGAAAATGCTAGGAAATATGCGAGCAAAATGGGTTATGTTTTAATTAGCGGAAAAGAGGTGATAGAAGCCTGTGAAAGAGAGAAAATGTGTTGGAATAGTTGACACTACATTTTCAAGAGTAGATATGGGTACAATAGCATTAAATGTATTAAAAGACCTTTTGCCAGAATATACAATAATTAGACATACGGTTCCAGGAATAAAGGATCTACCAGGCGAAGCTAAAAGATTAATTGATAGCGGCTGTGATGGTATAATCACATTAGGTTGGGTTGGGTCGAAACAGGTGGACAAGTATAGCTATATTGCTTTATCTGTAGGATTAGTTATGTTATCTATATTAACTGGAAAAATTATAATCGATGTTACAATTCATGAAGATGAAAGTGATGATCCAAAGGAACTTAAAAAAATTGCAATAGAAAGGACTAAGGCGCATGCGGAAAACTTAGCCATATTATTAAAAGAAGGTGGTGAGGCTTTAACAAAAAAGGCCGGCCAAGGTATTAGGCAAGGATATGAAAACGCAGGCCCATTATAGATTTATGTTTTTCTTCCTATCTGAGCAATTAGAGATCCTATGATAGCAAAAATGGAGCCAGCTAACTGCAAATAATTTGGAAATACATGCATTAAAGCTATAGTAAATATAAACGATGATATGGGAGTTAGCATAACAAGACTACTACTCCTTACAGGGCCTATATATTTAACAGCATAAAACCATAAAAGCCATGCCAATATCTGGATTATTAATGTTGTATATATTAAAATAATTATTGATGATACGTTTATTTCAAAATAATGGCTAAGGGGAAGAAACGATATTATTACTGGAAATGAAATTAATGACATATATGAATTTAAAGCAATTATATCCTTATTTGCCAAATGCCTTACAAAATATACTGTCCCGATGGCCCACGAAAATCCACTTAGAAGAGAAAATATAAGACTTATGCTAAATCCAATTGTTGAAATAGCTGTTAAAAGGATTCCAAAAAACCTGTTATAATTCCAATATATTGCAATAAAGTTATTCTTGATTTTAAATAAAATTTGCTTAATATAACAACAAATATTGGTTGAGTATAAACTAAAACTGCAGATAATGATGGATTCTTTGAATACATTATCCCTAAGTTTAAAAATATTAAAAAGAATGCCATATTTAATAAACCAGCTATAGTTTCCTTAACCCCATAAATTATTTTCCTAAATATTATTAATAATACTATTCCCCCGACCAAGGCTCTTAAAGCTGATATATAAATTGGAGAAATGAATTTTTCTAATATTTTTGTTACTGAATAGGAAGACCCCCATATAAATATCACTGCCATTATATATAGATATCCTTTTGCATTATCGTTCATTATTATTTTCCCCAAAAGAGTTAATATTATAAAAAATATAAATTTATTTTTATATAGACATGGATTTGAAAAAAGGAAAACTTAGCTCTTTATTGCAGGAATGATATCCATTATAGAAAGCTTTAGAAACTTTAATTCATAATAAAGATTAAAAAGGTTTATAAAAAGAAGTTCAAATGAAGTGCAATAGTGACTGAAATGTAAGCATGAATATGGAAAATATATCTATGATGCGCATGAGATAAAAATTCTTTAGCAGTATTAACAAGCATGCCTAAATATAAAGACATAAATAATGCTAAAAGCTCTGTTAATAACGATTAACCATATGATAAAGTAAAAACAAGCCTCTCTCTTCAGACCAGCAATAGTCGAATCACCTTTTTATATAATTCTTTAAAATATGAAATCTTATTTTTTAAAAAAGCATATAAGCTAGAAGAATTAATTTAATCTTTGAAGAGATGAAAAGCAATGAAGGTACTAATAATAAGAGCTGAAAAAGGAAGCATAATATCAAGTGAAATTAAAGACGGCGAAATAGCAAAAATAGTCAAAAACAAGAGTGAAGATGCAATGAAAGAATGGAATCCAGAACTTAGCGATTTTATTGTTTTAAAGGATGAAAGAGAAGTTGACTTTCCCTTGCCATTAAAGCCTGAATTGGTAGATATTATGAGAAATATTGGTTCATTGAGTAGAACATCAGACAAGGCCATTGCAAGGTTTCCCATTTATACTATAAGCTTTGAAAACATGATGATAAGTGAAGATAACTACGTTGAGCACAAGATTTATTTAATAGCGCCTTATATAAACGATGATATAAAAATAGAATTGGAAAAAGAAGCAACAGAGATAACAACGGAAAAAACAGGGCCAGAAGGCATTGAAGAAGAAAAAGGCGATGAAGAAATTTAACTAGCGGTGTATATTTTGTCATTATTTTCACTTAAGCCGTTAATAGATTCAGTTATAATGCTTTTTGTAGTATTAGATCCATTTACTGTTATCCCTTTTTATATACCAACAGCTAATTTATTGCCAAAGGATAAAAGACCTAAATTTTTAAGAACTCTCATAATTGCAGCAGTTTTCATGCTATTAGCATTTGTTATAATAGGCGAATACGTGTTTCGTATCTTAGGTGTTACATTTAATGATTTTAGGTTGGCAGCCGGATTAATTTTACTTGTTTACGCCATAGCCAGCCTATTTGATATTGAAATAGGTGCTCCAAAAAACAATCCAGAGAATATAGAAAAAGAAGCAATAGTACCTTTAGCTACTCCTTTATTAGCAGGCCCGGGAAGCATTTCAACCGTTTTATATATAAGATATGCTTATGGCTATCCAATAGCATTAATAAGCATCTTTGTTAACATAATATTAGCTTACTTAATTTTATATGCTGGGCAATATATAATGAAATTGTTAGGTGAGCATGGAGCCCTACTCATAGATAAATTTATGAGCCTAATACTAGCAGGGTTTGCTATAAGCATTATAAGAGCTTCGCTCGTAGGCATGTGATCTTTTTGAAGGGTTTGTCTTTAAGCTATTTGTTCTCCAATCTATTTAATTAAATTTTGTTTAATAATAAAAAATATAAAAAAGGTCTAGTACTCATTAGAACAAATACTTGAAGTTTAATTTTCTAATTTGCCCTTACTAAGAATTTATCTTTACTTTATCACTTTATTATATAATTTACAAGACTTTTGTTTATTAGTCTTTTTTGTTAGCCTTGCTTCATGACTAAAAGCTCAGATTTTCTTCTCTTATAATAAAGCTACCTATTTTTAATTGTTAACATTGCCAATTATTTGACCAAGGTAAACAATATCTATAAATTAAATTGCTTATTTTAACTATCTCTTTAATATTTACATCTTTCATATCAAATAAAAAGCCTATTGGGCATCTTTCTTTGCAATTGATTTCATATGACAAACCTTTAAATTCTATCTTTATTACATTTCTTTTTCCATATATTTTAAATTTATTATTGTTGAACCAATCTTTTTCCTTAGAATATAATAGGTTTACACTTAAATCCTTTGGAGGTTTTTTTAGCTTTGCTGAAATCGAAGCCATATCTATTGCTTTTTTAATTTCATATACGCTTCCTCTAGCTTTTACACTAACTTCCCCAGTTAATATAATACTAATCCCTGCCTCATAGGACAAAAACGTTGCAAGCCCATTTAAACCTATAGAGTCTACATCTGATAGCTCTTCCACATTATTTAAGCCTATCATAATTGGTGCATTTATTTTATTTGCTAAATCTCTAGCTTTAATTAAGCTATTTAAAAAACCAGGATATATTGGAGGCATCCCCAAAGGATCCAAAATAATTTTAGCCCCATTTTTTATCAAAGTATTAATTTTTTTAACAATATCACTATTTATTTCGTTAATTACAACAACACTTGCTTTATCCTTTATTAGTTCTTTCTTTTCTAAATATTCTTCTAAAGTAAAGCTCATTATTATATCTATATCCTTGCTGAACTTTTCTAAAATAATAGGTGGAGCATCTAGTCCAATTGGTACATTTAATTCATTTTTTAGCAAGTTTATTAAATTTTTTAAATAACCTAATTCCATGCCTGGAATATATCCGATAACAATTGCACTTGAACCATCATCAACATAATTTTTTGCTAAATCTAAAATCGATTTATAATCATATTGATTGTTTAAAAAAACTTCAGAAAATATTATCATAGGTGGAGGTCTTAAAGGTATTCTCAAGTTTTTTATTTTATAAATAAAATTATTTTGTTCATTTACTTCCAATAATATCTTATTATTTATTTCTTCATTTATATCTTTAAACTCTTTTTCTACAGGGTTCTTTGGGCTAAATTTTTTTGGATCCAAATAAAACAAAAATTTGGCTAAACAATAATGACTTTCAGTTCCTTTAACAATCTTTCCTCCGTAATCGGAAAAGTCCCATATCAAATTACCTGGAACTATTATTACATCATAAGATTCCCAATTTTTTGGTAAGTTTTTTATTATTTCATCTTTACTTAAATAATATAAATTTTTAATTTCTATAGCATCAAAACAAAAATTCAATTTATTTAAATTAGATAATAAATTTATTATTTCATCTTTATGAATTGTAGAGACAAGCAATATTTTTGTCTTACAATTGCTCAAATTATTAGCAACTCCTTTTCTATTTTTCTATTTTCTAAACCAAGCCAAGAGGTGTCAAATTCAGTATTATCATAAAGTATTGTTATATCTTTTCCAAGGGCTAAAGAAGCTGTAATTCTACCTATTGCGTCTCCCTTCATTATTCCGCTCCCACTAGTTCCTGCAGATATTAATAAGTTGCTATTAAATGGCTCATAAATTATTGGTTGTCCATCAAAGCTTATATCATAATGGCCAGCCCATGATGAGTATGGATATTGATCCTTTAACTGGTCAAAATATAAAGAAACAACTGGTAAAATACCATATGTATAAAAATTCTCTTCTGAAGAAGGATTATCATCCAATTGAATAGGTCTACCCAATTCATCGCTTAATCCAATCCAAAATGTTCCTTCACTAGGGTTAGGTCGTATGTATACTCCCTTGGGTAATATAGTAAAAGGCATAACGTTGTCTTTATTAAAGCCTTTAGCGTATAACAAATCTTTTAAATTCGGATTATTAGCCTTTATAGAAAAAAGCTGTCTTTTTTTAGGCCTGCTATATGTATCAAAACCTATTTTGTTTAGATATAAGTTGCTCCATGCACCTAAAGATACTATTACTTTTTTATTCGCCTTTACTATATCACCATTATTTAATTTCACTCCTGTTATTTTTGATTCCTGCCATGGAAAGGGTTCGCCTTCTATACCAAGGGGTCTACTCGGCTCAACTAAAAAATCTTTAATCCCTATACCAAAATGAAATTCAACACCATAATCTTTTAGTTTGTTATAATAATAGTTTATAATTTTTTCTGGATCTAAAACTCCTGCATTTTGGAAAAGATAGGATTTATAGATATCTGATGCATCTATTAAGGATGCCTCCTCAAAACTTGAAACACTGGATCTCATATGTAAATTCCTTTCAAGCAAATCATTTTCTATTTCTCTATACTCTATCCCCATCTTTTCTGCAACTTCTATCCCCATTTCTATTTTGTTAAACTCCTTTTTGTCTAAAGCAAATAGATAACCTATTTTTCTCATTCCAAGATCTATGTTTTTATTTACTTGCAAATCGTAATAGAAATCGATGCTTGATTTAGATAGCATTATATTTATTTTACTTGTAAAAGCCGCTCTAAATGCAGCAGCACTTTTAGATGTATCTCCTGCACCCGGTCCATCAGCCTTATCTATTATTAAAATAGAGGACCCACTATTGTTTTCGATTATATGATATGCAGTAGCTAATCCCACTATACCAGCACCTGTTATTATAAAGTCTGGCAATATTTCACCCCATGATTAAAAAGTTTATTTGGATTTAAAAGCATAAAGCTATAAAGATATTAAAATTATTAAAAATTATTTATTTTCTTTAAATATATAAATGGGATTCCTTTTACTTGATGAATATAAAACTAATATACCTTCCTTTTCTAATTCATTTAATAATCTTCTAGCAGTTGAAAAAGCTATATTATATGAGTTTGTAAGTTTATATGGGGTTACATAGTTCATCTTTGGTAAATCTTTCTTAACTCTATTTATTAATTCCAGACTTAAATCAAATGCATTTACTTGTTTCTTCTCTTCTTTTGCCTTTGCTTGCTTAACTGGCTTTTTTCCTACTTCTTTAGACAAACCGACCACCTCAAACTTCTCCTTAACTACAAATTAAAAAATTTATTTAAAAAGATATAGTTGTTGCTCCCCTTCCTTCTTCCCTTCTTTCTTCATTTATATCTCTAAATCTTACAACTATTGGGTTAAGTCTGCCCTCCTTTGAAAGCTCGTCTATCGTCTTTCTCATCTGCGTAGTATGGCCTATATCCATCTTTAATATTTCTTGCAACACATTAATTGTTTGATCCCACACTTGTATTAACAGATCCTTCGGAGCATTTGTAGTAATAAATGGATCTTGCAACCAATCATCGAAGGCTTTTAAGGTTCTTATTATATGATTAAATGCTATCCTTGTGTGAATTATTATATCAAGCCTATCAGAATCTCTAACTTTAGGATAGCTTTCTTTAAATGAGTCTAAAACTGCTTGTTGCATAGTAATCCATCTATCTAAGTTTTTTAAAAAATCATTTATATCTTGTCTATACTGAGACATATTTACACCCTCAACTAATCAAGTTAGAATCTAAACCTATTATGCGTAGATATTTCCTTAAAACCTTAATATTTATAATAAAATCTAAATACCTTAAAAAGATCTCACAGCTATATTAATTAATAAATACCTTAAAGTAAATAAAGTTAAAGGGTGAGAAAATGAAAGGCTGGAATGGTAAAATACTATGGATAGACTTAAATAGAAAAGAAACAAAAAGTTTTGAATACCCAAAAGAGTGGGCTCAAGAATACCTAGGTGGAAGAGGTTTAGCTGTTAGAATACTGTGGGAATACAATCCGCAAGGAGTAGATCCTTTTTCACCTGAAAATCTATTAATATTTGCGATAGGTCCATTAACTGGATTACCTATACCCAGCAGCGGTAAGTTGCAAGTAGCATCGAAAAGTCCATTAACTGGAGGCTATGGAGATGGAAATATTGGAACAATGTTTTCTGTAGAAATGAGAAAATCAGGATTCGATGCAATAGTGTTTCAAGGCAGATCAGAAAGACCTATTTTACTAAATATAGAAAACGATAAGGTTTCTTTTGAAAGCGCAGAAGATCTGTGGGGTTTAAACTCGTGGGATACTGAGGCTAAACTAAGGAAAAGATTCGGTAGATTTGGAGGCATAGTAGAGGTTGGTAATGGAGGGGAGAATTTAGTAAGATTTGCAACAATTATGAGCCAAGAAGGTAGAAGTGGAGGAAGACCTGGTATAGGTGCAGTAATGGGCTCTAAGAAAATAAAGGCCGTAGTTATAAAAGGAACAAAGAGTATTGATCTATATGATGATAAACTATTAAAGATAGAAGGAGCTAAAGCATTAAAAGAAGTTAGAGAAAGACCTGGATATAATTTTTGGATGAGAGAAGGTACAATGGCAACAATAGATTGGGCCCAAGAAGAAAGCGTTTTGCCTACTTTTAATTTTAGTGAAGGGATCTTTGATGATTTTAAAGGAATAGATGGATATACAATGGAGTCCATTAAAGTAGAACAAAGAGGATGCCCTAATTGCAATATGTTGTGTGGAAACGTAATAGTAGATTCAGAAGGATATAAAAGTGAACTAGACTATGAGAATGTTGCTATGTTAGGAAGCAATATTGGAATGGCTAAACTAAAGGAAGTGGGAACACTAAATAGGCTTGCAGATCAATTGGGGATTGATGCAATTAGCTTAGGTAGCATTCTAGGATGGGCCACCGAAGCAAGCCAAAGAGGTTTATTAAGCGGGATCGATGATAGAAAAATAGAATGGGGGGACTTCAAAACTTATCAAGATCTTATAAATGAAATTGCATTTAGAAAAACCAAGCTTGGAGATTTACTAGCAAATGGAACAAAGGGTGCTTGCAAAAAAATCGGTGGTTGTGATTTTGCAATTAATTCTAAAGGCTTAGAAGTAAGTGCTTATGATTGCCATACAGCTCCTGGCATGGCATTAGCGTTTTCAACAAGCCCTATTGGAGCACACCATAAAGATGCATGGGTAATTAGCTGGGAAGTACAAAATGATAGATTCTCGTATTCAAAAGAAAAGGCTGCAAAAGTTATAGAAATGCAAAGAATTAGGGGGGGTATGTTTGAAAGTATAACAACTTGCAGATTACCATGGGTTGAAATAGGCCTAAGCCTTGAGCATTATCCATTGTTATTACAATATGCAACAGGAATAAAATATACATGGGATGACATATACACAATTGCAGACAGAATATATGCTTTAATAAGAGCATTTTGGATCAGAGAATTCAATGAATGGAAGAGAGAAATGGATATACCTCCCGAAAAATGGTTTAAAAAACCATTAACAAAAGGTCCATTAGCAGGAGGTAGGTTGAGCTATGAATCGTTTAACCAGCTTTTAGATTACTATTACGATATAAGGGGCTGGGATAAAAATGGGGTACCAAAAAAAGAAACGTTAAAAAAATTAAACTTGGAATTTACAATACCAACACTAGAAAAAATAATTAAATTAAGCTAAGATTTAAGAGAACTTTGAAGCGGCCTCTCCAGCAATTTCTTTATACCTATTTCTTACAGTTACCTCAGTAACCCCAGCGACATGAGCTACTTCCTTTTGAGTCCTTCTTAGTCCATGATTTAAAGCTGCTAAGTAAACAGCAGCTGCGGCCAGACCGCTAGGATCCTTACCAGCTGTTGTTCCTTTATTTCTTGCATCTCTGAGTATTTTTATTGCCTCAACAGCAACATAATCAGGTAATCCTAATGCACTTGCAATTCTATTAACAAAAAGTTCAGGTTCAATTACTGGTATATCGACTTCCAAATCTCTAACTAATAACCTATAGCATCTAGCAATTTCTCTTTTAACATCATTATCCTTTATAGATAAATGTTTTGCTATTTCATCTATTGTACACGGCATTCTTAATTTACGGCATGCAGCATATAATGTTGCTGCAACAACACTTTCAATGCTACGCCCTCTTGTTAAACCTTTTTGAGTTGCATCCCTATACATCTTCGAGGCCTCTTCTCTAACTTTATTTGATAACTCCATATGTGTAGACAATTCATCCAATATTTTTAATGCCTGATTAATATTTTTCTCTAAGCTACTTAATGTTCTACCCATCCTAAAACTTCTTTGCAATCTAAGCATATCTATTCTCCTAGATAAACCCCTAATCTTCTTCCCACTACCTTCATGAAAACTGCCAATATATACATCAATACCCATATTTGGTTTCGATAAAGAAATAGGACCTCCAACTCTTGTTCTTCTGGCTTTTTCATCCGGTGTATATGCACGCCATTCAGCTTCATCACCAATAACCTGCTCTTCTATAACTTCACCTGTTTCTAAACAAATTCTAGCTCCCATATTGGCATCATAAATTATCTTATCTGGAGGGCATTCTACCTTATTGGATTTTTTCTTAGAACCTTCGGATTCTGACATTCATATCACCAGACCTTTTAAATGTTTCCCTCGTATAAATGTTACGCAAAGCTTATATATTCATATCGAATTGTAAATTAGAGAAATGATAAAAATTTAGTTATAAAAGCTTAATAGTATTTTTCCTTACAAATATTTTTAGAAAAATGTAGAATTATAATTTAATTAATAAAACCCAAATAAAAAACGGGAGAGAAAAATGCTATTAGCTACATGGAGGGAAATCGCTAGGACTATTAAGAGATCCGACATAGTAATTGAAGTAACGGACATAAGAGATCCTATTAGCACGAGAGCTAAAAGGGTTGAAGAATTTGCAAAAACTTTTGACAAAAAACTAATTTTAGTATTAAACAAGGCAGATCTAGTCCCTTATGAAATAGCCGAGCAATGGGTCGAGAAGTTTAAATCTTATGGATTAAATGCTATTTATTATTCCATATGGAGGAAAAAGGATAAGAGAATTTTATTGAATTTAATTGAAAATTTATCTTATAAGAAACCAATAGTTGTATCATTAATTGGTTATCCAAAAACAGGAAAATCGAGCATTATAAATTCTTTAAAAGGGAAGAAAAGTGCTCCAACAAGTCCTATACCAGGAAGCCCTGGATATACTAAGTCATTTACTATCTATAAAATAAGCAATGGAATTTATATATTAGACTCTCCAGGAGTTTTTCCAATAGAAGGTGGATATCCTGAATCTATAATTAGAGGAAGAGAAGTTGATGAAATTAATGATCCTGTAAAGCCAGCAATAGCACTAATAGAAAAAATCCTTAAATTTAATCAAGATGCATTTTTAGAGGCCTATAATATAAACGAAACAGACCCATATAAGATTTTAGAAAAGCTTGCATTAAAAAGATCATGGATCTACAAGAAAACAAAAGAACCTAATATCGATGAAGCTGCAAAAACTATAATAAGAGATTATCATAAAGCAAAAATAAAATTTTTTATAAGACCTCTATAAACAATTTCATTTATTTATTAAGATTACAAATAGTGAAAAGTACAACCTTAAAATCCAAAGAGAAAATTAATAAATAAGACCAATATGAACTGTAAAAATACTTTTATAATTAGCTTCTAGTCCTAACGATTTTAGCTTTACCCATTATCACCCAATATTCAACTTCAACTCCTGGTTTAAGTTTATCTAGCAATTCTGGCTCATCTGTGGGCTTCTCTACCTCTATTGTATCGTATGTTTCCATATCCATAATTTGTAAATTGCTTCCCAAATCAGCTAAAACTTGACCGTTCTTCTTTTCTATAATTGGAACCTGAACCTGAGTATCTGATGGAGCAATCAATGTTTTCTTTTGCCCAGTAAATAAACTAACAGCTACTACATGAGCCTTAGCACTTCCATGTTTTCCCGTTTTTGCCTTAGTTATTTCAACTATTCTGCATGGTTCATCATCTATTATTACATAGCTTCCTTTTTTCAGATCTCCAAGTGTTGCGAATTGCACACTCATTTACTTTCACCGCCAATATTCTATATTTAGATTAGAACTAGCTAGCTTTAAAAATTAACCTTTTAGCTTGATTATTCAATTTTTATCATAAATATTTAAAAATTTTAATTATATATCTCAGTAAAAACAAATAGTAAGAAACTATTGCGTTTGAAAATTTTTTTATAACAGAGCAATAAATATAAGAAATAACATCTGAATTTTAATTTTTACTATTTATTTTAAACAGATATTATGTTTGATTTGGCTAAGGCATTGTTTATTTTTTCATAGGATTCATAATAAGTTAATGAGTCGGGAAGGCATTTAATACACATTGGAGTTAATGCTACATATCCTTTTTTAACAAAAAATACATCACTATTTATATCTCCTCCATTATATGCACTGTTAAGGTCGTCAGTGCTCCATCCCATAACATGAAAAATGTTTTCATTAGAATCTACATAAACATCCAAATTAGTTTGCCATGATATCTTTGCAATTTTTATACCTATGGGCCTTGTTGGAGGAAAATTTATATTAATTAAATCTAGCTTAGGGTCTTCCATAATTATATCAAAAGTATCTTTTATTATAATAGATGTTAATTTAGCTGACTCCTTCAACAGATCTTCTTGCTCTTTATTTTTTATACCTCTTAATATAGCAAAACTAACAGCAAATGACTTATAGCCGAACAATGCTCCTTCCAATGCTCCTCCTATTGTACCACTTGTAAAGAAATCCATTAACCCCATATTTGGACCTATATTTATACCTGAAACAACCAATTTTATATCAACATCTTTTAGTAAATGCCTTATAGCTATTGCAATCGCATCAGCTGGTTTACCATCAATCGCCCATGACTTTTTAGCATTTTGTAAATCCCTTTTCTCTACCCTAACCTCAAAAGAGTGAGATTTTCCTGAACCGCTGACTTGATTTTTTGGAGCGACAACATAAATATCAAATCCTATTTTGTTAAGTTCTTCTGCTAGAAACTTAAGTCCTATGCTATCTATACCATCATCATTTGTTATCAATATTGAATTTCTCATTAGCTATTCACCGAGCTTGCTATTAGCAATAATTAGTTGTTTTGCTACATATTTATATTTATTCTACTTCTGCACTATAAAATTAATTCAAAACTCTACAGCTTATTTAAATTTTGTATTAATAATTGTATAATAATAGTTAAAAATATTAGTCCTTAAAAACATAGATAGCAAGAGGCGCGAGTGAATTGCAAAATGAGAAAGAACCGTTTTTATTTAAAAGTTTTGATAAAGTAATTGGGATAGCTCACAATCTAAATGAGCTAAAAAATGAAATGGAAAGACTGTCAAATTTAGATCCCTCGGCAGTTAACTATCACTTAAAAGAAGGGCACATCGTTAATTGGTTAAAATATTTAGGGGAAGAAGAGATAGCAAAAAAACTAGAGGGTATTGATAATGTTAAAGAGGCATTAAATGTACTTACCTATAAGCAAGAAAGCAAAAAACAAGAAGAAATACAACAAACATGGCAACAAGCTACTAAAGGAAGAAAAAGAGGAAGTAAAAGAAAAAAGCAGAATATGCCATAATTATCCCTTTAGAGCATAAGCATTTTTATTTATAAAAAAGCATATTATTTTCTCTTTTAAACTGTTTTGGTCTTCATAAAAATTTATAATTATACTACACCAACATTAAGAGAGGGATTTTAACATTTAGTGGGTGATAATATGACAAATCTTAATAGCATAACAGAAAATATGCTTTCACTTTACGATACCTTTCCACACCAGATCAAGTATGGCTTTGAAAAAGGATCTTCTATAAAGTCTTTAGGAAATAAATTTGATGGTATTGTTTTATGCGGTATGGGGGGTAGTGGAGTAACAGGAGATTACATCAAAGCATTAGCATTAAACTCAAGAATTAATGTTCCAGTTGAAGTCATTAAAGAGGAATCGTTACCAAGCTGGGTTAATAAAAATTATTTGGTAATAGGGGTAAGCTATTCTGGAAATACGCACGAAACACTATCATGTGTTAGAGAGGCCTACAATTTAAATGCTAAAGTAATAGCCATAACAAGTGGGGGAAAACTAGAAAAGCTTGTAACTGAAAGGGGTTCTCCTATAGCGTTAATAGAAAAGAACTATTATCCAAGAACAGCTATGGCAGAACTGGTTTCGACCACTTTAGGAGCCTTAAGGGCACAGGGAATTAATCTAATAAGCGATAATGATTTAGAAGATAGCATAAATGTAATTAAGGAAACATCAAGAGGTGAGGGCTTAAATATTGCAAACAGCTTAGCAAATGATGATCTGTATATAATTTCAGGTTGTGGAGATTATGAAATTTTAGCCAATAGATGGAGACAAGAATTTAGTGAAAACACAAAGGCCATAGCAAAAACTGAAGCATATCCAGAAAGCGCGCATAATGATATAGTAGTTTGGCAGAAAAATCAAAATCTTAAAATAGGTTATATATTGTTTGAATCTGAAGGAAAACTATGCTCTATCCTGACAAATCTTTTAAATGAAATATATATTAGGCAAAATAAAACTTTGGTTAAAATATCTCCAAGAGGCAATAATCTATTTTCAAAGCTAATGCAAGGCTCTCTATTAGCAGGTTATGTTTCGGTATACCTTGCAAAAATGAAAGGGGTAGACACAACAGATACATCAATAACAGGAGAATATAAAAAATCATTAGAAAAGGCAAATTTAGTTTAATATTAATAAATAATTTAACGTTTAAATAATTCTTTTTCTTATATAAAAATATATTAATCTTAATCAGTATTTAGTAGCAATGGTGCTTAAAATATTGCTAAGAGGAAGTAATGAAGAAAGCCTGGGGCTATTTCCATACAAAGCTATGATTCTCGATAATGTTCATGGATTTATACCAATAAATTTGGGAGAGTATTGGATACTTCAAACGCCATTTATGAGAAGGCTTCATAATATAAAGCAGCTTGGTGCAAACTATTTAGTTTTTCCTTCTGCAAAACATACAAGGCTTGAGCACTCTTTGGGTTGCATGCACATAGCATCTAGAATGGCAAATAAATTATTAAATGATGCATTATCCGAAAATAATTCGAAGCTTTGCGCAGCATTATTTAATAGCTGTAATGAAACAGCATATAATTCTTTTATACAAGTAGCTAGACTTTCCTGTCTATTGCACGATTTAGGACATTTAGCATTTAGCCACATGATAGAATCAGGCATAAAAAACATCTTAGTATATTCAAACGAGGACATATCATTAGACCAAAATATATCGAAAAAGCTATCAAAAATATATTCTGATATGGTTTTAATAGGTGGTAAGGTACACGAATTTTATACATATTATTTTATAAAGAAGCTATCAGAGCTTGCTAGCAATGAATTGGCAAATGATAAAAATTTGAGTAGCTTGAGCAGTTTAATAGAAGCATCTCTTGCATCGCTGTTCCCCAAAGAAAAGTGTGATGAACTAGAAGATCTTGGATTATCTTGCAATGCAGCAAAAATTATTAAAAGTATAATATCAAATGAAATTGCTGACGCAGATAGGTTAGATTACCTACAAAGAGATGCCATGGCCACAGGGATAGTTTATGGGAACATCGATATAGATAGGCTAATATATGGAATAAAGCTTGGTTTAATGCAAAATGATCAAAAAGATGAGGTACCTTTCTTAACTCTCGATATGAAAAGCATGCCAACATTGGAAGATATATTCGATGCAAGATATAAAATGTACAAATCTGTTTACTTTCACCATAAATCAATTGCATTAAACAAATCCGTAGAAAAATTTGTAAACGGTTTAGCCGATGAGTGGGATAAAGTAAAACTACAATTGTATGAAGATATAGATATAGCAGATTTCTTAGATCCAAAAGTTCTTTCAGAAGCTATTAAAGAGAATAAATATTACTTCGATGATAATGAATTAGACTCAATGATAAAAATTTCGTCAAATAAAGGATCAGATATATTAAAAAGGTGGGCATTAAGTCTATTAAATCGTAGAGAACTATTACCCTTGTCTTTATTTAAAAGACCCGAACAAGTTATGATAATTGCATCTCAAATCTTAGAAAAAAATGGAAAACAAGCATCAACAGAAAATATAAAAAAATTAATAAAAGGATTTAATAAGCATTTATTGAATGAGCACATAAAAAGCATTTCTGATATAGATGCAATAAAAATAGATTACTATGATGAGGAAATAATTAATGAGTCTAAAATTAATGAAGCTTCTCAAAATATATTTAATTGGAAAGAATCGATGTATATAAGAGGCTTAGTACAAACCGGTTCAATTCCAGTATTGCTTGTGTATATCTATTCTGATAGCATAGAAGACCACAAGAAGCTTAAGAATAATATAGATAAAATAAGAAGCAAAGCTGTTAACGAGCTTTCTGAAATATTTTCGAATAAAGCGAAGGAAATTTAAATACTTCTCGCATAATAAAATATTTTATTATTCAATTAAAAGTTAAATTAAACTTAGCATGATCTTTCTATAACATTTAATACTTGCTTACTGATTTCATTGCTAGGCATTAATCCAAAGTCTATCTCATCTATAATCTCTTTAATTTCTTTTTGGTTTAAATATAAAAATAAAGATATCTTTCCTATCCATGAGTTATTGCTTGAAAGCTTTTTCAGATACTCAGATATTAAATTAATGTTTTTAGATCCAGTCTTTTTAACAATAGCATAAATAATTGCTGCCGGCCTTTCTTTTTCCAATATCCACGACGGTTCATCTATCATTAACTATCTCCAGATAATCTATTACATGTATTACCTTATTTTTTATAAAGGCTGATAATACCAAAGATTATTAGGTAGTAATAAAATAAATAGGGATAAAAATGAGAAGCGAAGATTTGTATAATGAAGCATTAAATTATTTTCCTGGAGGGGTTAATAGTCCTGTTAGAGGGGCTGTAAAACCATTTCCATTTTTTGTAAAAGAAGGAAAAGGACCTTATCTATATACCGAAGATAATGTTAAGTTGATAGATTATGTCCTAGGTTATGGACCATTAATTTTAGGTCATAGACCAGAATCTGTTTTAGAGAAAATTAAAGAGCAACTTGACCATGGTTGGCTATATGGTGCACCAAATGAAAATGAGCTAAAACTAGCAAAAAAAATTCTGAAATATATAATGCCTGATGGAAAAATAAGGTTTGTAAATTCAGGAACCGAAGCAACAATGGCTGCCATCAGGCTTGCTAGGGGCTATACAAGAAGAAAATTTATAGTAAAGTTTGATGGTTGTTATCATGGTGCCCATGATTCTGTATTAGTTCAAGCGGGTAGCGCAGCGACAGAGTATGGGGTGCCTAATAGCAACGGTGTCCCTAAAGAAGTTGCAAACCTAACCCTAATCGCTAAATACAATGATATTTTATCTGTAGAAGAGATATTTAATAAGCTAGGCGATGAGATAGCAGCAGTTATAATCGAACCTGTAATCGGAAATATGGGAGTTATAAAGCCTGAAAAAGAATTCCTGCAAGGAATCAGAAAAATAACTAAAAGCCATAATACTCTTTTAATATTTGATGAAGTTATAACAGGATTTAGAATTTCAATAAAAGGAGCCCAGGAATACTTTGGTATAAATGCAGATATAGTAACTTTAGGAAAAATTATTGGTGGTGGATTTCCTGTTGGAGCAATTGTTTCAAGCAAAAATATAATGGACTCTCTAACTCCATCTGGTAATGTTTTTAATGCAGGCACGTTTAATGGTCATCCAATAACTATGGTTGCAGGATTAGCTACTCTGGAAACCATTGAAAAAACAAATGCAATAAAAAAAGCTTCTTTGGCTGCAAAAATGCTAGAAGAAAAAATAAATGAAATAGTAAAAGATTATCAAATAAATAGAGTTGAAAGCATGATGCAGATATTTTTTGCCAACGAACCAATCAACAATGCTGATGATGCTAGAAAAGCAAGCAAAGAAAAATATACCAAATTCCATGAATTTCTTCTTTCAAAAAATGTTTTTATTCCACCAAGTCAGTTCGAAACAATATTTACTAGTTCAGAGCACAATGATAATGTTATTGATATAACAGCAGAAAAAATGAAAGAAGCAATTAAGGAAATTTCTTAGGTGAAAAAATGAAAATAAAAGTTGCTTCAAGAGGGAGCAAACTCAGCATAAAGCAGGTGGAAATATTTGAAAATTATATTAAGAGATTTATGCCTGATCTAGAAATGGAAAAAATAATTGTAAAAACTAAAGGCGATATAATACATGACAAACCTCTTTATGAAATTGGGGAAAAGGGTATTTTTGAAAAAGAAGTTAACAACATTGTAATCAATGATAATGCAGATATAGCTATACACAGCATGAAGGATCTACCCAAGGATATTGATCCCAAACTAGATATAATTATGGTTCTTCCCAGAGAAATTCCTAACGACTCCTTAGTTTTTACAAATAAAAAAATTAATAGCATAGGTGATATACCAGATAGTTCTATAATAGGAACATCAAGCATCAGAAGGGCCTCTTTTATTTTGCATTATAACAATAAGGTAAAAATTAAACCGATAAGAGGCAACATAGATACAAGACTTAAAAAGCTATACAATAATGAATATGATTTTATAATAATGGCAGAAGCTGGTTTAATAAGATTAAATTTGAACCCTAATAGAATAATATTGCCATTAGATCAATTTCCTCCAGAGCCTAATCAAGGTATCATAGCTGTTGTAGGAAAAAAAGGTGATAAGATATCTGATATTTTATCAAAATATAGCGATAAAAATACTTATTACGAGGCCGTAGCTGAAAGGGAATTTTTAAAAGAAGCCCAAGCGGGTTGCCATTCTCCAATAGGAGCTGTAGCTAGATTACACAATAATATGATTACATTGATTGCGGCAATTGCATCGAGAAATGGTAAAAAAATGTATCTGCTTAGATTTAAAGATTACAAAGAAAATGCCAGTAAATTAGGGCAAGAAGCAGGAAATATAATATATGAGTTAATTGAAAGGGTGTCAAATAGTTGAACTGCAAGGTTTATATAGTTGGTGCTGGTCCTGGAGACCCTAAACTTATAACTTTAAAAGGGCTAGAAGTAATAAAACAAGCTGATGTAATAATATATGATAGGCTTATATCAAAGGAACTTCTAAACTACAGCAAAAAGAATTGCGAATTAATATATGCAGGTAAAGGTCCAAATAATCACGTAATGGAACAGGAAGAAATAAACAATACAATTTTGGAAAAATGCAAAGAAGGAAAAATAATTGTAAGATTAAAAGGCGGAGATCCTTATATCTATGGAAGAGGAGAAGAAGAATGTATTTTTTCTATATTAAACGGATTGGGTTGCGAAACAATACCAGGAATTCCATCATTTATTGGTGCTGCGACATATGCTGGAATACCATTAACAAACAGAAAACTCTCATCTAGCATAGCAATTATGACTGGAAAAGAGGCAAAAGAAAAAGAAAGGCCTACAGTAAAAGTAGAAGAATTAGCAAAAAATGCAGATACCTTGGTTATTTTAATGAGTGCATCTAATTTAAAAGAAACTCTAAGAAGGGTTGCAAATATAAGAGGATATGATGAAAAATGCGCTATTGTAATAAATGCTACAACAGAAAATCAAAAAACTGTTATTGGAAATATAGGAGAAATATTAGAAATTTATGATAAAGGAGTGATAAAAAACCCTGCAGTAATTATAATTGGAAAAACAGTAGATATGAGGGATAAATTATGGAAAAAAGAGTAATCCTATATATGGGACCGGAGTTTCCTGAAAAAATAAAAGATCTTGCTGAAATAATATGGACACCTATATTAACTATCAAACCAATAGAAGGTTGTTCTATAAGCTTTATTAATAATTTAGACAATTGTGATTGCATAGCATTTACAAGTCCAAGAGGTCCAAAAATATTAATTGAGGACTCAAAGAAATTTAATTTATTTAATTTAATTATAGAAGAAATTTCTAATAAAAAAATTTCTGCGGTTGGTAAAGAAACAGCAGAATCTGTTTCAAAATACTTGGGGAAAAAAATAGATATAATACCTAAAACCTTTACAGGCTATAATCTTGCTATAGAACTGTCTAGATCAAATTGCAAATGCGTTCTTTTAGCTAGATCCCAACAAGGAATTAAAGAAATTAACTCCGTGCTTAAAAACAACAAAGTTAAATATATAGAGGTGAGCCTTTATGAAGAAATTATTAATAATGAAAATCTAACAAAAATTAGAAACATTCTGAAAGATAAAAAAGTAGACTATATGATATTATCGTCACCATTAATAGCTGAAAATGTGTGCAAAGAGATCAAAGAAATAAATAATGTAAAAATATTTTCTATTGGCATAACAACCTATAGAAAAGCAAAAGAGATTTGCCCAGACAAAAATATTATAGTTCCTGATCAATATTCTTTAGAATCAGTTGCAAGGTTTATACAAAATTATGGGTGAAATAAATGGCCCTTGTATTTCATAAACTGGTATCGGTTCAGGAAGCATTGGATTTAATAGAAAAAGAAACAAATGGAATATCTGTATTAGGTATTGTAGAATCAAATTTGTTCAATTCAGTAAATAAAATTTTGGCAGAAGATATTATAGCTCCTATAGATTATCCACCATTTGATAGATCAACTGTTGATGGTTATGCTGTTAGATCATTAGATGTAGCAGGGGCAAGCGAAATAGAACCTAAAGAATTAGATGTAATAGGAAAAGTAGAGATAGGCATTAAGCCGGAAATAGAAATTAGAGAGGGACAGGCAGTTCAAATATCAACTGGTGCAATGGTACCGAGAGGAGCAGATGCTATTGTAATGGAAGAATATATATCTAGGGAAGGAAATAAAATAAAGATATACAAAATGGTTTCCCCTGGGGAAAACATATCATTTTCAGGTAGTGATATTGCTACAGGAGATGTTGTAATCAGGTCTGGCACTTTAATTACTCCTAGAGAATTGGCAATATTAGCCGGACTAGGCATAAATAAGGTAAAAATATATAGACCTCCTAAGATATCAGTTTTCTCCACTGGAGTTGAACTCCAACCTCCGGGAGAGGAATTAATTCAAGGAAAAGTCTACGATTCAAATGGCTATGTTATAACTTCCATGCTAAAAGAACTTGGAGCTGATGTAGAGTTTAAGGGCATATTACCTGATAACTATGAAGAAATGAAAAAATCTATAGAAAAAGAAATTGAAAAAGTCGATATATTAATCACTACAGGTAGCACATCAGCTGGCTATGGAGATATGATTTACAAGATCTTTAATGATATAGGTGCTAAGATAATAGTTCATGGACTGAAATCTAGACCAGGAAAGCCAACAGCTATAGCTGTTATTGGTAAAAAGATTCTGTTTGGCTTACCCGGATTTCCTCTCTCTGCAATGATGAATTTGTATAACATAGTTGACCCAATAATTAGAAAAATGATGAGAAAAGAGAAGATAGAAGGAAGCAGAGTAAAAGCTAAGCTACCGTTTAAGTTACCTGCTGGAAGAGGTTTTACGGAATTGATTCCTGTCCAGTTGGTTCGAAGGCAAGACGGTTTTTCAGCATATCCTATAATGACTGGTTCAGGTTCAATTGTTGGTATAAGTATTTCCGATGGCTACATAGTTGCAGAAGAAAATAGAGAGTACTTTGATGAAAACGAAGAAACAGATGTATATTTATTTTCTTCATCAATTAAGCCACCAGATTTGACTATAATAGGAAGCAATTGTTTGGGAATAGAGGTTGTATTAAAAGTATCATCAATACAAAATGCAAGAATAATAAATGTTGGTTCAACAGGCGGTTGGATTGCAATAAAAAGGGGGGATGCCGATATAGCAGGAAGCCATTTATTAGATGAGAATACCATGCAATACAATATACATATGCCAAAGATTATGGAAGTTGAAAATGATGTAATCATATATAGAGGTTATTCTAGAAAAATCGGCATTTTAGTTAGAAAAGGAAATCCAAAAAAGATAAATAGTGTTAAAGATTTCCTAAGAGATGATGTTGTAATAATAAATAGAAACAAAGGATCTGGCACTAGGGTTTTACTTGATAAGTTATTAAAGCAATACATAGATAAAAACCCAGAGAAAATAATAAGGGGTTATACATATGAGGTGAAGACTCACTCGGCAGTTGCAACAGCTATTTTACAGGGAAGGGCTGATGCAGGCATATCATTAGAAGCTATGGCAAGATTTTTTGATTTGGACTTTATTCCTATTGGAGAAGAAATATATGATTTTATTGTTAGAAAGGACAAGCTAAATAATCCATACGTGAGTAAATTTTTGTCAGTATTATCAACAAAAGAATTTGCATCAGAATTAGAGAGAAGACTACCTGGGTATAAAGCTTTGCCTAATTCTGGTATGGAAATTTATCCTTAAACATTAAATATATCAAAATGATTTAAATTATTTTATCATAAAAAGCATGCCTTTAACTTTGCTATTATTTCAAAATAAAACAATGCGGGGGGTGGGGTTTGAACCCACGCAGGCCTACGCCAACGGGTCTTAGGCCCGTCCCCTTTGGCCAGGCTCGGGCACCCCCGCGCAATTATATTAAATAACAGGTTACCCTTTAAAGAATTTACTTTCTCTATTTTACAAATTTTTATTAATTATTTTATCATATCATATTTTTACTATAAATTTCTTTTAATATATTATTTAAAAAATTAATGAAATATGGGTTTACATCTGTGTATTCATTTATCCCACAACTGCAATCTCCGTTATAATATCCTATCTCATAAAAATACCCACTTAATTTTAATTTTTGACAAAAATCCTCACATTTTCCTTTAGATGCTATAAAACCATCTAGAGAATTTAATCTCAATATTATTCCTATACAAGTATAATTATAGCATTTACTTATTAAAATCCTTGATTCTTTTTTCACTCTTCTACCTCTAATCCCTTTTCTTTTGATTTGAATAAGTATCTATTTTTAAAATCAGAATTTATTTCTTTTATTTTATTTAAAGCCTCTTTTATCTTTTCAATTGGATTGATTCCCTCATTTAAATCCATATATAAAAATATTCTATCCTCTAATGGATGGGGAACCTCATAATATGCAATATTTACTCCATCAAGTGTTTGAAGAATGTTAGCTAATAAATTACCCATAGTATGATCTTCCCCTTTAATTTCTATTTTATATACACCTTGTTCTGTCTTGCTAATATTAATCTCATTTTCTGGCATGCTCAAACCACCCTGTTAAGCATTTCACATGCATCTTTCCAACTATATTTAGTATATAACTTGTTTTTATTCTCTTCTAAAATTCTAGAAGAGATACCTGCATTTATAACTATATCTAGAGATTTTTTCCTCATTACCAAAATGCATGCCAATAGCTTTTTCGTTGAATTGCTGGCATTAATCCTGCTAATTTTAGTAAATGATTCTTTAACTTCATTAGAAATTTTTTCCAATAAATCTTTGTTTACGCTAGTTATTAAACCATCTTCTTCTATAGCAGTTTTATAACCCAATTTGTTTAAAATAAATCCTATTACTTCTAAATAAGTTTTATTATAGTTACCGAGAATCTTTGACATTTCATTGTTATCATATTTAATGCCATTAATTCTATTTTCACTATAAGGCATTACAATTTCTCTTATCTTCGATTTTATTTCCTTTATATTTCTATTTGAATTAATAAAACTTATTGACATAATATTATTCTCAACCTTAATTATTGCTTCCTGAGAAGATACAATACCACCTATCTTTTTCATAATATTTTCTAAATCGCTTCCCTTCTTTAATTGCAAAACAATCTTCCTTTTTTGGGGTTTCATAAAAAACACCTATGGTGGCATTAATAAAGTTCTCTTTAATTCGATTCTTAATAAACGTGATGATGCCAAATTTGAAATTTTCCTTTTTTCTACATTTCCACACCTTGGGCATTTCATAGTATTATTTTCTCCTGGCAGCATTATAGATCCACATTTCGAACAAGTAGAATAAATAACGCCAAGCTGAGGTCCTTTTAAAGTTAAATTATATGGATTAGTTTGATTTGTAACTTTAGCTAAAATTATATCATTAGGCTTTACAATTTCTTGCAAATCATTATTTTTTTCTAACCCTGCCTGGTTAGACAATATCGAGCCTGATAATGGGCCAGAAAATTCGGCTTCCCATTGTGGTCTTGGATATAAAATAAGCGAGCCATAAATATCTACAAATATTATGTTTTCTCTTACTGTAGAGACAGAGCCCACTACTATACTTCCCTTTTTTGGCAATTTAATTTTCTTTTTCGGATTTATATTTATTATTTTATTGTTAAAATCTATAGATATTTTACCTACCAATGATGATCTAATAAAACCTGTTAAAAAATCAATATAAGTTCCTTCTCCTTCAACAAATTCTTCTTGCTGTGCAACTATTTGCCCTGGAACCACTACACTATCTTTCAAATAATATGACATCCACTTTTACCCTCCTAATTCTACTTCTATGATGAGCCATAGAGGCTACTATCGGGAATTTCCTACTCTTAATTAGTCTCAGCCTGTACCCCCACTTAGAACTAAGTTTTGTGTGGTAGCTTATATTTCCTGACTTAAGTATAGAATAAACTTTATTTGGTTTTTTCGAAAACGCAAACTCCAAAAATTCAGTGTCAGCATTTCTTTTCCAAATACCAAAGGGCGGGTTCATAAAGATAATATCAATTGAACCTTCTTTAATCAATCCTAAATTCTTATTTACATATGTCTTTATAAATATAAGCCTTCCCTCTAAATTAAATTTTTTAACAGAGCCCATACAATCGTGATAAAATCTATCATCTATCTCTAAGGCAATAGACTTTAAAGCACCCATTAAAAGAGAAGCAATAGCTATCCTGCAAGTTCCAGCTCCTAAATCCATTGTAATCGAATTTTCTAATAACCCAGAAAGATATGAGTCTTGAATCATATCAAGTATCAGTTCTGAAGGAGTAGAGTATTGCTCTA
Source organism: Caldisphaera sp. (assembly GCA_002877855.1). The sequence goes on from PNIA01000002.1 coordinate 45,532, forward strand.
GCTCTCTCTTTGGATTAGTTATCTTTGGTATCTCCTTTTCAATTAAAACTTTTAAATTACCAATCATTTTACCACGGGAACAAATATCTATCTAATTTCTTATTTAATGCCATATAAGCTTCTCCAGGAGTTAAAATTGGTTTATCATAATATAAAAGATCATCTATAGGTATTCTTGGGCAGCTGGTAATAGCAAATGCGTCAAACCAATCATTATCTATAGATCTTAATGACAATTCATTTATATTTTCTGCTAAGAGAAGAACATAATCCTTACCTTTAAGCATCTTGATTATAATATTAATAATATATGGTCTATATTGTCCGGTTTTCAAACCTATTATAATTCCCCAATGATTTGCATCCATTGCTTGCGAAACTTTAAATAACCTTTGTTTATAATATTTATAACCAATAGGAGTAAAATCAACAACCCTATTAGAATACAAATCAATTTGTATAACTGGCTTTAATGTAGCTAAATATAAACCCAACGGATGAAATTCTCCTCCTCCTAAAAAGACATATCCTTCAGAATCCCTAAAAATAGATGCCCTAAAATCGCACCCTAAAATTTGACCCGGTTCATAATATGGTTGAAACCCATTAGATTTTTTTACTTTAAATCCCCTTTTTTCTAGTTCATTATATAAAAAACTATATAGATGTGTGTGTTGTGAAGTCAAAGCTATTGATATTGTTCTTAAACTCTTTTCTTTCAATAGCTCTGATGCTTTATCTATAATTTCTTCAGTAAGCTGAAGCTTGCTTAATGCCTTAACATAAATAATTTGCCAATTTCTATTATCTGGATTTACTGATTTACTTGCTAGGTATTCTGGATACGGAGAGTGACCTATATGCATTATTAAATCAGGTTTTATTATTTTAAATATTTGATTATATTGAAGATCGCATGCACCATAAGTATTTTCTATGCTAATTATTGAATCTATTGAAAATCTTTCTTTTACACACTTTGTTATTTGCAAAGAAAACTGTTTCATACCATCTGGTAGCTGAATCAATGCGGTTTTGCCTTTTATATCTACGTCTGGAAAGACTAAAGTATATGGTATGTTACAATCTAAATAAGTTGGCATTATTTAATCTCCTATTATTGCTTGCTTTCAAGGATAATAATTCTTGTCTTTAAAGGAAGTTTAGAAGCACCCCTTCTTAAAGCTTCCTTTAAAGCTTCAATATTGCTTTTCTTCCCCCATATTTCTATTAGCCTGTCTCCATTATCAATTATAGCGGCAACACCTACAGGAGTACCAAACGATAACCTCATTCCATCTTGTAATCTGTCTGCTCCAGCAAAAGCCATCATCTTATTTTCTCTTATTACTTGATGCGGGTATTTAGGCATTCTCATATAATAATTGGAATCACCAACTGTAGTTGATAAATACTTGCTAGTCATAACTCTAGCTGATTCCAAGGCATTAGACCTTATTTGACCTCTTTCCAAAGAAATTAACTCTAGCTTTACTTCATAATTTCTTAACAATTCTTTATTTCCTATCTCAAATTTTGTTATTTTAGGCTGAGGTGCTCCGTGTATATATTCTTTCCTTGTATATGGCTGGCTTGTTATATGTGAATAGCATCTTCCTGGTCTCATTGGCATACTAAATCACCCTAAAGAATATCTTGTAACCAGGCCTTTAAAAATTTGTATAAGTTTATTAGAGTTAAAAATAATTATAAAATTAAAACGATAAAAATAAAAATCTTAATTCAAACCATAAAACAATATAAATTCAATAGATACCAAATTTAATAACCTTTTAAAATAAAAAAGAATTGGTGAGTGTATGTCTACTATTTTGCCTGAAAACATAATTAATTTTTTGAGCAATGAGGTTCCTAAAATTACATCAGAAACTGATACCAAAAATGAAGTACCGAGAGACTTTTTAGAAAAAATGAAGAAGGAAGGGCTATTTAGCTTAAGAAAATATGGACTAGAATCCCTTTATCATGCTGTTAGATTAACATCAAGATACAGCCCAGCTATTGCGCACATAATAATGATAAGTGGTATAGGTTCTTATAAATTAGGTCTTGATAACTCAGTTTTTTCAACTACCATAACTGAGCCTGGTGGGGGAACTGATGTAAAAGCTAATTTAAAAACTATTGCTGAAGAAAATCAAGAAGGAAGTGCAATAATTAATGGAGAAAAGATTTTTGGAAGTAACGCATTATATGCAACCCATTTTATTATACTTGCTCAAGGACCTCAAGGACCAACATTATATTTAGCTGAAAGGCAAAGCAACATAAAAGTAAAGCCCATGGAACTGATTAGTTTCAGAGGTGCAGGGATTTGCCAAGTTTTTTATGAAAATACAAAAGCAAAGAGAGTGGGACAACCTGGTAAAGGCTTGAGAGAGGCTCTAGAATTAATAAACTATGGTAGATTAGGTTATGGTTCAATAGGTTTAGGGATATCTGAAAGTATATTAAATGAACTAGGAAAATCAGCTATAAGCAAAAAAATATTTGGTAAAGAACTTTCCGAATACCAATCTGTTAAATGGATGTTTGCTGAAATAGAGACGAAAATCAGATTATTAGAATTGTTTATTAACAAAGCATTAGAAAAAATTAAAAATAGTAATAATTTGGATCCACTAGATGCAGCTATATCTAAAGTCATTGGAGCAGAAATAGCGCAAAGAGCAACATGGATTGGGGTTCAGTTACTTGGAGGGAAAGGACTAAGCGCTGGAACCTTAGTTGAAAGATTGGCCAGAGATTCAAGAGTTTTAGATATTGGCGAAGGTGCAAGAGAGGTTTTATTGGATTACATAGGAGAACAGGCAATAAAATTATATAAATAGTTAATATAATTGCTTTATTAGATTAATAATACTTTTTAAAAACACTAATAACTGTTATTTTGTTTTAAAAAAGGAAAAATTTTTAAATATTAGAAATAAGTATTATAACCAGGTGAAAAACGTGGAAATCAATAAAGAAGAAAAACCTATAAAGTCTTTGATACAATGTATTTCAGTTCCTGATTATGATCTAGCAGCCCAAATACTGGAATATCTATTAGATAAAAAGGAACTAAGTGTTAGGGATTTAACCAAGGTATTAAACGTTAGTTACCCATTAATATTAAGAGTAGTAAACGATTTAGCGGGTTTAGGTATCGTAGAAACAAGCAAGCTAAAGGTTGAAGGAAGAGGTAGACCAAGAAAATTAGTTAAAATAAACACAGGAAAATTACTAGATATGCTTGGCGATTGCAGAAAGAATTTAGATGAAGCAGAAACCCTATTAAAACAAAAACAAAGAATTTAAATTAAATTTAAATACTGTTCATTGCCTCAGCAAAATCAATTAATATTTTATTTGGTTCTTTTGCCTTCATTATTGCACTTGCAATTAGAATTCCTGAAGCCCCTAATTCTAAAGCCTTTGTTGCATCTTCTGGTAGAGTAATTCCTGCTCCAGCTAGAACAGGTATATCATTTATAGCTTTAACGGCTTTTATAGACTCGGTTATTATTTCAGGTTTGGCCTTAGAAACTGGAATACCAGAGCCTATCAGCTCTGGTGGCTCAACAGCAACCATATCAGGCTTTAAATACGATATGCCAGCAGCTTCTCCGGCAGTATCTGCACATACTAGAGATTCTTTATTTGAGTTTCTTAATACTTTAACTATTCTTTCTATATCTCTATAAACAAGTTTATGTTCACTATGATTTATTATTGAACCTTTTACTTGCATGTATTTAATAGATTCTGCTGGCAGAAAACCAGTCTTTGCACCTATATCAAAAGGGTCTAAATGCTGCAAATATATATCATTGTAATAAGGATAAATTTTTTCTACTGTATATGATGGAACCGCTAAAATTATTCTTACATTACTTAACTTTGAGGATAAGGTGTTAGAAGTCTTCGCTAACTCTAATGAAACATCATTAAAAGCAGTATCGTATGCCTTAAAATTCACAGCCAATATAGATTTCATAGATATATCACCCACTATAATGAGAATAGGAAGAAGTTAAATATTAAAATGCTATCAACTAAATATATCCTTATTTAAGAAAATTACTAGATTAACTTTTTAAAAAAAAAATAAAATAAAAATTAATTTAAAAGTTTATTTAAGCTTCTAAATCATGCCTGATTATTGGCTTATATCCTAGCTCAAATGGCTTAAATTTATTCTCCAATCTTTTTAGCACATCAGGTAAAGTTGTGTATTCCATTTCCTCTGGACCTAATCTATGAGGCATAAACGGGCCATGTCTTCTCATGTATTCTGCTATTATTTGAGCCTGCCTCCTGGTTTCATCATATGCAACATCATCAAAAAGATCGGTAGGCCCAATCAAATTTCCATTCTTTATATTAAATCCTAACCCTGCAACCCTTGGAGGACCATCAAATCTAGTCATTTTAGCATCTTTTATCCCTACAGGCATTAGTGGACCTGTATGGCTCCCTCTCATCCATCCTGCTACTAGATGCGGAAAACTAAATGGTTCTAATATTTCTCCTAATGCTGGAAATCCACTTTGTGCTCTAACTACCATAACTGGATCGTCTTTCCCTATGTACTTACCAGCTATTAGATTCAATCTTTCAGAACTCATTGTTGAAGCTATTTCACCATCTTTTCTATGTACATATTTAACCACATATCTTGATGGAGTGCCAATCAATGCCAACAAATCATAGACTTCTTTTGGAACATCTAAATCAATAACCTTTCCTTCATAAATATCTAATACTGTAAAAATAAATCCGTCATGCATTCTTGGATCTATAACCAAGCCAGCTGTATTAAAAGGATCTGCAAATATCTTATATAGAGGCATATTAAATGCTCCGGGCTCTGTCTTATCTGCCATAAATACAACAAGTGGTTCTGCGGGTCTTTCATTAAATTCCATTTCTGCAACTCCTGGGCCCATGCCTCTGACATTACCGCTAAATGAGTCACTAAGTAAATCTTGCCCTGCAGCATATAATCCCAATTCTTTTGCAATCTTTGTTGCTTCCTCAAAAGCATTCCACGCTGTTGAATGAACATCTTTATTATTAATACCTTTCTTGTGAGTCATAATTAATTGCAAGTCATCTCCAACTGCAGTAACATAAAAATCTACTATTGTGCCATTCTTTTTTGCCTCTGCCAAAACCCTAGTTGCTGCAAGCATGGTATCTGGATGTACTTTATGATGACCCGCTAAACTTCCTATATCTGCTTTTATAACACTTAATGTTACCTTCTCTCCAGTTTTTTCTGACATAAAAATGCACCATGCAAATACTATAAATTCTAATACTTATAAATCTTTCATATTATGAAATATAAAATTCTTACAACTACCTTTGTTTTACCATGGTACACTCTTTAAACCGAGCTTATATGCAGTATAGTTTGTTGCTCTATGAAGTAAATAAATTAACAATGCAAACAATAATATGGCATAAATATTAAATGATATCCTTAAAAACACATATAAGAAAACTAATGACCCTACATAAAAATCTAGTTGATCCAATAGAGGTGCGGGAGCTCCTCTTTGCAGACCAAGCCTTCTTTTAATAAAAGAAGCCATTAAGTCTCCTAATAGAGCTCCCAAAGATGAAACAAAAGACGGTAATAAAATATTATTCCAAATTATTGCGCTTTCAATACCTCCTATTATCGTTCCTCCAACAATTCCAGCTAAAAATCCTCCCCAAGTCTTTCCATCTCCAAAAACTCTTCTTCCATCTCTCCATTTTTTATTCATATCTATAGGAGGTAATCCATGAATTACAACTGGGGTACCATTTGCTACCATTGCCGGTATAACATATATGAATACTTTAAGCAAGTCGATACAAAATGATACTATATCCACATCACACCATCTCTTGTAATTCTATATTCAAGCACCAAATTTATTGGTCTCTCAATTTTTAATTCAATTAATCCCTCCTTAAACTTTTTTGTTATTCCCACAACCTTAACCCATGGTAGAACCCATGTATCCATTGACATCTTGCTTTCCTCATCTATTTCAGATATTTGACCAGTAGCAAATCCACCCATCAAGCTTAATAGAGATGATATAAATGATAGCTCTTTTTCAGCAGTTTCATCATTAAATGATCTGAAGAGCCAATTAATTGAATCTATTACTATGAATTCGTTGCTTAATGTTGATAAAATAACTTCCTTTAATAATTGTTCTTTAGTTATAACAGCTCTTATATTTAAATCATTATAAACATGCCTTGCAAAGGTTAACGTAGAAGATTCTGTTGCAATAAACGAAACCTTAAGACTTTTCGATAATAAATATTTAACAACTTCGAATGCTAAATGAGTTTTTCCAGTTGCTGGAGGGCCATAAATCACTATAAATTTTTTGCTATCTATAAAATTAGAAATAACTGGATGTAAACTACTCTTTAAAAAACTCAAGAGCTTTCCTCTTCTTTATTTTCCTTTCCTTTTCCTTCTTTCTCCTCTTCTACTTTTTCCTCTATTATAACTTCTCCTCCTGATTCCTTTATCTTTTCAATAGCCTTTTTAGATGCTTCTTTAACTATTACCTTTACTCTTTCATATATACTTCCTTGACCTATAAGCTTGTCAAATCCAAATTTTTTAAGATCTATAACATATTTATCCCCTTCAATGCTTACCTTATTTTGTTTCTTTAAATTGTATAATAAATTTGATAAATCTCTTATATTTATTGATTCTTTTTTATGGATTAGTCTATTTCTAGTAGTTATAAAACCCTTTGCACCAAACCAGTTCGGATAATATTTAAGCATCCACGATTTTCTATGTTTGTTCATACCAGAACCTCCTGTTCCACCTTTGCTTCCAGATTTTCTATGTTGACCTACTCTGCCCCAACCCATTGACCTAGACCTTCCTCTTAATTTCCTTGATTTCTTCCTTGTCCTTGCAGTTAATGCCATTTTTTCACCCTCAATCATAATACTTCTCAGAGTTAAAAATAAATTTGCTTAAGCCATATTAAGTATTAAATTATTAATTAATTTACCTCTATAACCCAATTCCCCTTGAGGATATAGCCTCTTTAATGACAATTTAAATCCCCCGCTTGGTGGATGCAATCTAAAGAATGGCTTAATCCCCTTATTTTCTAATTTGTGATAATACAATTCTTCTTTAATTATCTTATCTGCAAAATTCTCAATACCAAATCCAAATTTTTCTTTTAATAGATCATCTGTAATTGGTTTGTCTCCAACAAATCTGCCTCTTCGTTTAATTAATTCTATTAACGCATCTTTATCTATCTCTCCCCATGTTATTGCTGATTGACCTTCTTTTAATAAATTTTTTATCCCATTTAAACTTTCTGGATACAAAACAGCAACAAAATTTCTTCTTAGCCTTAGATCATCTAAAACCCTTTCTACCTTGGGGTCTATACCTATAGATCCTTTTATCCTTATTATAGCATATACCAAACTAATTCACCTTGTCCAATCCATTGGTGTAACTGTTCTAAATGTATTTCTTAGCGCCATATATGTTGCTCTAGCAAAGTTATATGATGTCCTAGTTTCGCCAAAAGTTTTTGTCCATACATCTCTAATTCCAGCTAGTGCTAAAACTTTTTTTGCCACATCTCCAGCTACCAACCCTGTTCCTTTAGGTGCTGGCTTTAATACTATGGCCACGCTACCACTTTTACCAGCTGCTGTAAAGGGTACACTATGAGGTTCTCCACACGTGCATTCCCAACTACCACAACCCCTTCTTATTGGTGTTATGTTAAGCTTTGCATTTCTAATAGCTTTATCTATAGAATCTCTGAATTGCTTTGCCTTACTTTTTCCAACCCCTATATAACCATTTCTATTTCCTACAGCAACTGTTGCCCTATATCTAGCTATCCTGCCCGCATCAGTCATCTTTTGGACTAATGTTACATCTAATACCTCTACTTGCAGATTAGGTAATAAAGTATCAACTATTTCAGGTTCTAAAATTGGTAGGTTTCTCTTAAATATTTCATCAATGCTTGTAATTTTTCCCTCCTTTACCATCTTTCCTACTTGGGTTTTGGGTTCCCAAGATTCAACTATTTGTATATTGCTCATTGATTTTCACCCATCTTTATTTTTTCACCTATTTTTTTGCTTGGTTCGCTCTTAATTGCATTCAGCACCTCCACGAAATTTTTTACTAACTCTTCTGGAGGCAACCTCTCTAATTGTTTCATAAATTGCCTCTTATAAAGTTCCTGGTTTTTTTCTTTTAATTCATTTGCCCACTTTGAAATGATCTCGCAATTAATTTTATCATCAGATGGTAATATTTCATCTGAGTGTGGTATATTAACTCCAGCATCTAATGCACCCTTTAATGAGGCAAAAATTCTGCTCCCTTTTATAGGAGACTGCAAACCTATATCTAAAATAGCTTCTTCTACTCTTTTTTGTTTAGCCCTTAAAGCAGCTAAATAACCCGTTAAATATGCTGCACAATTATTTTTACTATAGCCTTTCCATCCATAAATTTTTGATAATTCTTTGCTGTGGGCTGCGGCTATTACAATATCGCCATTGGCATCAAACTTTACGAATTGAACTAATATGTATTTGTTTGTTTTTCTTACAACCAATCTAGGCTTTCCAGAAATAACTAACTTATATCTCATATAATAACTAGTTTTACCCTTCCTTCTCCTTTTTAAAGCAACTTTATACTTTGGACCTTCTTTCATGATTTAGCACCTTTTATCAATTTATTATCTTCTATATACCTTCTCAAGTCAGCCAAGCTCCTAAACATGTTACCCTTTGCTAACCTATATAATCTTCTATAGGTTTTTGAATCTATCATGTCTTTATCTCTAAGATATTTTAAATAATTTCTCATCTTTCTTATCTTATTTACCCATATTTCTTCACTATCTATTCTAGCATCTTTAGTACCTTCCCTTTTACCATATCCCCTACGATGACCTTTTACCCTTTTTATGTGTCTAATTAGCCATCTATGAGAATTCCTTCTTAAAGGTAATTCTTTAATTAAACCTCTCTCTATTAGTCCTCTTACATCATCCTTAGTTATAGCCTGGCTAATTTCCTCTTCATTTTCTGGGTCAGGACTTATCCAAACCCTACTTTCTCCAACCTTTAATATCTCAGCGGCAAGCCTTTTCTGTAATTTATAATCCATATGAACCACCATTAGCTATTTTTAAATTTCTTTTTTTAGCTGCCTCTAGCAGTGTTAGCCTCTTTCTAATGCCTACGCTCGAGGAAATATAAACTATGTGTACATCAGAGCTTAATGATTCTAAGTCTTTAACACTAGAGACAACAACAGGTATTAATCCAGAAGGATGCAATCCTCTAATAAATTTGTTTCCTTTATATCCAACCTTTACTATTGGAGGATAGCCCTTTCTTTGCAGTCTCATTTTAGCATCTATTCCTTTGGGCTTCCTCCAACCTTTTTGCAATCTCTTAAATCTCCATGATAAATATCTCATAAAGTGGACTCTCCTCTTTTCTTTTATTAAGCTCTGAACCTTTCTTCTTTGCATAACTTTAATTTTTGCTTTATTCTCTTCTCTTGAAGTCATTATGCAATCACCTCTCTTCCATATATGTAAATTCCATCCATAAACTTCCTCCTATCAAATTCAGTTATTTTTGTCGCCAATTCTATGTTTGCTGCTGTTTGACCTACCTTTTCTAGATCAATGCCCTCAACAATTATATCATTTCCCTGAACCTTTATATTTACTCCCGACATAATATTTGCAATTCTTGGAGATTTTTCTCCTATAAAATTAGATATTATTAGCTTATTCCCATCCCTTTTTACGCTAATAGGGTAATGGCTATAAATTATCTTTAATTTATATCTATATCCTTTTGTTACACCAGTAATCATATTTTTTACATGTGCTATAACTGTTCCTACAACAGCTTTCTTCTTAGTATTTGCAAAAAATGTTTCTGCAATTAATTTTTTATTCTCTAATCTTAATGTTAAATCCTTTATTTGAGAGAAGTCCCTTTCTAATTCTCCTTTAGGCCCCTTTATCTTTATTCTTTTTCCCTCTAATTTTATTTCTATGCCATCTGGAATTTCTAATTCCCTTATTGTGTGAATTTCTTTTGCCAAGGTTAGCACCTGCATTCCTGCACTTCAATCAGAGAACAAACACGTATAAAAAGGTTTTAAACTTTTTCAAGCTTTTCTTTGACTACCTCCAATAAATCTTCTTTGTTTATAACTCTATATCCTAATTTAGGTTTTTTAAATCTGCCTATAACAATTATTCTATCAGGATCTTCCTCAGGCTTTGAATTAAATAACCTAACCTTGTAATAACCCTTTTTTCTCCCCATGTAGACATAGGCAAATTTTGTTTTTTTGCTGCTCATATTTAGCACCCTTTGTTTATTAAATGATAAACATTTTTAAGCTGTTTGTATTTTTAAGCAACAAAATTGCCAATGAGCAAAAATTACAAAAGCCAAAAATATATAATTAATCATTTAAGTAAATATAATAGAAAAATATTAGATCACCATATAAAAGAAAAATCGCAATCGATTTTAATTTTTTTCGCATAAAATATGATCGGAACCGATGAAATAACTGCCCTACACTGATGATGTGATGTGCGCCGATCATAATATTGAGGTTCTATACAATTAATATATTATGTTAACTATTTTAAAGCAATGCTTAATACTTTTGTTATTAATAATTCTCGTTAGATAGCAACTTATTACAGCTTGAAATTAAAATATTAATCTATAGGAATTTGATATACATGCTTCGCTATATCTAGGAAGTATTATAATAATATTTACTGGTTTTCTATGATACTCAAAATGCTTGCAACTGGGTTATCTTAGTAAAGAAAAGCCTACAAAGACAAGTGAGTAAAGTCCTACGTCTTTAACAAAACCCAAGATTTAAGAGGTTCTATAAAAAGTAAAGTTCTAAGAAATCCGGTTTAAGCAATTATTTTTAAAATTAATCGGGATATCTTTCACCAAGCTTTGCAGCATTTCCTAGTAATTCCTCTACACTAGAGGAATTAAGCCAGATCCCATTTGTGATTTTTGTCGACTGTTCCAAAATGTTGCTAATCTTTCCAGAAATAGGAGAAAAAGTTAACATATCAAGCTCTATATTAGATCTAGCCAATAAAGAGGCTGAAGTAATTAAGCTAATCCCTTCATTAAAGCCTGCATCAGTTACTAAAATAACCCTTTTATAGTAACCTGGGGGGACTGATTTAAGTATTAAATATGCATCTTTTATTGCTTCGCTTGGCGCAGTTATCTTTCCCATTATTTCAATTTGGTTTATTGCTTGCTCTATAACGCTTAATTCTTCGGTTAGATCAGTTAATGGAAACGAATATTTATAAAATACTATTAAAGAAACTAATGTTGGTATATTTCTGCTCATTAAACTCCTAGAAATTATTGAGACTGCTCTTTTTGCATTTTCTAGCCTATTCGGTTTAAAATCCCTTCTTGCCATGCTAATGCTTGTATCGACACCTATCACAACCCCTTCTCCTATAAATTTCAAATTATTACGCCTCATCTAAAGATTTCTGAAGGAACTAACATAGGTATTATACCCATCTTCATCGATATCTCGTTGAATTCCTTTTCACTTATCAAATTCTGGTTTTTCTCATATAAAAATATTGATAAGGTTGGCACGCAGTTAACTCCCTTACTTCTTGCAATTTGCCTTGTTCTTACATCATCGCTTATTAATAACCATTTTTCTTTCTTCGCTATATTTATTGCTTCAGCCTCTTGTAATGTTATACCATTCTTTCTTGCAAATTCACTTAACTGAGTCTTTAGCTGAGCCTGCTCATAATTACCTAAATAAACCAATGAGCCTCTAATTTTTGAATATCTCATAACTAGAGATCTTATTGATTTGCCTGTCTCTTTACCTATAATTAATCTTTTATTGACCTTTTTTATTGTATCAATCTTATCTAGCTCCAAAATAGTATATGATGATGATAAATCAAAAACGAAAGCTTCATACTTGCCTATTTCATCTAGATTTTCTTTTAATTCATTAATATCACTAATGCCTATTTCAGGTGCAAAACCTTTCTTTAAGAAAAACCATATAAGTTCCTCAATACTTAATCCACTTATTTCTGTTGCTAATTGGAAACTAATCTTGCCTTCTTTATAGGCCCTAAATGAGATTTCCTTCATATCAAAGCTATCAATAAATCTTCTTATAGCCTCTCTAACAGCTTCTGTTTTATTTGAATATATTCCCGCTCTAACTAATGCATCAAGCGCGTCTTCGCTGTAACCACTTATTTCTATGTTAGTTACCACACTAAAATTACCCCTCTTCCACTCAATATATTTTCAATACAAAATATTAAATTTTTATAATTTCTTAAATAAATATTAATAAGATTAATCAAATAACTTTTTTAATAAGAATTCAAGAAGTAAAGCTGGTTGTTATTAATAGAGAGCCGCAACATTATTCCAAGCCTTTACATTTAGGCATATCTGCTTGTTAATACTGCTAAAGAATCTTTTTCACGCATTTTATTAATTTAAGGCTACGTTTATTCTCGTATTTCTAGTCTTTATTATATTTAATTTGTTTTTACAATATAACATCTTAACCTTTGTTATGCAATTCAAAATTTCTAAGCTTTCTACAAAGGATATCATCTCCACAATAAACAGCTAAGTTTTCTGCTCTTTTTGAATCCCTAATTTATATAAAGAAACTAAAAAATTAATTTTAAAAAGATTTTGGAAAACAGATAACCAAATCCATATATTATAATTTTATTACATATGATTTAACTTATCGCTTATCTCCATTAAAATCTTAGATGCATCTTTTAAAGCATTTTTTCCAGTTTCTGTTATCATATATGAACCATTTTCAGCCTTTTTTATAAAACCTTCTCTTTCAAGCCTGTAAATAACTGTATAAAGCGTTACAGTTGGTGGGTTAAATAAAAATAATTCCTTTATTTTTTTCTTTATTTGATAAGGGTAGGTTTGTTCTTTAGCTAGCACAGCTAAAACATAAATCCATAGTGTATGTATAGTTATATTCTTCATTAATCTAATTAATGCCTTGCTTGTTTTTTTATTGCTAGACAATTTATCATAACACCTCATTTTTATTAAATATTTTCCAGTTAAAATTTTTTAGTGAACTATTTTAAATCCTTAATAATATTTTATCTATGGAGCGGGGGTGCCCGAGCCTGGTCAAAGGGGACGGGTTGAGGGCCCGTTGGTGTAGGCCTGCGTGGGTTCAAACCCCACCCCCCGCACTTAATAAAAATTTATAAATTGCTTCTTGAAAAGTAAACTTGGGTATAAAGTGAGGGGCTTTTCGAAAAAAGTTGATCTCTTGAGAGAATCTCCGACTAGAAAAATAGATTCTATTAGGGAAAGGCTTAAAAAAGAAAATAGGGATATAATAGTTTTCTCAGCAGGACAACCTAGCATACCTCCTCCTATTGAAATTAGAAAATTAATGGGAGAATTGCTAAAAGAAGAATCAATGAACCTGTACGGATATACGCCAAGCCAAGGAATATCAGAATTAAGAGAGGCTGTATCTGATGATTTAAAATTATTAGGATCTATAGATGTTGATCCTTCAAATATTGTAATAACTGCCGGTGGACAGGCAGCTATGTTTTCAACTTTATCAGCAGTAATAGAACCAGGAGATGAAGTTATATTAATTGATCCCACATATTTCGGGTATAAGCCATTGCTGGATTATTTTGGGGCTAAAATTAAGAAAAGCCATACTAACTTAGAAAATGAATTCCAACCAAACATTGAAGATATAAATGAGATTGTTTCAAATAATACCAAAGCAATAGTAATGGTAAGCCCTGATAATCCAACTGGAAGAATAATTAGCAATAAAACTGCAAGAGAATTAGCAGAAATAGCTATTGACAATGACATATACATAATAAATGATGAAGCATATAAAACATTAATATATGAAGGCGAGCATGAATTTTTATATAAGTATGCACCAGAAAACGTTATATCAATAAATACATTTTCCAAAGATCCTTCCATACCAGGATGGAGACTAGGTTATATATATGGTCAGAAGGAAATAATAAATAAAATAAAGTTACTAAATGAAGAAATGGTTTATTGCCCGCCATCATTTGCACAATACATGGTTTCAAAATACCTAAGATCAGAGATAAGACTAAAATACATTAAAAGTGTTGTAAATGAATATAGAAAAAGAAGGGATGTAATGGCAAAAAGCATTAAAAGCAAAATAAAAAATGGTAAGTTTATTTTGCCTAAAGGATCAATGTTTGTATTTCTAGATTTAAATTATTACAATATAAATGGAGAAAGCTTTTCACAAGAATTACTAGAAAAATATAGCGTCGCAACAGTTCCAGGCAATTATTTTAGTGATGCATATAAATCAGCATTAAGGCTTTCATTTGTTGCCGAAACCCAAGATAGAATAGAAAAAGGTATTGAATTAATTTCCCAAGCGTTAGAAAAAATATAAATTAAGTATTTATAATTAACTTAAAATTAATAATAACTGTTTTTGCAATTACAAATGAAATCCTTTCATTAGTATAAAAATTATTCTTCCTTTTCCCTTCTATAAAACCTTGTCGGTATATCTCTTCTTTTTTCATTCAGCCCTTTAGCATGAGCTATAATATGGTCTAATAAATCAAGTTCATTAAAGAATATACTTTTTTTGCAAACAGGACAAATATAGTAACCTATGCTTTTAGACTTATATACTTTAATTTTTGATCCCTTGAAATTAATATCTACTTGAATTAAATCTTCATTATCCCCATAATTACTTGTCTCTGAAGCCAATTCGAATCGCTTCCAAATCTAGAATTAACTAACTAAAACTAATAATTTTTTGACTTAAAGCTATTATTCAAAAAGAATAGATTAAAAGAGAAAATTTATAACAATAATTTTGCATTAATCTTTTTCTATTTTTGCTTATAACAAATTAATGCGAAAAATATATATTTTACAGAAATATGTAACCATTATAGGGATTTAGATGGAATACAAATGGACTGTGCTTGTCAACACAACCTTAGGAATAATAATGTCATCAATGAACATGTATATTGTGCTAATTTCATTACCAGTTATATTCAGAGGCTTAGGTATAAACCCATTTGCTCCTGGAGAGTTTACATGTTTAATTTGGGTTCTTATGGGCTACAGCATAGTTTTAGCCACTGTTTTAGTTACCTTCGGTAGAATATCGGATATGTATGGTAGAGCAAGGGTATATACATGGTGATTTATTATATTTTCTATAGCTTCAATATTATTATCTATAATACCAAGCAACACTGGCAACAAGGGTGCATTAACTCTAATCGTGTTTAGAGCAGTCCAAGCTATTGGTGGAGGACTATTAATGGTTAATAGCACGGCCCTATTATCTGACGCTTTCCCACCTAGCGAAAGAGGTAAGGCTTTAGGAATAAACCAAATATCCTTCGTTGTTGGTTCATTTATAGGTCTTATTCTAGGCGGATTACTCTCAGGCTATGATTGGCATTTAATTTTTGTTGTAAATATACCTTTTGCTGTGGCTGGGGCCGCTTGGTCTGTTCTAAAACTTAAAAGGATTAAAGGGACAAAAACAGTTAGCATGGACATGCTAGGAAACATAACACTAGCCATAGGTTTACTTTTAATTTCACTAGGTTTTACATATGCTCTATTGCCATATAAATCCTCTCAGCTTGGTTGGAGCAGCCCAACTGTAATAGCGTCTTTTGTAATTGGCATAGCGTCTTTTGTAGGTTTTGTACTAATAGAAAATAGAGTCATAGCACCTTTGTTTGATCTTAAATTATTTAAAGTAAAGCCATTTTCCTATGGAGTTCTGGCTCTTTTTATGAATTCATTGGCAAGAGGAGCCATAATGTTTTTAGTTGCTATATGGCTTCAAGGAATCTACTTACCCCTTCATGGATTTTCATATACTGAAACCCCTTTCTGGGCAGGAGTATATATGTTACCAATGCTCGTAGGAACAGTAGTTATGGGACCGATAGGAGGAATGCTAACAGATAAATATGGTGCAAGAATGTTTGCAACTGGAGGTATGCTAATAATAGCAGCAACGTTATTTGCCCTTACTCTATTACCCTATAATTTTAATTTGTGGTTATTTGAAACCATATTGTTTATAAATGGCCTTGGAAATGGTTTATTTTCTGCACCTAATACAACTGCAATAATGAACTCTTTAAAGCCAAGAGATAGGGCAACTGGTAATGGCATGAGACAAACATTTGCAAACATAGGCTCTACAATTAGTATGGCAATGTTCTTCACGATAGCAATAACTGTGCTTGTTGAAAAAATGCCATCACAGATGTACAAAGAAGCCTTGTTTTATGGAATACCCCAACAAATAGCTGTATTTTTATCAAAGCTACCAGCAAGTGGTTTACTGTTTGCAGCCTTCTTAGGCTATGATCCTGCAACTGCTCTGCCAAGCAATATTGCATCATCTTTACCGCAAAGCGTATTAAATGCTCTAAACTCTAAGACATTTTTACCAACTGTATTGGGAAATCCATTTATGGATGGTTTAAGAGCTTCCCTATATATATCAGTTGTTGTTGTATTGATAGGAGCTGTATTTTCATATCTAAGAGGAGGAAGATATGTATATGAAGAATTTAACAACGAGTCAAATAAATCTTAAAAAGGTGTTTGGGCTTCATTGAATCTTAATGAATTTATATTCAATTCTCAGCCCTTGGGCTTCACCAAGGTCACGAGGCATTGCCC
>PNIA01000020.1 GCA_002877855.1 Caldisphaera sp.
TGGCTATAGCCGTTTACAAAATACCATCAGTTCATAGCTTTGTATTTCAATTGCCAGCAGCATCAAGGGGGCTATATGTGATTCCAGGCCTATTGGTTTCCTTAGTACCCCCTTGGCTGGCTGGATTAGCTTTGCTAGGTATATTTGTTGGAGGCTTAGTGCCAGCTGCTTT
The DNA here is from genome assembly GCA_002877855.1 of Caldisphaera sp. Next base: position 173 of record PNIA01000020.1, read on the forward strand.
AATGGCTGTAACTGTTGGTAACATGACAGGGAGAGATTTGGCTAGAATGGTTAAAACAAACATATCGGCTAAAGGTCAAACTCAAGTAGCTAAATGGGCTGCTGTTATATTTACTCTCTTATCATTGGCACTGTTGCAAGTAATTCCAATGACCTATGCGTTTCAATTCTATTTAGTTGGCGCTGAAGTAATTTTGCAGTTTTTGCCAATAGCTGTGATACATCCATTTTTCAAGTTTATAAGAAAAGAATTTGCAATTGCAGGTCTATGGATTGGATCTTTAATTTCTATATTTGTAACCCTATATGCTAATCACTATAAGGTTATATCAACAACGCTATACCATGATTTATATGTAGGATTTATAGGGCTATTAATAAATATTATAATAGTCTTAATAAGTCTAGCATTTCCTAAGAAATCATAATCGTTTAATTTTTTAAGTTCTTTTTTATTACTTTAGATTGGGTTTAAGATGAGTAATATAATAGTAGGGGTAGATGTAGGAGGAACTTTTACTGATGCAATATATATTGATTCTAATGGTGCCATGAAAGTCTCCAAAGTTTCTACAACGCCAGCAAAGCCCGAAATAGGCATAGTAAATGCCTTAAATCAAATAGTAAAAGGAATTAAAATACCTGAATTATTACATGCAACCACAATCGCTACTAATGCAATATTAGGTCAAATTAAATTAGAACTTCCAAATACTGCACTGTTAACAACAAATGGTTTTAAAGACATAATAGAAATTGGTAGGCAAAATAGGCCTAAGCTTTATGATCTTTTCTTTACTAAACCGAGACCATTAATTCCAAGGAAATTCAGATATGAAGTAAACGAAAGAGTTAGTGTAAATGGAGAGATAATTAAAGATATAGATGAGGATGAGATAATAAATATAGCTAATGAATTAGTAAAAAACAATGTAGAAAGTGTTGCAGTTTCCTATCTTCATTCTTACATAAATCCAATAAATGAGATTAAAGCTAAAGAAATATTAAACAGATATTTTAAATATGTGACTATATCTAATGAGATAGCTCCAGAACCAAGAGAATATGAAAGAACATCGACAACTGTAGTTAATGCTGTGTTAAGGCCAATAGTATCTAGGTATATTGACATGCTTTCCTCTTCCTTAAAAGAATTTGGGACAGAAAAGATTTATATAATGTCAAGTTCTGGAGGATTAGTTAATACAATAGATGCATCGGAAAGGCCTGTGCAAATGATTGAATCTGGTCCTGCAGCTGGTGCTATAGCTGCTGCAGAACTTTCAAACATGCTTTCAATTAAAAATTCAATAGGATTTGATATGGGAGGAACAACAGCAAAAGCTAGTGCAATAATTGATGGTAAGTTGGAAATAACAACAGAATACGAAGTAGGAGGAGAAGCACATCACGGAAGAACTATTAAAGGCTCTGGCTATCCTGTTAGATTCCCATTTATCGATTTAGCTGAGGTTTCAGCAGGAGGAGGTACGGTTATATGGAAAGATGAAGCTAATGCATTAAGGGTTGGCCCAATAAGTGTTGGAGCTGATCCAGGCCCTGCATCTTATGGCAAGGGCGGAGATAAAGCATCAATAACAGATGCTAATTTGCTATTAGGTAGAATAGGCAATAAGCTTGCAGGAGGAGAAGTTAACTTAAACGTAGAATTAGCCAGAAAAGCTTTATCAAATTTAGGTGATCCTGAGGAAATATCTATATCAGCTCTTGAATTAATAAATTTAGAAATGGCTAGAGCTGTAAGATTGGTAACTGTAGAAAGGGGTTTAGACCCGTCTTCATTTTCAATAATAGCATTTGGCGGCGCAGGTCCACAACATGCAGCTATGTTAGCAGAAGAATTAGGTTCGCAAGAAGTTATTATACCTCCTGAGCCTGGATTATTTAGTGCATTAGGCCTTTTGATGGCAGACTCTAAATTTGAGGCTAGATTGGCTTTTCCAAAAGACTTACAAGATGCTTTTGATAATCTTGAAAAAGAATTAGTTAAGAAAGTGGGAACCTTAGATTACTTTATAAGATTATTAGATGTAAGATATCAAGGTCAAGGATACGAATTAACAATTACCGCTCCTGAAAAATTAGATAAGGAATCAATAGAAAAAAGCTTTGCAACTGTGCACTATAATACTTATGGGTTTACATTAAATAGACCTATAGAAATTGTTATGTCAAGAGTATTTGGGATCAGAGTTAGACCAAAGCCTTCTTTGGGAGAAGCTAAGGAAGACATTGAATTAAAGGAAAAAGGCTTTAGGAAAGCATATATAAGCAAATCCTGGGATGAAGTACCAGTTTATGAAAGAGATTCTTTGCTTAGAGGATGTAAAATTAAAGGGCCTGCAATTATAGATGAATATAGCTCAACAATTGTTATTCCAAGAGGTTGGAAAGGAGAAGTAGGTCCTCATAGAACTGTTATTTTGAAGAGGTGATAGATTATGGTTTCATGGGAAATTATACATAGAGCTACTTCATTTATATCGGAAGAGATGGGAGTAGCTTTGAGAAGATCTGCATTATCTCCAAATATAAGGGAAAGAGCAGATCATAGTTGTGCAATAATAGATGCTAATGAAAGAATAGTTGCTCAAGCGGAACATATACCTGTTCATTTAGGTTCATTAAGGGTAGGTATAAAGAATTTACTAGATTATCTCGAAAAGGAAAGAATAGAATTAAATGAAGGAGACATGATATTTTCAAACGATCCTTATTTAACAGGAACTCATCTAAATGATGTAACAGTTATATCTGGAATTTATTATAAAGGTAAATTAATCGGTTATACTGCAAATAAGGCTCATCACGTAGATATTGGAGGGCCGGTTTTTGGTAGTATTAATCCGCAAGCAACAACTATTTATGAAGAAGGGGAAATAGTTCCTCCAGTAAAATTGGTAGAAAAAGAAGAAATTAGAGAGGATATATTAAAAATGTTTTTGGCAAATGTAAAATCTCCTTTAACAAATGAAGGCGACCTTAAGGCCCAAATAGCAGCTAATTTGACAGGTATAAAGAGAGTTAAAGAATTAATAGACAAATATGGGCTTGATCAAACAATCGATGGGTGGGAAAATTCAATTAAATATGGAAGAGAATTAGCATTAAAAGAAATATCAACTTGGCCAAAAGGTGAATTTACTGCAGAAGATTATTTAGAAACAGGTACAGATTTATCTGGTTTAGTCAATATTAACGTTAATGTGAAAATTACAGAAAATAATGTTACAATATTATATCCAAAATTAATTAAGCAACTTAGAAAGCCTTTAAATGCAGTATTTGGAGTAACTTTTGCTGCATCATCTTTCGCAATTAGATCTTTAATGAAAGGTGATATACCTACTAATGAAGGTCTATATTCAATTATAAACGTTATAGCAGATGAGGGGTCATTACTTAACGCAACTCCTCCTGCACCAGTTTCAGGAGGAAATTTAGAGACCAGCCAAAGAATTGTAGACGTAATCTTACTTGCTCTTTCAAAAGCAATGCCAGATAGGATTCCAGCTGCTTCATCTGGCACAATGATGAATGTTATGCTTGGCGGATATGACAAAAATGGGAAACCATGGGCATATTATGAAACTATAGGAGGAGGTAGCGGAGCCAGGCCAAATGGAGATGGCGTTTCTGGTGTACACACTAATATGACGAATACTATGAATACTCCAATAGAAATAACAGAATCTACTTATCCGATGTTTTTTACTTCATATAAAATAAGAGAAGGAAGCGGTGGAGAAGGAAAGCATAGAGGAGGAGATGGAATAGTACGTTCATTCAAGGTATTATACCCAGCTAGGTTGGCAGTTATGTCTAGCAGATTTTTAACAAATCCATATGGTTTATTTAATGGAAAGCCAGGCAAGCCATCAAAACTAACTATAAAGAGGAAAAATGGAAATATTGAAGATATAAAACCTTTATCTGTTATAGAATTATTTGCTGATGATGAAGTAATAATTGAGACTCCAGGAGGAGGGGGTTATGGATAACTTTTATAAACTGTTTATATGACTTTTATATCATATAATTTAATTATTTTATAGATATATTATAATAAAAATTATATTATATATTTTTAGAAAAGCTTATATACTGTACCTTATAAAACAGAAAAGGACAGGTGATTGTGTATTGCGCTCGGCGGTATTAGTGTTAAGAGGAATATTTCGAAGAAAAATCTTCTCGGAACTTTATCTGTTCTTTTAGTTTTAGTTGTCATTTTAACTGGAACATATAATTATGTTAATAATTTAAATAAAAATAAAATTCCTACACAAACAATCTCATCTACTTTAACAAGCAGAGTTACAACGCAATATCAAAATGTTTCAGTCATTTCAAACTTACAGCCTCTAATGCCGGAAAGTTATTCTATACAAGTTAATCAACCATTAGAAGTAAATATACCTAACTTTAAACCAGGTGACTATGCTTTAGTTTATGATGGAGAAGGTTATATATTAAATGTAAGCAGTAGTAGCTTTAATGTAAGCTTTAATTATCCAGGCCAATACTTTTTATATTATATTTTATATAATAATAACAAGTTCTTAGGAAGTTCATCAAAGAATTTAATTCAAATTATAGTATTTCCATTTTTAAACTTTAATCAATCAAATTTATTAACAATACCTGTTATATCATTAAGTAGCGGTTCTATATTAACATCAGGTAAACAGTTTAATATATCACTTGGGTTTTTGCAACCACCTTCAGGAATAAATATTACTATAAAGGAATACATATTATCATTAGGCAATGGAACAAATATAATTATACCTTCAAAGAATTCTACGGGCTATGCAATTCAAGCATATTTAACCGGTTCTGGCAATATTAGCTATATAGAGCCTGTAAAAAGCTCTATAGCAGTTTTATTTAATAAACCTGGTCTTTATCCAATATCTTTAACTATTGTTACAGAAAACATTTCATCTGGTAAAACTTATAATTATACAGTATATCAAACTGTTGCAGTTTCTTCTCAAGAAGAACAATTTAGTTTATATTCAGGTCTATTGAGTGTTTCAAATCCCAATACAATAATCGATGCTGAGGTTGTTCCTGGAGGATCTTTCACTTTTGATCCATCTTTATGGATTGATACTATAAGCCAGGAAGTGATAAATAATATATATGGTTCTTTAATATGGTATTATCAATCTAGTACAACTAAATTTATACCAATGATAGCAGAATACATACCAACAGTTGGCAATTGGTCTAATGTAACAGATAGATATATGTATGGTGCAATTTCCCCTAATTATACAATATATATATATTCAAAATAAGGCCTGGTTTAAAGGCATCTAATGGAGATCCTATAACTGCATATGATGTATGGTATACAATGATAAGAATGCTTGTCTGCGCTGGAGGTTTTCCTGGGGCAGAGGGAACTTATTTAGCTCCATTTACTGTTCCTAATTACAATTTTTCTACCTTTATAGTTAAGTCCCCTAACGATTCATTGGGGGCAGAATATATAATCAATTCAATATCATATAGTAACGAAACAAATACCGTTACTTTCCATTTAATTCAGCCAGTAAATCCAACGTTTTTCTTTAATGTTATGACTTCATTTGATTATGTAATAGATGCAAAATGGTTGAACCAAGTGGGTGATGGATTAAACTTAACGGGATTATATGATGGAAACTATACAGAATTAGCTCAATCATTTTATCAATACCAACAAACTTGCAACGCAGGAAATTATAATACTAAGGTTCAATGGCCTTCTTCAAACGCTGGTTTTACTGGGTTATATTATATAGCATCATTTACTCCAGGTGAAAGCGTTGTGTTAAATCCAAACCCATATTGGCCTAGCAATATAACTTATTTCCCTAAGCCAAACAATACAATTATTATAGATTGGGTTCAGGATCCAACAACAGCTTTAAATATGTTAGCAAGCGGAGAGGCTGATATAGTAACATTTCCGAAAATAGAAATCTCTCCATATTTACCAAAGCTTGAACAATTGCAATCTCAAGGTAAAGCCAAGATATATGGGTTTCCCTCTCTCAATGTATGGTATTATGATTTCAATCTAAATGTAAGTGAACAGTTGCTAAAACAAATAAATCCATCTTATAGTATACCTTCATACTATTTTGCAAATCCATTAGTTAGAAAAGCTTTTGCATATGCTTTTAATTATACAGAATACATAAATGATATACTAGGCAATGAAAAATATAATGTAAACTTTGGACAACCATGGTGCGGAGTTTTATTACCTGGAATTGATTATTCAGTACCACCGTCTCAATTAACAGGTTGCCCAACATTTAACTTGACATATGCTAAACAATTAATGGAAGAATCAGGCTTCTATAATATAAGCGTTAACTTCCCAATAATTGTATCAAGCGGTGATACTGTTGATTTCACAGCAGCAGAAATGTGGGTGCAAGCATTGCATCAAATAGATCCAAACATACATGCTACACCATTATACGAGCCCTTCTCAACAATAATAAGTTACATGATTCCAGGCGAAAACCCTATGTCCATATATTATCTTGGCTGGATATCAGGTTATCCAACAGCTAGCTTTGCAGCAGATTCAATATATTTAGCTACTGGAGCTTATCCGTCACCTGATGGATGGAATGTAACTTATTTAAATAATTTATCTACATACTTTAATAGCACAGGAAATGCTAAAGTAGGAGCAATTATTTGGCAAGAAGCCCAAGAATTTCAGGAAATGAACAATTTATTGCAGCAAGCTGATAAAGCCGATTTATCTGGTAATTTAACTGAAGCAATAAATCTATACAAAGAGGCCGAACAAATGGCAATAAATCTATACATGTATGTATATACAATACAACAAAACCAATATTGGGCAATTAAACCATACATGCATGCATACCAAGGAAATATATTAGCATGGGAAGAAAATCCATCGTTTAATGGTGCGGGGGATAGTTGGTACTTCTGGTGGACTAAATCATAATTTTAAATATATATTCATTATTTTTTATTTTTAAGCTATTTATATTTCAAAGTGTATACAAAATCTGGGCGCTTAATAATGGTTCTTTTGGGTCCAGATAGATTTATATCTAGGTTAAAAGAAAGGTCTTCACAATTAAATATTTTTATAAATGGAGAAAAGGTTAATGATATAATTAATAATCCTATAATTAAACCATCTATAGAAGTTATAAAGAAAACATACGAATTGGCTTTAGATAAAAGCTATAAAGGTATATTTACAGCAACAGGTTTTGATAATGAAGAAATAAATAGATTTGTACATGTTGAGCAAAGTATTGATGATTTAATGAGAAGAGCAGAAGCACAAAGGATTTTAAATTATAAAGTAGGAAATTGCAATTATAGATGCACTGGTCATGATGGAATTAATGCGCTCTTTCCAGCAACATATGATATAGATAAAAAATATGGCACAGAATATCATAAAAGGTTTGTTGAATGGCTTAAAAATGTGCAAAGGAATGACTTGACAGTTGAAACAGCTATGACAGATGTAAAAGGCAATAGATCAAAGAAACCTATAGAATTGAAAGATAACGATATGACTTATTTGCATGTAGTCGAAAGAAGAGATGATGGAATAATTGTAAGAGGCACCAAAATGCATATAACAGGGGCAGCAACTTCCGATGAATTGCTAGTCGTACCAACAAGGGCTATGAGCGAAAAGGAAAAAGATTATTCTGTAGCATTTGCAGTAAAACCAGAAACTAAAGGAATCTATTATATAGCTAGTTGGAGTCCTATGGATATACTTAAAAAGGTTTCATATGAAAGTAAAGCAGAAGGAGATTATCCATTAATATATGGTCATAGAAGTACATACATTGTTATCTTTGATGATGTATTTATTCCCTGGGAAAGAGTTTTTATGAGTGGAGAATTTGATTTTACTGATAAGCTACTAAGCTATTTCATAGCTCATCATAGGGCTGGAGGGGGGCCATGCAAAGCTGGTTTTGCGGATGTTATTATAGGCTCAGCAGCTTTAATGGCTGATGCTAATGGTATATTAAATTCAAGTTATATTCAGGACAAGTTGTTAAATATGAAAAGACATGGAGAGGTTGCATATTCTGTAGGAATTTCAGCTATGGCAAAGGCTTGGAGACATGAAAGCGGGGCTTATATACCAGATACAGATTTAGCTAATTTGACAAAACTAGAGGCTGTCGATCATCTGAAAGAAGTTATAGTTGATGCAGCTGATATCGGTGGAGGAATAGTTGTTAATGCACCATCAGTCAATGATTTAAAAATTGAAGGCATAGGTGATTTAGTCTCAAAGTCTCTAAGCGGATCAGAAAATTATACACCTGAACAAAGATTGAGAGCCGCTAGATTGCTTCAAGTATGGACCGCTGGATCTCATTTAGTTGGAGCAATACAAGGAGGAGGCCCTCCTGCTGCTGAATTACTTGCTATTAAAACAGATTTAAAACAAAAATTACCAGAATTAATAAATAATGCTAAAAAGCTCTCTGGATTATAATTTCAAATAATTAAAAGTTTTTTAAATACATTCTCAATAAATTTAGAATCTTTTTATTTATTGAATATAGCTGTAGTTTAGCAATCCTAAATGCTTTCGCAGCTTCAGCCCTTATAGCAAAAAGCCGATTTATACTTTTATTCATAAGAAAAATTTGTGGATTTGTTTATGTTTCAAATCGTTAATTTAATTTGATCAATTCGAAAACATATTGGACATAAATTAGATGATTCATTATAGGTATAAATTTTGTTGATAAAATAAACAACAAACCTTCTCTTTTAAGTTGGTAATGCTTTTAATGTTTGTTTTAAGTAAAACATGGGGATTATATGCTTCTCTCAGATCAACTTGCTGTAGATAAGGAGCAGGAGCTGATTATTATTACTCCTGCAATGCCTGAAGGAATTTATGAAGTTAATTATGAAAAAATAAGGATAAATGTTGTTCTTCTCCTTAAAAAAGGATGTTGAGGACCTTATCAAACATTTCATCAAATTTAACTAAAATGAAAGAAGGTAAAAGTTTATAAGGAAACCATTACAAAATGAAAATTATAACTTTCTAAGACTATAATTTCTGATTTTAAATGCTTAGTTCTTTAAGGTTCAATATGTATAAATAAAATTAATAAATACAATTTTCTAAGTTTATTTTTTTAAATAGCTTGTTAACTATTCTTTCATTTACTTTGTCACCGTGAGGCCTTAAGCCTCCAGTAAAACCTATAGGTATATGTAATAATTCATGAATTATTACTTTTACTTTTTCATCATATGTAAGTTTATCAAATTTTTCACTTATGATTTCAATAACATATATAGGCTCAATTTTCATTACATATCTAATAGCAGAGGGAATAGAATAAATTCTAGCAACTGCTTTTGTTTTTGTATTAAAACTGCGTATTATGAAAACATTGTCTTGTTTTATATAATCCATATTTAAGGATAATATAACACATCTAACCAAATTCTCCAATTTTATATCTTTTTGATATTTAATCATTTTCTCACATTAATCTTAACATAAGCATGGCAAATACCTTTGAATCATTTATAAGATTATCTATGATTGCATACTCGTTAGGTTGATGAGCTACATCATCGATAGTTGACCATACAACCGATTCATAACCATAAGCTCTTAAAAAAGAGGCAAATGTAATTCCTCCAATTCCACCTATTTTTGCATCTTTATTTCTCAGTTCTTTGATTATTTTTTTAATTTCTATAACCAAATTGCTGTTCGGATTTGTTGGTTTTGGAGATTCCATTTTATCTATAATTTCTAGACTGATATCTGGCAACTCTGATTTGTTAAAAACCTTTTTGTATTTTCCTTTCATATTTATAATTGATTTGTTTACGCAATCTAATATATCATCGAGTTTATATTCAGGAATTACCCTGCAATCAAAAACTGTTTCATGCACTCCTGGTATAATGTTTGGCGAGGAAGAACCATTACTTACCATTGTTGGCTCAAAAGTTGAATATGGAGGATCAAACAGGCTGTTTTCATTCTTAAAAGTGTTATGTAGCATTTCATCTATCTGCATAGCTAAATATAATGAAACTCTATGAGAGTTTAACCCTAAATCTGGAGTAGAGGCATGTACTTGCTTACCTTTAACAATTACTTTAAATTGCAATATTGATTTCTCTGCAATTTCAATAAAAGTACCATCACTGTTACCAGCATCTGGAATAAGATAAAAATCTTCTTTGTTAAACAAATCGTTGTGATTATTTAGCAAATATTTTAATCCATAATTAGATCCAGCCTCTTCGTCGCTTACAAAAGCTAACTTTATTGTCCTCTTCGTCTTAATATTTTTATCCATTATTGCTTTGACTGCATATAAAGATGAAATTAATGACTGACCATTGTCTTCAGAACCTCTTGCATACAATTTATTTTCAAATATTTTTGGTTCAAATGGATTACTTACAGTCCAACTTTTAAGATCTCCTGGAGGAACAACATCTAAGTGAGTTATTATCCATAATGATTTTTCTTCATCCCCTTTATATGTTGCAATAATATTAGGTCTTATTTTTTCTTTAGCTCTTAAATCTTTTGCATAGAACTTTTCTATCTTATCAAAATTAAATTTTTGCTCTAATATTTCTACTAATGCTTGGGCTTTATCTATTTCGCCCTCTCCTCCGAAATCAGGGCTTATAGCAGGTATTTTTAACAATTTAATCAAAGTATCTATTGCTTCATCTTTTAAATTATTAATATAATTTAATATATCTTTTTCCAAATTATATCCCCTGAACTATTATAAATATTAGAATTAAATAGTTTAATGAAAGATTATTTGGGTTGATTTTAATCTTATTTTTGCTATAAATAGAAAGTCTAAAATTTTATTAAGATTTCTTGTTATGCGATAACAGTTTATTATAATATTATTAAAAGCCAATTATGCTTTTGGTATCCAACATAAATTTTTATTATTTATATAGAATTTTCATTAAAAAGTTAATGTTTTTCATATTAAGCTTAATTAACATTACACTATCATCATAATTTAAAACTTAAAAAAATTAAAATTTATCTACGAAATAAATCTTCCTTATTTTTTTATAGAAAGCAACTTTAGAGTTAACAAACTTAATTAAATCTTCATCCTTAATTTTACCTTTATATTCATCCTTTAATATAACCTTTGCAGTAACAATATCACCTACTTCTGGATCCTTTTCTCCATAAATGTATGCATTTTTTACAGCTTCGTGCTTGAGCAATATGTTTTCCAAGTCCTTTGGAAAGATAGGATATGCTTTATATTTGAGCATTCTTTTTTTGACTCCTTTAAAATATAGCAGATTATTATCCATTGCAACCAAATCTCCAGTTTTAAGCCATTCTTGATAAAACGCATTGTTAGTTTCCTTCTCATCTTCATATCCTTTCATTAACCATGGACAGCTGACCAACAATTCACCTGCTTCACCTTTTTTAACATCTATTGTTGGATTGTTTGGATCAGCAATTCTAATTTTTGCTCCATAAATTGGTATACCTAATGTATTTTTAATTTGATATAGTTCTTTTGGTTGGTATGTAATAACCCAAGATTCTGTCATACCATATGCCTGCACTAATGGAGAATTAAACATTTTAAAGAATTTATCTTGTGTTTCTGGCCTGAGCGGAGCTCCTGCAGATATACCTAACTTTATTGTATTTTTAAAATCATAATTATTCTTTTCAACACTTTCTATTAAAGAATCAAAAATCATTGGTGCTCCTGAAATAAAATTAATATCAAGATACTTGATAGAATTACTAACCAAATCGGCATCCCATCTTTGAACCATTATAGTTTTTCCTTCATTTAAGAGCGGAACCAATAAGCTTACTTCTAGACCTAGTACGTGAGTTATTGGAGAGACGACAAGCGAATTTGGCTTAAAATCAAATGAAATTGTTTTTGATAACGCTTGCACAGCATAGGATAATCCTTTATATGTATGATAGGTTTGCATGGTTCTTCCGGCTATACCAGCATAATACATTATTATTGATGTATTATTTAAGTTTGTCTCTAAATTATTATTAAAAGTCTTTTGGTTTATTATGTCTTTTATATAATGTACTTTTGGTCCTTCTTCGTTTTCTTTTACTTGACCATCCAGTACTATTGTTTCATTAATTCCTGCTTTTTTCATAGTAATTGCTTCTCTTTCATAAAATTGCCAAGAAACTAATGCCATTTTAATATCTTTTCCTTCAATTTCTTGCAATAAGTCTTCTGAAATTGTTAATGGATCTACTAGCACAGCCATATTATTGCTTTTCATTATTCCAAGTAATCCAATAACAGCATCTATAGTATTGTGAGCTGCAAAAAGTATTTGTTTACTTTTAAAACCATTGTTAATTATATAATTAGCTGTTTTATCTGATAATGTCTTTAGATCTTTCCATGTATAGCAATGATAATTTTCAAGCTGAATTAATGCACAATTATTTGGTATTTTTTCTGAAATTTCATCAAAAAAAGAATGAATTGGTTTATCTAATAATTCAAATTTGTTTGCCATTTATTCGATACCTCGTTCTAGCTTGTCATTGCTTTCTTAAATTCTTCATATCTCCTTCTCAAATCTTCGAATGCAGCAGGATCATCGAGGGTTGAAATATCTCCTAACGGTTCATTTCTAACAGTTGCTCTCAATAGTCTTCTCATTATTTTACCACTTTTAGTCTTAGGTAGTTTATTAACAAATACTATATAATCAATTATGAATCCTGAGTTCTTGGCATATTCTTTGAGATCATTAGATAATTTTTCATCTGGTTGGTAGCCCTTTCTTGGCACTACAAATAGTAAAAGCTTTTCTCCTTTACCTTCAAATGATGGCATGCTTGTCGCAGCAACTTCTGCAACTGCTTTATGATTTCCGATTAAACTTTCAACTTCCATTGTACCTACTCTTTCACCGCCTGGTTTTAATACATCATCTGCTCTTCCTAAAACAAATAGATACCCATCAGAATCAACAAATCCATAGTCTCCAAAGAACACATATCCTGGGAATCTTGATGTATATACTTTGCTATATCTTTCTAGGTTTGGATCGTTCCACATCTTACCCAAAGCTGGAGAATATGGCTTCAAAACTATGTAGCCTTTTTTGCCTGGAGGTAATGGGTTTCCATCATCATCTACTATAACTACTTTGCTTAATGGAAATTCTATTCCAGTAGAACCTGGTTTATATGGTATTTCTCCTATACCATAAGGGGTAGCTGCTGCTGGTGATAAATGCTCAGTAAACCAATAAGCATCCCCAATATATACATCTGGTAGCTGCTCTCTTAACCAATTGAAAAACCCGACATTTAGTGTTTCACCTGTATTTAATACTATTCTAAGAGATGAAGTATCACCAGACTTTACAGATTCTTCTCCTAAAGACCTTAAAGTGTATAGAGATGTAGTTGATGACCAAATCAATGAAACATTGAATCTTTCTATTATTCTGGACCAAAGGTCAGGCCTCGCCCCTATATAGCCTTCGAAAAGCACAGAAGTTATTCCAGACACAGGAGCTGTATATAGATTAGCCATGGGCCATACAGGCCAACCTAGAGCAGAAACAGTCCACCATACATCATTGGGCCTTAAATCATATAATCCTTTAAAGGTCCAGTTTAAAGATATTGGATAGCCTATTTGGGTTTGAGTAATACCTTTAGGTTTACCAGTAGTACCACTTGTATAATAGATCGTTCCAACTTCATTAGCTTCAACAGGTTCAGGTGGAACATAAACCTTACCTTTAGGTGCTATGTCTTCATAGACCATATCTCTACCTTGCTTTAAATCAAAATTAGAACTTCCTCTACTTACTACAAGAACTTTTTCAACTGGTAGGTTAAATTTATTTGCTACATTGTCAAAGTATTTCTTTATGTTTATTTCAGACCCTGCATTGATAGTATTAGCAAACACTATAGCATACTTAGACCCTGTATCGATAAATCTTGTAGCAATAATTTCATCAGTCAAACCTACATAATGAATTACTGCTATGGCTCCTAATCTATGAACCGCTAAACCAAATGCAACAGCTTCTGGAGAACTTGACATAAGCATAGATACAGTATCTCCATGTTTTACACCCATTTCTTTTAAAACATGAGCTGCCCTGTTCATTTCATAGTATAGATCCTGGTAGGTTACCGATTTGGTATTTCCTTTCTCGTCCATCCAATAGAAGATTACCTTATTTGCTTCATTAGGTAAGTGCCTATCAACAGCATTATATGCTAAATTAGATATCCCTCCAACAAACCATTTTTCATAAGGTGGAGTTCCTTCAAGTATTTTTACTGGCTCTTTAAACCATGAAATTAAATTTAATCTATCCCTCCAAAACTTTTCAGGATTTTCTAACCCTTCCTTATTCATCTTCATTATCTTCTTATAAGAAAACAATTCTCCTTCCATACATTTTCACCTGTACACATTATAGTATATAAATAAGCATAAATATTTAAACTTTCCCATATTAAACCTACTAAACAGACTGAGAAAATTATAAAATAGAAAAACCAAATTTATCAAAATGCATATTATTGTATATTTATTCTTTAATCCACCACCAATAAACGCTGTCCATAGCTGCGTTAGCAAGAGGGTTTTCTTCCCATGATATTTGATTATTATAACCATTTATATAGGGCTTAACTATCCACATATTCGTTGGCTGAACAGTATAAACATATAAATATAAATTAATTACCATTTGATCAACTTTTCTATAAAGGATAGAAGCTCCAGTAATATTTCCTGCTACTTCAGCGGCCATAGCCTTCATGGAAATATTATTTAATAGGCTATATTCATAGCTTTCGTTAGCAAACAAATTAGCCAAATATGTATTTTTTGTATCAAAATACTGGCTTAGTAAGCTTAAGTACGTAGCATTAACTCCATCAGGTGCAGCATAGGGTCCCCCTTGCTCTATCATTCCCTGTACAAACTCTAAAGCAGTTGGAGTTCCGGGAGACCAACCCATATAAAATATAGGCATTGGATTTTGACCATATATGGAGTCGTATGCATACATTGTGACGAAAGGCATATATAATGGAACTGCCTGTATATTTGGATCCATTTCATGCAAGTTCTGTGCCCACATTTCTGCTGCTGTGAAATCAACAGTATCTCCGCTTGATACTATTATTGGGAAGTTAACGCTTATATTATAGAAACCTGATTCTTCCATTAATTGTTTAGCATATGTCAAGTTAAATGTTGGGCAACCGTTAAAATAGTTAGGTGGGAAATAATAGTCCAGTCCTTGAATTAATATCCCACAATAGCTGTTTCCAAAGTTTATATGATATTTTTCATTGCCTAAAATATCATTTATGTATTGTGTATAGTTAAAGGCATATGCAAAAGCTTTTCTAACTAATGGATTTGCAAAATAATAGCTTGGTATATTATAACTTGGATTTATATCCTTTAGCATTGTTGTGTTCGTATTTAACGTAAACGCAAAGAAGTTTTCTGTATATGTAGGATATATATAAATAACTGCCTGTCCCTGGGATTCATAGTTTTCTATCTCAGGTATGTATTGTGATGGTATATTAGTTAAGATATCAGCCTGACCGCTTGTAAACATATAATATGCAGTGTTTGGATCCTTTACCCAATAAATAACAATAGTTTCATTTGGTTTTGGTATATCTTGTATGTTAGTAGGCCAATATGGATTTGGAGTTAAAATTATACTTTGCCCAGGAGTATAGCTTTTTATCATATATGGTGCAGTTGACATTGGATCCCATTGCACTTGAGTATTATAGTTACCTCCGTTGCACGTTTGCTCGTATTCAAAGAAACCTTGTGGAGTAAAATTAATTCCATCTCCAATCTCCTCTAGCCATTTGGCGTCTAAAACGGAGCCTTCCGATTCTGTTAAGATACTAAAGAACAATTGTGGATTAGCACTAGTCGTTAAATTAAAAGTAACTGTGTTTGTTAGGTTATTATAATGAACTGAGTTAATTATTTCATTAAATCCTTGAGTGTCATTTGGAGATGAAACTATTGGCATAAATTCACTATAATTGTGTATTAAATATTGAGCCAATGAATAACCTGGCGTTGGTGGTACTCCACCTGAGCATAACAAAGATCTAATGATAGAATACCATACATCGTATGCTGTGATAGGATCGCCATTAGCAGCTTTTAAATCTGGTCTAATCTTAAATGTATAAACTGTATAGTTTGGTGAAATACCTCCATAAATGTCTCTTTGAGACCAATTACCAACTGTTGGTAAATATTCTGCTGCCATTGGTAAAAATTTGTTCGTGCTAGATCCATTATAGATTACAAGGGTTGAAAATATATTTCTTATAATTTCTTCTCCAACTACCTCTAAATCTATATCTGGATCGAAGCTATATGGTCCACCAGGTACGTTTTCAGCTACTATAATAGTTCCAGGATTTGGTATATTAGATGTAGTTTTAAATAATGAAAATGTTAGATTAATACCAGATATTGCAACAGTTTGATATGTTGTATAGTTATAAGTTTTGCCTGATGATACATTTTTAGTTGTTATTGTTAATGAAACTGCATATAAACCTGGTGAGGTGTAAGTTACACTAACTGGATTTGTTTCAGGTAATAGAGTTGATTGATTTGCCATAACTGTTTGTGTTTTTCCATTACCAAAATTCCATATATACTCATAAATCGTCATGTTTTGACCAGATGGTGGCTGTAGAAAACCTCCTGATAGATAAACTTCTTCACCTGTTGTGAAAACTGGTGCTGTTGGGTTTTTAGTTATGTTAAATGTGATAACTGGAACAGTTATATATTGTGAAATATTGGCCGGTACATTTGGATAAACTGATATACCAATTAAGTTTTGTGAGGAAGAACCGGTTAAAATTCCATTATTGAAAGTTTCATAATATAATAAATAGCTTCCAGGATATCTGTAAAATATATTCGGATATTGAGAAGTAGTATTGATTATGGAACCATTTCCGTCATAAACTACAGCATAATTTCCTTTTCCCTGAATAAGTCCAGATAAATATACACTAATTGATTGATTGGATTCTATAGTTTTTGTCGAAGGAGAAATTGGACTTAGTATTGAAATCATAGATGTAGATGTTGTTGAAACACTCGAGAAAGTTTTTTTAACTTCATTATATCTTAAATGGCCAAGATATATTCCTAAAAAAGCTATAACAACAACAAAAACTATAAGACCAACTAAAACCCCCTTAGATACAGATTTCGAATTCCCCAATTTACCTACTTCAATAGGCACCGCCTATTATATAAAAAATAAATTAATTTAAAAACTTTTCGGTTTAACATTTATTCGAAATATAATATATCGTTAATATTACCCTTTCTCTCATTCTTTGGTCTAAAAACTGGTTTTACTGTTATACCAATTTTTAGCTTCTCTATTGATATGTTTAAGAAGTGAATGATTCCTCCTTCTCCGTTTTTAGGCTTCACTACACCAATTACTTTGGGTTTATCCAATTTGTTTCCATACATATCGCTATAGATAACGGTGTATGATAATACAATCCAATCGTCGTTTATTTCAATTAGGCTTCCTTCTTCAAAGTCTGGACAAAAGGCTTTTGGTGGAACATATACTTTGTTGTCTTTGCATTTCATTCCCATAATTTTACCTTCAATAAGTCCTTTGGCAAAATCAACTCCTTGAATTCCAGGCGTATATACATATTTCTCAACTTCTTGCTCTCCTGGGAAAATTATTAAATCCTCCAATCTACCCTTTTTATCATAACTCATATTATCACCCCTAATAAGGCTCAAAACATTCTATATCTAACACGCTACCTGTCCTTTGTTCCTTAGGTTTCCATTTGACTTTAACTTTCATTCCAATTGCTTTTCCATTTATTACATCTTCAGGATCAATACATATTTTATGGAATAACCCCGCAAACTCATATTCGTCATCTCTATATCCAGGTACATCGAGCTTTATTGTTCCAACAACAAGAGGCTTTGCTATTTTCTCTCTCTTTGACGAAATGTACGTAATTGTTGCAGTATGTATTTGACCTGTTTGAGGCACCTCAACCCATTCAGATGTAGCCACGTGACACCATTCACAGTATGATCTAGGAGGTACAAATATTCTGCCACATTTTGGACATTTCCTTCCAAGTAACTTTCCTTCTTTTAATCCTATCAGGAACTTAGAAATGGTTGTTCCTGCAGCAAAGTCGTATTTTGCCTGAGGCCTATCTTCTACTAATCCGATCAAAGAATACATTTCATCTTCTTTTAGCTTAATTCCAGGTAATTTATTTATCTTTACACTCATGATTTACACCCCCCTAATTACTTAATACAATAACTGTTGCTGCTTGCATTAAATCACCCCAAGCATTAGCAACAGCTTTATGCACGGGTTTCTTAACCTGTCTTTTACCGGCTTCATATCTTAGTTGCCAGAATAGCTCTGCTACTTTCATAACTCCAGCGGCAGCAATTGGATTACCAACGCCTAATAGACCACCGCTTGGACTAGTTGGCAATTCTCCATCTCTATTAAAGTAACCTTCTTTGGCTAGTTTCCAAGCTTCGCATGGTCTTGCTAGCATTAATCCCTCAATGTGATGCAATTCTTTATAATCGAAAGGATCATAAGGTTCTGCTACATCTATTTCTTTCCAGGGTTCTTCAATTCCAGCCATCTTATAAGCCATTCTTGCTGCATAATTAAGATATCTCGGAAAAGCAAGTTCTCTATTATACCAATGTTGATTCTCTAATGTAAACCCAATTCCATCAACCCACACTGGAGAATCTGTAATACCCCTTGCAACATCTTCAGATGCCATTACTAATGCTGCAGCCCCATCGGTTACAGGCGATATATCTAATAAGTTAACTGGCCATACAAGTACTTCACTTTTAAGAACATCATCGACTGTTATATTTGCAGCAGTTAAAGCTGCTGGATGATCTAATGCATTTTTCTTATTTTTAACACTTACCAAAGCAATGTCTTCTTTCTTGGCTCCACATTTTGCCATATACCTTCTCATTTCCATTGCAAAAATCCAAATTAGGTTAGGATCTAATGGTCTTTCCAGTATCGGATCCCAGATATATTTAAATACATACTGTGGATGGGGATGAGCTGGACTCATTTTTTCTTCAGCTACAACTAAAACTTTTTTACATAGCCCACTTGCTACATGCCAGTAACCTGCTTCAGGAACAAAAACCCCTGTCCCTCCTCCTACATAAACCCTAGTCATTGGCTTATTTATGGCTCCAGAACCATCAGCCAAATATTCTCCTTTGAAGTGCATCCCATCGAATGTATCAGGTGCAGATCCCATTACAACGCAATCTATGTCTTTTAAAGTTAGCCCAGCAGAATCCAAGGCCATTTTTGAAGCTTCCCAAGCCAACTCCCTTGGTGTTTCCTGCGCTCTTCTCATAAACCTAGTCAATCCTGCACTAACAATTGCAACCCTATCTTTTACAAATAAATTAGATCTCATATATCTCACCTCATATAGAAAGAAGCGCGACTGCGCTTGTATAAGTTGGAACACCCCTCCAACTTGCAACTAAAGCCTTAGAAACACCTTTTAATTGGTGTAAACCAGCTTGATTTTTAAGTTGCAAATACGCCTCAAGCAATCTAGCCAATCCAGTTGCCTCAAGCTGTACTCCCATTGATAGGCTACCCCCACTTGGATTAACTGGTTTATAACCGTTGAAGTTAAAATCACCTTTTTCTAACATTTTATGGGCTTCACCTTCCTTTGCAATCATTAATTCTTCCAAAGATAATAGTTCCATAAAGCTAAATCTATCCTCTACCTCGGCAAAATCAAAGTACTTATCAGGGTTACCATCAATTCCAGCCAATTTATATGCCATTAATGCAGAGTTTTTCATGGATTTCATTCGTCCCCATTCATGCCATTCAGTTACCCCAGTACCGGTTTCTGTTGAATAGCCAATACCATTTAACCACACAGGGAAATCCGTATATTTTCTAGCAACTTCTTCGCTTGCTAATACAAAAGTAATTGAAGCATCACTAAATGGAGCAATTTCGTACTCTGACATTGGATATATAGAATAGGGATAAGATAACACATTATCTAAGTCAATCCTTGTTGAAAAGGAAGCCCTTTCATTCCTTAATCCATTTGTTTTATTTTTAACCGCAACCATTGCTAAATGCTCCCTTTTTACGTTATTCCTATTCATATATGCTATTGCATCTAGGCCAGCATAAAACAATGGATTTTTTGTATCTAAAGGCCTAACATATAAAGGATCCAATGCAAATCTATAAATATCTTGTAATGTTTTTATTTCGCTCGGTTTTCCATGAGATTCTACTGCTACTACATTAAAGTGACCTGTTTTTATTAACATAAATGCATGGGCTATACCTTGTAATCCATCACCAGAAACGGTATAAGTAGGTCTTAAAGCACCTCCTATAGGTTCTGGTGCAAATTCATCTGCTATAGCAATTCCTTCCCACATATCTTCTTGGCAATCAACAAATGCGTCAATATCTTTTCTTGGGTCTAAATTCGAATATGCCCTTGATGATGATTCGAACATCATATCTTGGAAGGAAATATCTATTGTTTGGGGTTTAAAACCATACCAACCCGCTCCAACTATAGCTACTCGCGACATTAGCACACCCGTATTTATTTTGTATGATACTTGTATAAATACTCTGGCCATATAAATATACATAATAGTGTACAAAGATAGGTGGAGAAATTGGTGTATGAGTGGTATCCCCCAGAAGAAATTAAAGGAAATGCCAATGTAACCTCTTTTTTGGAAAAATATAATATAAATTCTTACAGTGATTTAGTTAAGAAAAGCCAAGATGATTTAAATTGGTTTTGGGGCAATCTACCAGATTGGTTAGAATTAGACTGGTTCAGAAAGCCAGAAAAAACTTATGACACTAGCCAAGGAATAGAATGGACAAAATGGTATATTAATGGTAAAATTAATGTGGCTTATAATGCGTTAGATAGAATAATAAACAAAGGTTACGGGAATAAAACAGCTATGATTTGGTATGGAGAAGATGGAAAAACTGTAAAACTAACATATTTTGAGATGCTCGATTATGTGAATAAGCTATCTAATTATTTAAGAGAAATAGGTGTAAAGAAAGGTGATGTAGTTTCTATATATGCTCCGTTAATGCCTGAAACAGTAATTGGCATGTATGCGGCTTTCAAAATTGGAGCAATAGCCAATCCTATATTTAGTGGATTTGCTCCAGAAGCTGTAGCAGAAAGAATAAAGTCAGCAAACTCTAAAGTACTAATTACTTCTGACGGATATTATAGAAAAGGAAAAATTATAGAATTGAAGAAAAACGCCGATGAAGCCATTAGTCTTTCGAATGTTAATTTGACTGTATTGGTTGCAAGAAGGTTTGATAAGTTAAATATAGAATGGAACGATAAGAGAGATGTTTGGTTTGATAATGCAATAAAAGGGAAAAGCTCTAAATTTGAAACTGAAGAAACAGATGCTGAAGATCCAGCATTGCTCATGTTTACAAGTGGAACTACAGGAAATCCAAAAGGTGCCGTAATAAGTCATGCAGGAACTATTTTGCAGCCAGCAAAGGAGCATTACTTTAATCTAGACATAAAGCCTGCATGGGAGAAAGGCTATAATGATATTTTATGGTGGATAACAGATATCGGATGGATGATGGGTCCGTGGCAAGTAGTGGGAACACAAATTTTAGGAGCTACTCATTTCTCATTAGAAGGAGCTTTAGATTATCCAAATAAAGATAAAGTATGGGATTTAATAGAGAAGTTCAAGATAACGCATTTGGGTTTTGCTGCAACTGCAGCAAGATTGTTAAAAGCATTAGGTAATGAAAATGTAGAAAGACATGATTTAAACTCTTTAAGAGCATTTGGGAATACAGGCGAACCAATAGATGAAGATACATGGTTTTGGGTAATGAGAGACGTTGGAAAAGAAAAGAGACCATTAATAAACCTAAGCGGAGGAACGGAAATATTAGGTTGCTTTTTATTGCCTAGTCCAGTTGTTAAACTAAGACCATCAACTCTTTGGGGTCCAGGATTGGGTATGAGCGTTGATGTATACGATGATTATGGTAATCCAGTAAAAGGTAAAGCTGGATATCTGGTCGCAACTAAGCCTTCTCCAAGTATGACTAGAGGATTATGGAAGGATCCAAAAAGATATATAGAAACATATTGGAGTACCTTTAAAGGAGTTTGGTTCCACGGAGACTACGCATTAATAGATGAGGAAGGATTGTGGTATATTTTAGGAAGAGCAGATGATGTAATAAAGGTTGCAGGTAAAAGGGTAGGTCCAGCAGAAATAGAAACAATAATAAATTCCCATGATTCCGTTGCCGAAAGTGCTTGTATCGGATATCCAGATTTTATTAAAGGTGAAGTTATAGTTTGCTTTGCAATACCAAAACCAGGTAAAGATATAGGCAACAAGGAAACCACGGAAATGAAAAATATGATCTCATTAAAACTTGGAAAGCCCTTTGAGCCAGAGCAAATAGTAAAGATTAAAGATTTACCTAGAACAAGAAGCGGAAAGATAATGAGAAGAATTATTAGAGACGTTGCTAAAGAAGGTAAAGCAACAATTTCTCCAGTAGTAGAAAATCCAGAATCAGTAGAAGAGGTTAAGAAGGCCATCCAAGAACTTAAATCTTTAATGAAATGATAATTTTCAATAGCAAGCTTAATAATTAAATAATTTAATAACACATTTTTATAGGAGGCTAAAAATGAAAATAGCAGTTATAGGTGGCTGTGGATCTGTTGGATCATTTATATCTTTGTTATTAAGTAATATTGGAATCGATGTTACTGTTGTTGATAAAAGGCAATTGAATTGTGAATTAAAAGAAATAAGTGTAATAAATATCGGTAAAAGTAAATTAGAGGTTTGTGGCTATGATTCATTAAAAAATAATTATTTCGATCAAATAATTTTTGCTACAAAGGCTTATGATGTAAAAAATGCTATAGAGCATTTAAAGGAAAATAATATAGATGCTGAGACAGCTATATCTTTGCAGAATGGATTAGGATCAGCGGAAGAACTAGAAAAAATTTATAAAAATGTTGCAATTTTGATTATTTATTCTGGACTTCAGTATTTAGATAAATGCAAATCTATATTTCATGGAGGTAGATCTATAATTATAGGTTGTAAAAATAATTGCATGGATAAACTAAATTATTGGGAAAGAGTAAACAATAATTTTAAAATAAAAATTGTAGAAAACATAGAGCCTTATAGATGGATGAAACTAGCTATAAATTCAGCTATAAATCCTCTTAGTGTGCTGATATGGAACAGAAATGGGAAGATAATTGATAAGGGAGAAGCATTTGATTTAGCAATTAATATTGTCAAAGAAACATCATATGTTGCGGAAAAACTAAATATATCCTTATTGGAAGATCCTATAAAAATGTTAATCGATACTATTAGAGAAACATATAATAACTGTTCTTCAACACTTCAGGATATTTATTATGGAAGAAAAACTGAATTAGATTACATTAATTTGGCAATATATAACAAAGCAAAAGAGATAGGCTTTGAGGCTAAATATAATTATTTTGCCTATATAGCCGTAAATTTGATATCAGAAAATATAAAAAAATTTGATTATCCGTGTAAAGAGAGTTAAAATATTAAAAGTTAATCTTATTTAAGTAAATATATCTTTATATTGATTTTTTATCGTTTTTTTATCAAACTTACCTGTGCTAGATTTCGGAATCTCATTTACAAAAAATATCTTATCTGGGATTTGCCATTTAGCAAATTTTTTCATTAAATGTTCTTTCATATCTTCTTCGAGCTTATTTCTATCATATTCTTTAAATTCAGGTCTTAAAACAACAAGTGCAATTGGCCTTTCCTCCCATTTGGGATGTGGAACGCCAACTACAGATGCCTCTAAAACAGCTGGATGGGCCATCAGATAATTTTCTAAATCTATGCTCGATATCCATTCACCCCCACTTTTTATTAAGTCCTTTATTCTATCTACAATTTTTATATAGCCATTTTCATCTCCAACAGCCGCATCACCAGATTTCCACCAAAAATCTTCATTAAATTGCTCATTGCTCCTTTCATCATTATAATATTGCTTTGCAATCCATGGACCTTTTATTAATAATTCACCTATACTTTTTCCATCCCATGGAATTTCATTTCCAGCTGGATCAACAATTTTAACTTCTACACCAAATACAGGTAAACCCTGCTTACGAGCATTTTCTAATCTAAATTCATCTGGCATTTTTTCAATTTTCTTTTTATTTAAATTAGCTAAAACTAATGGACTGGTTTCTGTTGCACCATAGGCATGTATTATATTGATTCCAAAATCCTTTAATCCCTTTATTAAGGCTATTGGTGGTTCTGTTGCACCAGATACCATTCTTAATTTTTCAAAATATGGCTTTGGATTTGTTTTTTTAAGAACTTCTAATAATGGCATCAATATAGCAGGTGCTGCAGCTCCAACAGTAACTTCTTCGTTAATTAAAATGTTGGCTAGACTTTCGGGAGTATATCTTCCTGGAAAAACTAGTTTAGATCCCATCATTGATGCTGCTATATGAACACCCCATCCATTTGCATGAAATAGAGGAACTATAGCAATAAAAGTATCTGATGGATCCATTTTTAATACTGTATTAATTCCCCATGCGTGTAAAATTAAGCTTCTGTGAGAATAATAGACCCCTTTTGGCTTACCAGTTGTCCCAGATGTGTAGCAAGCAGTTGCTGCTGATTTTTCATCAATTTCTTGGAATTTTCTAACACTTGGATTTTCATTTACAAGATCTTCATAGTGATATAACTTAATTCCTAAATTTAGGTTATTCATTATAGAAGGATCATCACCCATTATAACGGCAAAGTTTAATTTAACGTCTTTAATTATTTGCTGACCTATTTGCAATAAAGAATCATCTACAAACAATGCCTTTGCCTGAGAATGTCCTAATATATATTCTAAGTCTGTATAGTGAAGTCTCTGATTTAATTGCAACATAACAGCTCCAATTCCTGTTATTGAAAAATAAGACTCATAATATCTGTGATCGTTCCAACCTAATACTGCAATTCTATCTCCAGAATTTATGCCCAATTTTTCTAATGCATTTACCATAGATTTTACTCTTTTGGATACCAATTCATAGTTTAATCTATGTACTTTACCTCCTTGCAAATTTCTATAGGAAACAACTTCTGTGTCTGGATGTACCTTACCTATATAATCAACTATTTTCCATAAATTTAACTGATAATCATCATTGACCGTAGATGGAAAACCTTTTACTATCTTCTCCACTTTAAATTCACCCTTTTACATAAATACAAAAAAGTATATAAATATTTATTGTTACTCTCCAATATATCTTGGCTTTCTTTTTTCTATAAAAGCCGACATGCCTTCTGCAAAATCCTTGCTATCAGCAAGTATAACCAATTCATTTAGGCTATTTTTCAATGAGTTTATAAATATGGACTTTGATGAATTAACTGTTTTCTTTACTGCTCTAATTGATAAAGGTGGTATCTTGGCTAGTTTATTTGTCATCTCAAATACGGCAATGTCTAATTGATCCTGAGGAACAATTATATCTACCACTCCTAAAGACCTTGCTTGTTCGGCATTTAGCCAATCTCCGGTTAAAGCATACCTAGCAATTCTTTTGTCAGTCAAATATATTCCCAAAGGTGATGCTATTGGAGGAAATGCCCCTATAATGCTTTCAGGTATTGAAAATATAGCATTATTTGTAGAAATAACTATGTCGCTTAATAGTGTTAGTTCCATTCCCCCTCCAAAGGCATAACCTTTTACAGCAGCAATTATCGGCTTTTCATAGTTAATCATTTTATTAACTAAAGGCCATGCTAATTCCTCAAGCCATTTTTTCGCTATGGCAGAATTTTTCCATGTTTTCATCATTTCTATATCATCGCCTGAACAGAATGATGAACCCTCACCTGTTAAAACTACAGACTTGATATCTTTATCATTCTCAGCTTTTTCCAATAAGATCCTTACATTTCTCCAAACATCTTCATTTAATGCATTTAATTTTTCTGGCCTTCTTATTGTAATTAATGCATAATTTTCAATTTTTTCGTAGGAAACGGGACCCATATTTTCTCTTACATAAGTATATTCAAAAAATCCCTTACCATTCTTTACTCCTAAATTGTTTCCTACTATTTCCTTCATGTGAGGATCTATTTTATAAATATCATATTTTGTAAGATTATATCTCTCATCTAATATCTTTAAAATGTTATCAATTCCATAGTGATCTGCAAAATAAAGGGGACCATAAGACCAATTCATACCTTTAACCATAGCTTTTTCAATATCATCTTTTGTAGATACGTTATTGCCAATTAAATAAGAAGCTTCGTTAACAGCTACAGCTATAATTCTACCTGGATTAACAAAGTACATGCTATCATTAGGAATCAAAAACGGCTTTTTAAATATCTTTCCTGGATGATTATAGAACCCTGAAGAGGTTTTTGCACCTAGCTTTCCCTGCTTTATCATTTCTTCTAATGTCTTGGGAACGAATAATTTTTCACCTCTCTTAATCATTTCATTTAATGCATTATAAACCACATCTATGCCGACATAGTCCATCAATTCTATAAATCCCATAGGAAATCCTAATCTAAATCTGGTCATTAAATCTAAATCTTCTTTTTTATAGCCTTCTTCTAGCATTATCATTGCTTCTAAAAATGTTTTTGTATTAATTCTATTGACTAAAAATCCCGGAACATCTTTTTTTACCAGAACAAAGTCTTTATTTATGCTTCTAACATAATCTAGTGCAGAATCTAACGTTTTTTGAGATGTTTCGTTTCCCAATATTATCTCAACCAAGGGCATCAATACTGGTGGATTCATAAAGTGAATACCAATAAAATTTGATTTTCTATGAGTTATGCCTGCAAGATCATTAATAGGAATTGTGGATGTATTTGTAGCTATAATGGCATTTTCTTTTGCAATTTTATCTATTTCTTCAAAAACTTTTTGTTTAACTTCAAATTTTTCTGGAACTGCTTCGATTATTAGATCGGCATCTGCTAAATCTTTATAGTCAATCGAAGTATGAATCCTTTTCATTATTTTTTCAACATTTTCTTTAGAGGTAATCTTTTTTAAACTGTTATTTATCTTTTGTAGTGCTTCATCTAATAAATCTTGAGAAATATCTATCATTACTACATTATATCCAAAAAAAGCAGAAACTTCAGCAATTCCATGACCCATAGTGCCTGTACCAACGACTCCAATTTTCTCTATTTTGCCCATAATTATCTCACCATAATAAATCAACTTTAAAAGGTTAATAAAAATTGTTTATAATTGTATATTGGTATAAATAAATAAATACTATATATAGTAGATTATTTAGGAGCTCTTATTTTACCTAATAATGATCTTACAATAACCAGTTTCTGTACTTCGTTTGTTCC
>PNIA01000017.1 GCA_002877855.1 Caldisphaera sp.
TGGATTTTCTGTTGAGTTAAAAGTTATAGTGGGGACAGTTAAATATTGAGACAAAGATAAGCTTATATTTGGAGTTATAACTATTCTCATGAGACTTTGATATGAAGAACCATAGAGAATACCTTTTTGATAAACTACATAATAAATTAGATAAACACCCGGATATTTATATTTAAGGTTAACATAATTAGTTGTTGTATTTATAATACTTCCATTACCTGTATAAACTAAAGCGTAAACTCCATTAGAAGGTGTATATTCCGGTAAGAAAACACTTAATGGACTATTCGCAACAGCTGTTAACGATGCTGGCGAAGCTGGTTTAAGTATTGATAAGGATTGCGAGCTTGTAGAACTTGGTTGCGTTGTTGTTTTATTTTTATTAATATATGTAATTCCTATATATGCTCCAACTATAATAACCACAACAATTACAAAAACAGAAATAATCAAACCTTTTGAAATTGACCTCCTATTCCACTTATTTCCTACTTCAATAAGCATCGCCTATAAATAATAAATGGTCTGAGGTTTATAAAGTTATATAAAGTTATTTTAATAATATTACTTTTTCGTTCTTAACTATAATTCTATCACCATCTTTTATTTCTCTCAGAGCATTAACATCTATGTTATCTACTAGAGGTATGTTGGCTAAAACGCACCCAGCTATTATAATAGGTTCTGATTTGCCCATAACTATAGCCTTAGGTGAAAAACCGTTTTCTTTTAAAGCATATATAATATATGACCCTACAGTGCTTCCCCTCGGTTTATACGCAACTATTATTTTATCTTTTACATTTCTTCCATCAACTAGGTTCCCATTATAAGGATTTACGTCTCCATAAAAGCTAATTTCGTTAATTACTAAGGCCTCACCTTCAGTTTCACCTTTTACTAGAGCTCTCCCCGTAAATTCTTTCATAATCTCAATACCTCTTCTAGATCATCTAAAGAAATTAAAGATACATTAATACCTTTTTTAGATAAATAAAAATATGCTTTATAGCTATTTGTTACAACATTTAGTCCATGATATCCAAATGGGCTAACTATTAAGCAAGTATCTCCA
Organism: Caldisphaera sp.; assembly: GCA_002877855.1. Next base: position 1,076 of record PNIA01000017.1, read on the forward strand.
ATCAGTTTAACGTTTTTCGATTTTAAGATGTTTAGGGCGTCTTTATCTATTTTGCTCATTTCATTTCTCGATGATGTTATAACTATCTGGGTTTTTAGATTATCAACTTTTTTCAAGTACTTTGCAATTTTTTCAATTTCATATTTGCTTGTATGAGGGCATCCAAAATATATTAAGTCGGGCTTATCATTAGGCTTTAATTCATCTTCTCTCTTTTTAATATCATTAAAGTCAATAGTTATAGTCTCATTTATTTCTTTTTCGTTAAATTTAATAGGAGTTATTCCTTTTATAACTACCATTGCCAAATTACCTGCAGCTCCAATTGATGCAGAGAACTCCTTAACGGTTGTTTCATTTCTTAATTTTTCGTATAAATATGGGGGTTTATCATTATTATGGATTTTTGATATTATTTCACCTATAATACTTGCTCTTACTTCATTAATTTCATAATTTTCTGGTTTATTAACTTTATACTTTATTTCCGGTATTCTATTTTCCTCTATGTGGAGGCCATAATAATATATTTTACCAACTATGGCTGCCATTAAAGAAATAGGACCGCCTTCCCTATTTGTTTTAATACCTAAAACACTGTTTCCATAAACTACAGCATTTGATTCTCCCCATGCAACACTAGATCCTATTTTGATTTCATTAACCATAGGCAAGTAATATGGCGTACATGACAATGTTAAATCAGCCCCCATTTTTTGCAAAGATCTTAATACTTCTTCTTGCCCTTTTATATAATTTCTATCGATCTTTGTAAATGGGATTGCATCATAATCTAACGTGTCATATCCAATTGGATTAACAGTAGTTTTTACAGAAAATTTTATCCCTTCATCCGAAAATTGTTTTATTAATTTCTTACCAGGTTCACCAATATTACCATAAGATACACCGGAAATGTGAGCGTGTGTTATGCCGATTAGCTTTTCTGAGTTTAATGAATCCCCAACGCTAACTATAACTTGCATTGCTTTAGCTAATCCCCAACCATATTCTCCATTTAATATTTTTTCTTCTTCTTTAGTTAGGTACATTATACCGCCCTAATACCACCATGTTTTTTTAAAGTTATGCTCTGGTATCATATATATTTTATCAGAATAAGCCTTACATTCTTTTGCTAATACGCAACCTTGTTTGCAACCTGTAATTTTTTTACATTCATCGTTACAAGTTGTCATGCAGACTGGTTCATTAATTTTACAGCATTTTCTTCCAAATGACCACAATATATCGTCCATTATAAAAGGATCAATTCCTGATGATTGTGATACAATTTTATAAGCCTGTCTTATAGAAATTCTTAATATTATATCTTCAAACTCAGAGAATTCTTCTTGAGCAGCTATCTTTTCTCTAGTCAATTCATCTGTTTCTACCAGTCCTAATCTAAGTGCAATCCTCGTTAAATGATTATCTATAGGTACTTCTTTATTAAAAGGATCATTTATATTTAATATTCCTCTCCTTTCTAAAAACTTTGCTAATAAAAAGGATTTTTTCTCAACAGGATCTTGATAAGCTTTAAATATCTTTAATAAATCTATAAATCCATCGTTTACCCCTCTCCTTAAATATCCTTTAGAAATTGTTATTATATCATACGGATCATAAAAATTTTTCTTAATTTTATTACCAATATCTTTAACTAGTTCTAATCTAACCATAATATCGCTTGGATAGATTTTTCTATTTTTATTCTCTATGGTTAGCCATTTTATCATATTATCTTGATTTAAATTTGACAAGTTTTCTGGATAGAAAAATGAGGGATCTTCTTTATATTTTATGCTACCAAGTTTGTATAATGCATCAGCACCATGATAATATTTTCCTTCTATAATTCCTTCATAGGGTCTATCATGATAACTTAATCTATGATCTATAGATACCATAACTAAGAAATATAATAAGACATCCTCTTTAGGAGAAGATAATGGAGGGAAAAAATCTTCGTCATCATACATGTCTATTTTTATTGGTTTAATTTTTTCTAATAATTTTCCTATTTTTTGGCATGATTCATAATTTATTTTTATTTGCATTTTCCCCCCATAGTTCTCGTAATCATAAAACTTATTAAATCTAATAAAAATTAAATTCAATAAAGAAAATTTATATTCTATTAATATTTAATTCTCTAAATAAGAATCAAAATTGTTTATATCTCAGTTAAATACGTACTTTTAGGAGGAGGAACTAATGGAAACTTGGCTAATTGAATCATCAAAAATTTTAGAAAAGGCTAGGAATTTAAGTGATGAGGAGAAGAAAGTATTTAGATATTTTTTAGAAAACATTTCAGTTGGTGATTTAAGAGCAGTTATGGATTTAAACAGAAAGGGAATAAAAAATTCAATTCAAATTATCGAGTCTTTAGTTTCCAATGGTTTATTAGAAAGAGGAAATTATTGTTATAGTTTACCGTATAATTTAAGGGTATATATATCTATTCAAGGACCGCCTGATATTTAATCTTATTCTAATTATTTCTATACGGTGATATAATTGAAAAAGGTATACCATTTAGACGCAGAGGAAGCTCCAGAAAGAATGATTATTATGGGTGATCCTCAAAGAGTTCAAATGGTATCAAAGCTTTTAAGAGATCCTATATTAGTCAGTAAAAGTAGAGACTTATTTGTTTACAAAGGATATTACAATAATGTGGAAGTAGGTTTAGCCGCTCATGGTATGGGTGGGCCAAGTGCCGCAATTGTTATAGAAGAGCTAATAAAATTAGGCACAAAGTATATTATAAGATTAGGGACTGTAGGCTCGATTGTTAATGAAATTGATATAGGAGATATAATTGTACCAACAGGAGGTTCTTTTTCCTATGGAGGAGCAGGCTTAGGACTATATTTCAATAACATATGCCCTAATACAGCTCCAAGCTATGAATTGTTATATGAATTAGTTAACGAATTAAATAAAAAGAAAATTAAATATTATATAGGTTCTGTTTTTTCAAGTGATTCTTTTTATGCTGAAAGTAACTATATAGATACTATAAGAAAGTTGGGATTTATAGGTGTAGAGATGGAATGTGCAACACTTTTTGCATTGTCTAATTTAAGAAATATTAAGTCTGCCTGTATTTTAGTAGTTAGTAATAATGTAATAAAAAATAAGGTAGGTGATTACTATAACTCAATAATAAATGCAGCTAGTGTTTCTCTTAACGTAATTACAAAACAATTTCATTAATTAAAGAAATTTAAGATATATTTATTATATATAGATAAATTTTTAATGCAAGAAATTAAATTTCACTAGGATGAAAAAATGGATCAAAAACTAAGATCACTAATATTTACTTCATTAGGTCACTTCTTAAATGATAGCTTTATTGTTGTATTTTCAATATTGATTGCTTATTATTTGGATATGAAGATTTCAGCCTCATATTTAGGTGTTATGGGTGCATTAATAAACATATTATCAGGTTTAATAAGCATATGGGTCGGAAGAACAGCAGATAAAAGCGGTAGCCATGCAAGATTAATGTTTTTAGGTTACACATTAATAGGTATATCTATAATCGTATATGGAATTTCTTTTTCTTCACTTAAATATAATTTATTGTATATATCTATTGCATCAATAATGCTAGGCTCAGGTTTATCATTTTATCATCCACTAGGCGGATCGATACTTCAGCATAGTTTTGATCCTAAGGATTCACCAAGAGCTCTTGGAATTAACGGTTCATTTGGAAGTTTAGGAAGAGCTTTATTTCCAATCGTGATAGTATTTATGATAAAATATCTTGGTGGCACTCTAGGCTTATCCATTATAGGGGTTTACACAATTATACTTGGATCAATAGTATTTTATGGTCTAAGACCAATAAAAATTAAAATTGATAAAAAACCGTTTGAAAAATCTAACTTTGAAAAATCTAACGATGAATTAACTATAAATTCTTTTTATTATATTTTGATTCCATTAACTATAGTAGTTTTTATTAGAGCAATTTTTATTGCAGGAGTGCAAACATATGCACCTACCTATTTGGATCATTTGTATAATTCCAAAATATTAATGAGTATTATATTAACTGTATCATATGCAACTGCTATATTTGGTCAACCCTATTTTGGAAAATTAACTGGTGATATAGGAGGGAAGAAAGTTGTATATTTAACTACTATTTTTGCAACTTTATTTTATATAGCTTTTTTATTTATAAAAAATCCTATAATAATGTCAATAATGTTTATGCTGTTCTCATTGTTTGCATTTAGCGGTTTTCCAGTTCTTTTAGGTTATGTAGGCCAAATAGTCGATAGAAGTTTGTCAGCAAGGGCTAATTCCCTCATATGGGGAATTGGTAATACTGTTGGTGGGGCCATCGGAATATTAGTAGGAGGTATTTTATTAAACAAAATTGGATTGGTTAACGATATGATACTATTCGCTATTATAGGTGTCGTATCTACAGCATTGCTACCATTAATTCCAAATAAAAGGGGTTAGGGAACAACTAAAACATCTGAATTTATTGATTTACCTGCAACTTTACTTGTAACGCTGCCTAAAATTAACCTTTCAACCCTAGAAAGTCTTCTTCTACCTAATACTATCAGATCGCATCCATTAGATTCTGCATAGCTTATTATAGTATCTGCAGGATCGCCAGATAAGACTTCATATTTAACTTTTATCCCTTCAGATTCTAATTTCTTTGCTACTTCATCGAGCTTTTTCTTTGTAGAATCAATAATTGTTGCAGTGTTTATTATATCAGGACTAATTATTTCCCCAACTATTACAGACGCAGGTGGTACTACAGTAATTAAACATAATTCAGAATTAAGGTTTTTCCCCAATTCTATAGCTTTTGCAAGAGCTCTTTCCCCACCTTCAGAACCATCATAACCAACTAAGATCTTTTTATACAATTTTCCACCTCTAAATTATAAAATGTCTATTTGCATATTTAAATTTTCACTGAATAATATAGATATTGCCCGATGAAGACCGCTGCAGGTGCGATAAGATGAGCTTGGCCTGTGTTACAGAGGGCTTATAATTTAGTTGATAAAATGAGCAGTGATGACGCTGATATCGTCGGAAATGATGAAGATAATATCCCCGTCTGAGCTTATGTAGTTTTTTCTATAACTATAGTTAAATAGCTACTTTTCTTACCTTTATATTTTGAGGTTCCTATAGATGAAGAAGATATCTTCAAATTTTCTCCTAATCTAGATTTCATAGCCAAATAAACTTCTGCAACTTTGCAAACATTTTCCCCTACACCTGTTAGTTCTATTTGTTTCGATCCTTTGTTTAATTCTAAGATTGCTTGCAGTGCATAATCCTCAGCTGGATCCTTACCGAGGTTTATTTTTATTCTTTCTTCCATTTTAATCGCCCATAAATAGATTGACTTCAGAAATTATATATATAACTAGTTTCTTTTATTAAGCTTACAATAGTTGTTTAGCTTTTTAACAAATATTTCATCATAAATTTCATTAATAAAATCTACTGGAGACAATTTCTCGTTTTCTATCATGTCTAGCTGGCTTTCAAGTATTCTGCTGCTTTCTTCTGTTAATAAGTCTTTAAAAATCGATTCCATTAGATCATTATATATTTCTATGCCTAATTTAGTTGGTATTATATATTTTTTCTTTTTGCTCTCTATTACATAACCATGTCTTATGTTAGACTCTATAACCTTTGCATATGTACTAGGCCTTCCAATATTTTTCTTTTTCATTAGCATAACTAAATCCCCATTTTTATATAGCTCTATTAAGCTTCCTTTATAGTATATCAAGTCATTTAATGGTATTTCGTATTCAATATTTGTTTCCTTTTTAATCCAATTTTCTAACGATGGCTTAGTTATTATCGTGAAACCCTCTTTTACTATATTAATATTAAACTCTTTTTCTTGCTCTAAATCCCCTAGGATAAGCTTTACGATTGCTTTTTCTATTATTGATGAGCTCATTTGACTTGCAATAAACCTTTCAAATATTAATTGATATAACTTGTAATGGAATTGGTTTAGTTCCACAGGCACCCTAATTGTTCTTTCTAATACAGCTCTCTCTAATTCTTGAGCATTTAATGGTTTTGTTACTCTTATTGCTTCATGAGCACCTTCATTTCCCCAAGTTCTTGGTTTGTAATATTGAATTAAGTTGGCCTTTTCCAAATACTCTTTTGCTATTTGCATACCTGTTTGAGATATCCTTATTGAATCTGTTCTGTGATATGTTATTAAACCAGAATAAAACAGATCTTGGGCTAATTTCATTGTTAGTTGTGCTGTGTAACCATACTTTTGGCTTGCATCAAAAATTAATGCATCAGTAGTATATGGAGGCAATGGGTTAACTTCTTCATTATACACCTTAACTGTTATAGCTTTTAGCTTGCCCTCTTTGATCGCTTTTTCTGCTTGTTCTTTGTCCTTTGTATAATAATAAATATAATTTTGACTTGGCAGCTTAACTTTTATTTTAAATCCCATTTCTTTCTTATATTCATTGTATCTTTCAATAACCCATCCCAATACAGGAGTTTGAACTCTACCTGCTCCTAACCAAAGTTTACTATACTTATTTTGAAGGTATTTGCTTGTTGAAAATCCAATCCATCTGTCGTCTATTCTTCTAGCTATTTGTGCGTTTACTAACCCTTTATGTATCTGCCCTGGTTGTCTTAATGCTTCTAATACAGCATTTAATGTGACTTCATGAAATGCTGATCTGTAAATGTTTTTGTTATATGGTTTTAAGGCTAAGTAAAGATCCCAAGCAATTTTTTCTCCTTCTCTATCAGGATCTGTCATTATTATTATTTGGTCAACTTCTGTTGCAAGTCTTTTTATAGATTGTAAAATAGACTCTGATGTTATGACAGCAGATGATCCGCATCTAGGGCACTTGTTGACTTCTTGAGTAAATTGATATCCACATTTTAAGCATTTTTTAATTGAAGTATAAATCGGGCTTATTGTACTATCAATTAGGTTTATGCCATAGCACGATTCATTATCATCGTCAACTATTAGCTCATATACATGACCTTTTGAAGCAGTTATTGTTAAGAGATAGACGGTATTGGTTATTGGATCAACAGTTGTTGTTTCATAAATGTTTAGGTTTCCCTCTCTCCTCCTAGCAGGCTTTCCCCAAAAGCTAGCTATTGTCTTAGCTTTGGTTGGGCTTTCAACTATAATAAGCTCACTCACGATATTTACTTTTTTACCTCCGTTTATTTTTCTTGAATCTTCTATTTCCTTCTTTACTTCATCTAAATTCAGTTCATCGAATTTAATAAAATTCGCTTGACTTATGTACTTTAGTTTTTCGCTTATTGATTCTATAAGCTCAGGAATTTCATCGATTATTATGGAAAGACCCTTTGTCATATGACCATGATATAATCTGCTTGTTCTCCCGCTTGCTTGTAAATATGTTGGCCCATCAGATGAATATAGATAAAGCTGTCCTTTTTCATTTCTAATAACAAAAGAGCCTATTTTTATCCTATCTCCATCATTTGGAATATAATTTATCATTTCTTTATATACTTTATCAATAGAATTACTAACTAAATCCTTCAGAACTTTTAATATACCCTTTGCTTCCATTTCTCCTCTTAATACTGCTGCGACTATTGGTGATTGTTCACTATATTTTGATAAAAAGCTTTCCAAACTCTTCCGCAAACTCGAATACGATTGATTTTTTTCTTCTAAAAACATTACAATCCTTAAAAGTCTCTGCGGAGATATCATAGCTGTTTTAAACTCAAGTTTTCTAGCAGGCGTTCCTATAAATATAGCATATTTTATGATTTCTGGCAAATCGATACCTCTTACAACAGTACCATATCTGCTTGCTAAGCCTATAATAATATCTGCATCTCCTTTTTCAAGTTTCTCAACAGCTCTTCTTGAATTAGTTATAGCTTGTATAGCATTTATTCCATTTTCTTTTAGCATATTTATTAATGGTTTTACAACGTTTTTTCCATATGATTGCGAAATAAAAATAATGCCTCCTTTACCAAGCTTCTTAACCAGTTGTATAGCTTCGTTTAACATATCTTTTGATATAATATATGTGTCAAAAACATTTCTTAAATAATCTGTACCTCCACCAATTTCAAAACCCAATAGTTCTCTGAATATCAAATGTTTAATACCTTTGGGCCTACCTGTTGCAGAGGCTATTATTAGTTGACCTTTTATTTCTTCATTGTTACTATTTAAAAGGCTCATTTGCAAATCAGAAATTTCTTGCTCTAGTTGTTTTATTTTATCTTCTTTTTTGTTAGATAACGCTATACTGAAATCCATTTTTTTAGTAACCAACTTATAAGCTGTTTCAACGCTTTCTTCTGTAAATCCTAATAGTATTAGAACCCTGTCTATATTTTTGCTATTCCTTAAAAGGCTATCTACATCATCAACAACTATCAATCCAAAAGGTGAGAACTCTTTTAATTTATTAAACTTTTTAGTTAAATATCCAGGAGTTATTATTAATACTTTGTAATCACCTTTTTCTATTTTTAATAGCATATCTTCCTTCATATTTTTGGGCATAGAAGAATAATAAAAAGCTATTCCATCATTTATAAAGCCTTTTAATCTTTCTGCTGTTTGTGCGACTAAATTTTCTGTTGGTGTTAAATATAAAATTTTTCTATCTAATCCATTAATGGCCCTGAAGGCGGTATAGGCCATTAAAAGGGTTGTTTTTCCTACTCCAGTAGGAGCAACAATAGAAAAGCTTTCAGGATATAAAAGCCTTCTAGCCCAGCTTTTTTGGGCACTTGATAAATAATAACTTGTTGTTTTTTCGAAATATTCTTTGAATTCATTATAACTTTTTTCCAAATAATAGAGCCAGGAATATCCATATAATTTCCCCCTTTTTCTCAAGGCTTCACCAATAGAAATTGGATCATTATTTTCTATTTCTACTTCTAAGCATTGATTACAAGGTAGTCCTTTCTCTAATCTTACTGAAGTTATCTCTTTTCCGCAATTGGGGCAAAGATGCCTAAATATTGGATCTAATGACATAAATCGACCGCCTGAGGGCCATCCTCGATTAAAAGGTTTCTAAGAATCTAGAGTTATTAAGCATTAAGGGTACTCATTTTATTTATAAAAAATAAAAATAAAAAGTTATGGTTTTTCCCACCACCAGAAGAATGACTCTAATCCGTTGGTTATAGCAGGATTTGATTGCCATGCTAAGTTGTTTTGATATGCATTCATATATGATCCTAATATCCAGAACTTGCTAGGTATGACAACATATACAAATTGATATTGATTTATTGCTAGCTGTTGTGCATTATGTATTATTTGAGTAGCATTGCTCCAACCTTCTTCATCTGCTAAATCTGCTTGAACTATCAAATTATTTAATTGTTTGTATTGTTGAGCTTCCTGCCACATTAATGAACCTACATAGGTATTATTTGTGCTGTTAAACTGATGTGATAATTGCTCTAAGTATCCGACATCCCAACCATCAGGTGCTGGGTATATACCTCCTTGTTGATATATGAATGGTAACCAATACCATGTTAATGGTATTCCATTCCAATCTAAATAATAAACAGGTAAAGGATTTTGTCCGGGTATCAAATATGATATTATAGTTGAGAATGGCATGTATAAAGGTTGTGCATTTATGTTTGGATCTATTTCATGTAATGCCTGCGCCCACATCTCTGCTGCTGTGTAATCAACAGTATCACCGCTTGATACTATTATTGGGAAGTTAACTGTTATATTGTAAAAACCTGATTCTTCCATTAATTGCTTTGCATAAGTTAAATTAAATGTTGGACAGCCTGTGAAATCTGATGGTGGTATAGAATAATCAAGGCCTGGTATTAATATTCCGCACCATGGATTGCCGAGATTTACATGATATTTGGCATTTCCTAATACATCATTTATGTACTCTGAATAATTAAAAGCATAAGCAAATGCCTCTCTTACTAACGGGTTTGCGAAATAATATGATGGTATGCTGTAAGATGGATTGATTTGTTTTAATAATGGAACGCTTATATTTAAGTTAAACGCAAACCACCATTCATTCAAAGATGGTTCATTGTACATTTTTATTTTTCCTTGGCTTTGCAATTGTAATAAAGTGGGGAGGTAAGGAGCTGGACTGCTTTTTGGAAAAGTAACTATATCTGCTTGTCCACTTGCAAGCATATTTATTGCTGTTGTTGGGTCTTTAACCCAATCTACTATAACTGTTTCATTTGGTTTTGGGAAATATGTTATATTATTAGGCCAATACGGGTTAGGCTTTAAAACAACTGATTGTCCAGGAGTAAATGATGCTATATAATATGGTCCTGTAAATCCAGCATTTGGAGCTGGCCATTGAACGTTTGTATTATAATTACCAGCGATACAAGTCTGCTGGTATTGATAAAATGATTGTGCTAATTGAGTATAATTGTTGTTATAATAGCCGGTTAAGTTTAATCCATCTCCAACTTGATTTAACCATTTAGCATCCATTACATAATCAAATGTTGTCATCATATTGAAGAAAAATATAGGTGTCACAGGTTGTATTAAATGAAAAGTTACTGTGTTAGTTTGGTTGTTATAAGATACTGACTCCATTATTTCCTTAGCGCCTAGAGAATCGTTGGGTGAAGTGACAATAAAAGTAAAGAGTGTATAATTTGGTACAGTAAAAGGCGCTAAATTTGTACCTGAACCTGCCGGTATACCTCCAGCACATACTAATGCCCTTATCATACTATACCATACATCATACGCTGTTATAGGATCTCCATTAGATGCCTTTAGACCAGGCCTTATTTTGAAAATGTATACTGTATAATTGGGAGAAATTGCGCCATAAGTGTATCTAGCTGTTACGTTAGACCAATTGCCAACAGTAGGTATATATTCAGCTATCATTGGCACAAACTTGCTTATGCTTGATTGATAGTACCATAATAGGGCCCCATATACATTGTTTATTATTTCGTTGCTAACTGTATCTGGAAATAGGTCCGGATCAAATGTAAATGGACCACCTGGAACCACTTCTGCATCAACAATTACTCCTTGATTTGGCACTGAAACTTGAGGTGAATATAGATTAAATGGATAATTGCTTGAATAAACGGCAAAAGTTTTATATGTTGTATAATTATATGATTTTCCATTACTTACATTTTCAGTAACTATAGTTAAGCTAACTGGATATAATCCTGGCTTAGTGAATGTAATGTTTATTGGATTTTCTTGAGGGGCTAGGTATGTTGTATTTCCTGAGCCAGTTTTAACTACCTGTGTTATATAGCCAGTTGCATTAACTGATGGTATTGTTAAGACTGTTCCATTTCCTAAGTTCCAAACATATTCTTTTATAGTAATATTTTGTCCTGATGGGGGCTGTAAATATCCTGCGTTTAATGTAACAGTTTCTCCTACATTTATCACAGGACCTTTATTTGATGTTATCACAGGAACAGTAATTAGAGGAGCATACGATGAATTTACATTTGGAGCTACTATTATTTCTATTAAATTTGATAATGAGCTTCCTACATATGCTCCATTGCTGTTATATAAATTATAATAAATTAAATATTGTCCAGGATAATTGAATGAAACGTTTGTATATTGAGAAGTAACTTTATATTCATTTCCAGCCCCATCGAATAACATTGCATAATATCCATTTTGAACTTGGTTTATTTCAACCATTATAGGCACATTAGTTAAAGCAGAATAGCTTTCCGGTAGCGGTGGTGAAAGAGAATTTTCTATCGTACTAGTTGTACTACTAGAAGTTGATGTAGTTTGAGAAGTTGATGTAGTTGTACTACTAGAAGTTGTACTACTAGAAGTTGATGTAGTTTGAGGCTTCTTTGAAAGCATTAAAGCGACTGATATTCCCACTACAATAATTATTATTAAAACTACTACTAAGATACTTTTAGATACAGATTTATAATATTTCCCACTTAACATTTTCCCACCATTTTGGTCTAAAATATACATAATTGTTGCAGTTTTTAAATATTTCGCTTTGAATTATAATATATTATATATATTTTATGATAATAATGATAGCAAATAATAAAAACAAGGGTTAATAAACCTTAAAAATTATTTTTTAAGTTTTTCATTGATGAAAGAAAGCTTAATTTCATATCTTTTCTTTCTATGTCTTGGTTCCGCTTTTGTACTATGACCATGACTTCCTTTTGTGAATAAAACAATTCTGCTTTCCTTATTATTCATGTAAAGAGATATATGCATAGCCAGTGATTGATCAATAAAGCATCTATAATCTTGATTGCTATGTATCAACAAAACAGGTGTTGTTACGTTGTTTATATGATAGAATGGACTCTTCTTTATATATTCATTAAGATTTTCGTGAGGTGTTTTACCTATTTGATCTGGATCAAAGAAATATCCTATATCAGAAGCATAATAGTCAGAAATCCAATCGGCAATACCATTTTCACTAACGGCCGCTTTAAATAAATTTGTCTTTGTTATAAATACATTAGTCATGTAACCTCCATAACTTATACCAGTGACTGCCATCCTATCTTTGTCAATGTTGTATTTTTTTATGATATAGTCTAGAAAATTCATTAATTCATTAAAATCTTCTTCACCATATTTTCCTCTTATATCTGCGAACTTTTCATCATAACCATCACTGCCTGTGGGATTTGCAAAGATAATTGCATAGCCATTAGATGCAAAAAGTTGCATTTCTGGGTAGAAATTATAACCGTACATACCCTTAGGCCCACCATGTATATATAATATTAAAGGTTTCTTATCATTTCCTTCTGGCATAATTATCCAGCCGTCAATTTTTTTACCATTAACATTAACTTCTTCATGTTTATGTTCATATAGATTTACATCATTTAAGAAATCATTATATGAAGTTAATTTTCGAACTCCTTTATTATCTAATTTATATACCTCCATGGCCTTAGTTGGTTCAGCATAAACATATACTAACGTATCTTTATTAGAGCTTCCTGTTAAAACAAATCCATTGCTTACTATTTCTTTAAAATTATCATTAAATAAAATTATTTTCGAAAATCCTCTATCATAGATTTGCAGTGCGATGCCATTAGAATATTGGCCTATTATTGATTGTATGTTTCTGTCAATTTTATTACACGTTAAACAATCAGCTTTATTCTCATCAATCCTATAAAGTTTAAAATGGCTTGAAATACCTATTTCATTGTTATGTATCAATCCATATAAATTATTATTTATGCATGCAAGGCTCTCTATAAAATACCCTTGCAATAAAGTGCTCTCTTCACTACTTTCAGGATTAATTTTAACAAGCTTATGCTTATAAGGAAACCTTATATCAATAGGTGTAGAATAAAATATGTTTTTATTGCATGAGCATAAAGATGTAGGATATATATAATTTTCTTCTTTTTTTAGCTCTTTAACGTAACCTGAACTAATGTTAATAAAATAAAGAGTGTAGATATAGGTCCCAATGAATCCTGTATCATCCATCCAAAATGGTAGCCTATCTGTTGATATATAATCTCCATCATTGTCATAATATTTGTCGTTTTCTGGGACAATAGCTATCAAGTTTTCATTATCATACCATTCTAAAGTTAAGACTCCATTTTTAAACCAAGATATGTTTTTTGGCTCTCCTTCTAAGTTATAAATATAAATCCCTTGACCTTTGCTGTTTTCATTTTCCCCCCTCTTACTTAAAAAAGCTAGAGTTTCTCCATTTGGAGACCATCTAGGTGAAGAATCTGATCCGCTAGTCAAAAAAATTTCTTTATTGTTATTTTTTATTATATGAATGTAATTATTATTTTTGTTTTTCTCTAAATCGGATTTAGTATAAGATATAGCTATATTGCCTGAGGAAGATATCTTAACTTCGTTAATGGAAGTTAGTTTAAGTATATCATCTATCGTAAAATTCCTTTTTTTGATCACACTATACACCCATATGTATAAATAAAGAATAAATTAAAAACTTTGGTATTGTAAACAATTATAATATTTATCAAATTAAGATATTCGCAATCATTCTCATTATTACAAACGAATGGTAAGCCATGTCCTTTAGGATGAGAGTAGTTAGCTAATTATAAAATAAAATTAATTTTATTAATATCCTTGGTTGGAAAGTGAAATGTTTTTATTTTCTGAAATATCTTAATAACGTGTGGGTCAAATGATCAGAATTAATCTTCCTAAAACAGAAATAAATACATTTTACACTTTTTCAGATAAAGAATTGCCAGAAGAATATTGTAGGGGGTTATCTTGTTTTGTTAATAGGAGTGAAAAACCAAACTATTGGAATAAGGCAAAAGATCAATATCCAAGGACTTATTGTTTGGGTAAATGTTATTTATCACCTTCTTCTACTCATGAAGACTCTTATCCAATGATTGAAGTTCTATCGAGAGAGCCTATTCTAAGTAAATTTCTGAATAGTAAATTAGATACCCTGAATGATTATATAAAATTAGGAGGTATGAATTCATATACTTATGCTATTACATCTATGAACCAAATAGATGTAATAAATGAAGTAAAAAAGTCAGGCCTTAGAGGTAGAGGAGGAGCCGGATTTCCTACAGGCATTAAATGGGAATCTGCTTATAATCAGAAAGAAAAGAAAAAATATCTAATTGTTAATGGAGATGAAGGTGATCCTGGAGCTTTCAGTGATAGATTTCTTATGGAATTTTCTCCATATTTAGTTATTGAAGGTGCATTAATTGCAGCTTACGCTATTGGAGCTGATGAGATTTATTTCTACATAAGGAGGGAATATCCCAAAAGTGTATATAGAATTAAAAGCGCTTTAATAGAAATAAAGAATTATTTTAAAAAGAAAAATGTTACAATTCCAAAAATTAATGTAGAAATAGGAAAAGGAAGCTATGTTGTAGGAGAAGAAACTGCGTTAATAAATGCCCTTATGGGCAGAAGGCCAGAACCTACTTCTAGACCTCCATATCCAACAGAAAAGGGTTTATTCGGAAAGCCTACAGTCGTCAATAATGTTGAAACGCTTTCAAATATCCCTTATATTATTAGTAATGGAGGAAGTAAATATTATGAATTTGGGTTCTCAAAAAGCAGAGGAACTAAACTGATATCACTCAATTCTTTATTTAAAAAGCCAGGTCTATATGAAGTTGAATTTGGCATAACTTTAGAAGAAATAATTAAAAATGCAGGAGGTCTTAAAAGAGGTACATTAAAAGGATTATTGATAGGAGCACCATTATCTGGTATAATAATGCCAGATGAACTTAATACAAGGCTAGGTTATGAAGAGCTTAGAGAAATTGGTTCCTCTTTAGGTCATGGAAACATAATAGCATTTAATGAGGAAACCAACATATCGGAACTGTTATATGAAATATTGGATTTTGCTTCATACGAATCTTGTGGTAAATGCACTCCATGCAGACTTGGAACTAAAAAATTAAGAGATTTAATATCTAAGGGGTTCTTTGATAAAAACGAATTAAATGATGTATATGACATTTTAGAATCTTTAAGGCGTACTAGTTTATGCGGTCTAGGAATAGGAGCTGGAGAAGTGACATTTTCGATTTTAAATAAATATAAGAATGAGGTGGTAAAATGAAAGTGAAAATTAATGGAGTTGAATATACTTATGATAAAAAAATCACAATATTAAATGCTTTAAAAGATAAAGGGTTTGATGTACCAACTCTATGCTATGATGAAAGGTTATCTCCGTTTGGTTCATGTAGATTGTGTTTGGTAAAAGTTAAAGGCAAAGGTATAGTTACTTCTTGTAACAATTTTATAGAAGATGGTATTGAAATAGTTACTGACGATGATGAAATTGAAAAGCTAAGAAAAACGAATTTAAAATTATTAGCTGAAAATTATCCTAAAGGATACAAAGATAAATATCCTTATAAAAAATTTCATGAATTGATGAATAAATACGGTCTTGATGGTTACAAATATGAAGAAGATAAAAAACTTTATGATACAAGTCACCCTTATATTTATGTCAATATGAACAGATGTATTAATTGCTACAATTGTGTTAGGGTTTGTGAGGATGTTATAGGAAAATTAGTTTGGAGAAGCATTAACAGAGGCTTTAACACATTAATAGTTGCTGAAGGAGATAAACTAGGAAAAAGTTCTTGTATTAGCTGCAGAAGTTGTATAGACGTTTGCCCAAGTGGGGCAATTGAGGATGCTTTTGTAATAAAATATGGCTATCCAAATGAATTTATTGATTCATCATGTACTCTTTGCTCAATCACTTGCCCCATTAAAGTTGGTGTATCAAATGGAAAACCTGTTATGATATATGGTAATGAATCAAAATTAAAGCTTTCAGCAAGCTGTATAGTAGGCAAATATCAATGGGAAAACCTTTATTATAGTAATGATAGAATATATTTTCCATTGCTAAGGTCTGAGAATGGTTGGAAAAAAATAAGTTACGATGAAGCACTAGATATTTTATCAAATAGAATTAAAGAAACAGTAAATAATTATGGACCAAACAGTGTTGGAATTATTCTAGCAAATAGAATTTCACTGGAAGAACATTATTTATTAAATCTAATCGCAAAAGATGTTATTAAAACTAATAATGTTTTCGATATTATTGAACTTAATTATGGTTACTCGGTTAAAAAATACTTATCTAATTTAAATAAAGAGAAAATAATAAAGGCTAATGATATACAAAGTTTAGGAACTATAATAGCTATAGGTGATATAGAAAAGCATCATCCTACAATTTCTTCAATTTTAATAGATAATATGAAGAAAGGAAAATTAAATTTAATTTCAATAGATGATGTAAATGATTATAGGTCCATCCATGAGCAATCTGACTTTTATTCAAGAGTTTCCCAAGAAAAAATGATAAATTTATTTAGGGCATTAGAATTTCTAATAATTTCCCAAGAAAATTACGATAAAAGATATTTAGAAGAACATTTTGAAAATTTTGATAATTTTTTGAATAAAATAAAATCATATAATTTAGATAATGAAATAAAAGAAATAGCTGAAAATATTTTAAAAATTATTAATAAGTTACCATTGGCATTATTTTTCGAATTCAATAATTATATAGCAGAAGAACTTTTTAACTTATATTTAATAATGAAATCATTTTATGCAAACGTTTATTTAATACCTTTGTTTAGCAATGGTAACGTAATAGAGCATCTATATTTAACAAATAAAGATGATCTAAATTTAAAAACAAATAATAAAATCATCGATATCATTAGAAATTTAAAAACTTTAATAATAATAGGAAATAATTTGATAGCGAATTCGATTAATAGAGACGAACTAATTAAATCATTAAGCAATGTAGATTTTATAACTGAAATAACACCTATTATAGATACGAGCGCAAAATATTATGCTAAATTAATTATACCATCACCAACATTTTTAGAAAAATCCGGTCATTATTTATCTTACGATTTTGATATAAGAGAAGTTAATAAAATAGTAAATAATGGATTAAAGCAAGAATTCGATATATTTAACGACTTAATAATAAGATTGGGCGGTAAAGTTGTAGATCAAAAAGAATCTTATAATAAAGTTATTACTAATATAAAATTTGTTAATTCTTTATAATATATGACAATAAAAATTAGATAAATATCAGCATAGTAATAAGAGTTATATTTTCTGGTTATCTATATTAATATGGTGGTTTTGTTGGTAAAGATGCTAATGGCTATTCCTGATAGATGTACAGGATGTGGAAGATGCGAAGAAGCATGCTCATTTGAACATTTTAATATAATAGATCCTTCTTTATCAGCAATTCATGTCGTTAGGCTAGAAAATGAACCCTTAGATGCGCCAACATTTTGCATTGAATGCGGTCTTTGCGCTATGCCAGGGGTTTGTCCGGAAAACGCAATATATAGAGATCCTAATACATATGCTGTTATAATAGATAGAAATAAATGCGATGGTTGCACAAACTGCATTGTAGTATGTCCTTATGGGGTCATAACATTAGATCATATTGAAAAGAAAGCGGTTAAATGCGATCTTTGTGGAGGAGACCCACAATGCGTTAAGGCATGTCCTGAAGGAGCTTTGGCTTATCTAGAGGCAAATGATGCGGCATATTATAAAAGATATTTCTTTGCGGAATTACAAAAGAAAGGCATGGTGCCAATAGTCCCATATCCATCCCCAAGAACAAGGGAGGCGATATAGATGGACGAATGGTATGGATATACAGGAAAAATATTGAGGGTTGATTTAAGTAAAAATAAAATAATTATTGATGATTTGAAAAGAGAATGGGCAAAACTATATATTGGTGGTCTCGGATTTGCTGCAAAAATAATGTGGGATGAACAAGTTCCATTAATAGATCCATTATCGCCTGATAATCTATTGATAGCAACCGCAGGACCTATGACAGGAACGCTCGCACCAGGAAGCGGAAATATATTTTGGGCATTTAAATCGCCTCAAACTAACTTTTGGGGTGAAACGAGATCAGGAGGAAAATTTGGTCCTTTTTTAAAATTTAGTGGATTCGATATGATAATAGTTAAGGGAAAATCTGAGAAACCAGTTTACCTTTATTTAGAAGGAGGAAACGCAGAAATTAGAAATGCTACCCATTTATGGGGAATGACTGTACATCAGACCACAGATACATTAAAAAGGGAAGTGGGAGCGAAAGACATTTCTATAGCTACAATAGGCCCTGGTGGGGAAAATCTCGTCAAATATGCATCAATAATGAATGACTATGATAGGGCGGCAGGAAGAAGTGGTGGAGGCACTGTTATGGGATCAAAAAAATTAAAGGCTATTGTTGCAGCGGGTGGATATGGCGTAAGGGTATATGATCCAGAAAAATTTATTTCATTAAGCTATGAAGCAGAAAATGCAATAATAAGCGATCCGGGCAATAGAGCAATGGGAGCTCACGGAACTGTAGGGGGTTTAATGGGCTTAAATGCTATGGGTGGTCTGCCAACACAAAATTTTAGGACCGGTTATTTTGATAAAGCAAGAAAAATATCAGCAGATTATTTAGAAAACAATTATATGATAAAAAGGAGAGCTTGTTACAGCTGTACAATTGGATGTAGCAGATATTCGTACGTTGCAGCTGGTCCATTTGCAACACCACCAAACGAAGGTCCAGAATATGAAACTGTTGATATGAGTGGGGCCATGCCAATGATAGATAATATGGAAGCTATAATAAGGTATAATTATATGGCCAATAATTATGGTATTGATACTATTACTCTAGGGCATACGATATCATGGGCAATAGAAGCTTATGAGATGGGAATGATCACGGAAAAGGAAACAGGCGGAATTAAATTAAAATGGGGAGATGCAGAAACTTTCTTAACATTAGTTGACATGATAGCTTATAGAAAGGGTTTTGGCAATTTATTGGCAGAAGGAAGTTATTGGGCTGCAAAGAAAATTGGAAAAGGTTCAGAAGATCTTGTTAACCATGTTAAGGGACTTGAGTTTCCAGCGCACGATCCAAGAGTTGAATCTAAGTTTTTAGCTATACAGTATTCTGTTGGACCAAGAGGAGCTTGCCATGAGCATCCAATATATCCATCTTATGACATGATGGGAGTTGACAGTGGTTTAAGAGATGTAGGACTTCCTTGGCCGTTGCCAGATAGACTAGAAGAGGTAGGAGTTAATAGAGGAAAAGCATATAGGGTTATAGCTTTATATGGCGAAGTTATCAATAGTCTTGGATATTGTAATTTCTATGCAGCTACTAATGAAACAGGTTCTCTTTCACCTAAAAGGTTAGCGGCTCTTTATTCTTCATTAACAGGGTTTAATTTAACACCATTACAAATTTTTGAAGCAGGGGAAAGATCATGGAATTTAAAAAGGGCATTTAATTTGAGAGAAGGTCTTGAAAAGTCACACGATAAGCTACCGAAAAGGATGGAAATTCCGATATTATCTGGACCAGCCAAAGGGCTTAAGGTTGAAAAACCTAATGAATTGTTAGAAGAAGCTTACGAAGGTTTTGGTTGGGACAAAGAGACTGGATATATTAAAGAGGAAACTTTAAAGAAGCTTGGTTTAGATGATGTGGCTGATTATTTGAGAAAAATTAACAAATTAAAATAATTAAACCTTTAAAGTTTTCATTATAGAAATTTATTCTTAAGGAATTAATAAAAAATTTTATACTGGTAATAATATAAACGGATATAATTTTGTTTTATATGTATTAACAATGTGATCAGCAATATTAATGGGACTTCAAGGTTTAAAGAGTTGGATAATAATGAGAAGAGATGAAAAATTACTGATTGCAGCAATGTCAGTTAATGGATTAATTTTTGGTTCTTCTCAGCTTGTAAATCCTTTATATCTTAAAGATCTTGGTTTAAATGCAGCACTTATAGGATTATTGATAGCAGGGCAAATGTTAATTGGATCATTTTTATCAATTATTTTTTCTACTCTGGGAGATGCTTTTGGTAGAAAAAAATTTGCCATAATTAATAGATCTATATCTATAGTAGGTTTTTTGCTCCTTTTTCTTAAATTTCCATATGGTTTATTAATAGTTAGCTTGATGAGTGGAGGCGGACTAACTGGGGCTTTATTAGCAGAAAAATCTCTAAATTTAGATAAAAATATGAGTTTATCTTATTCTATTAGCACTTTTCTTTCAGTAATTGGTTCATTATTGCCTATGTTTATAAAATTAAGATATATAATACTTTTGAACTTATTTATTGTATTAATATCGTTGTCATTAATTTCTTTAATAAAAGAAGATTACAAAGGAGGTAAATTAGATTTTAGATTGAAATCATTTAAAAATGTAATGAAATTGTCCTTTGAATCCTTAGTTGGATTAGGGGCAGGTTTAATATTGCCGATAATATCTTTATGGTTTTATTTAAAATTTGCTAAAACAGCAGTAGAAATAAGTCCAATATTTGCAATATCTAATGGAATATTAGCTGTATCAACTTTATTTTCCCCAAAACTTTCAAGGCATTTAGGAAGAGTTAAAACAATCGTTTATACCCATATAATAGGTATAATTTTGTTAATATTACTTCCATTAGCTAATTCATTCTATCTTGCTTCATTAATATTCATATTAAGAAACACATTTATGAACATGACAGGGCCTATATTTAGCTCTTTTGTTTTAAATTTAATACCTTATGATGAAAGGGCAAGAGGCCAGAGTCTAATAAACCTTATAGATTCTATACCTAGATCTTTTGGACCATTTATTGGGGGATATTTATTTTACTTAGGTAATTTAAATCTTCCGTTCTTTATTACAGCTGTTTTATATACAATATCCACAATAGGTTTTTATTTATTCTTTAAAGATGTTAAATGAGTTAATAAACCCAATTTTTATAATTAGGCTGTTTTATATATTTCTTTTTACATTTTATAATTGGAGGGAGGATTGAGGTGCATGATTTATTTAGATTCAGAGGTGGGGAAATTAAGAGAAGTAATGATGCATGTCCCTGGGAAAGAGCTGGAAATCGTAAATGAAGAGAATTACCGTAAATATTTATTTAATTCTACTGTTAATATTGAGGAATTTAAAAAAGAAATAATAGATTTAATTGAAATATATAAAAACGAAGGTGTTAAGGTAAATATAGTTCAAGGTTTAGAAGATAAACCAAATGCTGTTTATGCTAGGGATCCATTTTTAATGATACCTTCAGGTGCAATAATTTCTAACTTTAAATACGATGTTAGAAGAGGAGAAGAAAGCGTATATGAGGAATCATTAAAGAAGTTAAATATTCCTATAGTGAAAAAAATGCAAAACAATGAAATCTTTGAAGGAGGAAATGCACTAATTATTAGAAATGATGTAGCATTGGTTGGAATTGGTGAAAGAAATAATAAAAGCGGTGTAGAAGCATTTATTTCATTATTACAAAAAAATGGTTTTAAAAACATATTTGTTATACAAACCCCTATCAGTAGAATTCACATAGATGAATATGTGTCCCAAATTAATGAAGACACTCTTATTACTATTAAACAAATGTTCCCTTGGGAAGTTGCTGACGAATTGAAAAATCTTGGTTTTAATATAGTAACAGTAGAATATTCTGATGTTTCTAAAGATTTCAAAACAAAGTTATGTTTAAACACCGTTGCGTTAGAGCCCAATAAAATACTTTTAGCAGAAGGGTGCGATGCTGTGAGAAAAATCCTAGAAGAAAATGCAATTGATGTAATAGAAGTTAAAATGGATGAAGTTGTTAAAGGGGGAGGAAGTATTCATTGTGTAACAGGTCAAATATCTAGAGACTTAGTTTATAATAAATGAATCTATTATTATTTCTTTGTATTCGATAAAGTATTTTATTTTTCTTTGTATACAATAAGATTGGTGAACTTTTGTGGGAAAAATTACAGGTGGAGAATTAATTAAAAGGATTTTGGTTAATGAAGGGGTAAAATATGTATTTGGTGTACCTGGAGATCAATTATATCCTTTATTAGATTCATTTTATAACGATAACAAGATTAAATTTGTAACATTTCATCATGAAGGTGCTGCAGCACATGCAGCTGATGGATATGCTAGAGTTACAAACAAACCTGGAGTTGTAATAGCAACTGTTGGCCCTGGAGCAGCTAATTTAATAGGTGGTGTTTATCCTGCATTCGCTGAAGGTATACCAATAATAATTATAACAGCTCAAAATCAATCATGGAAATCTTATCCAGATCATGGATCGATGCAAGCATTGGATCAAATTAATTTATTAAAGCCTGTAACAAAATGGAATGCTTATATAAGTCAGTGGAATAGAATACCGGAATTGGTTCAATGGGCTTTTAGAAAAGCTCTAACTGGCAGACCAGGACCAGTTCATTTAGATGTAGCTGTGGATGTGCTATATCAAACAGGTGATGAAAGCAGTGTATCTTTGCTAAAACCAGATAATTATAGACCAATAGTACCTCCTGCAGGTAATCCTTTTTTAATAGATGAAGCAGCAAAATTATTAGCTAAGGCCAAAATGCCTTTGATTCACCTAGGAGGAGGTATTTTAAGAGCTAACGCAGTTGAAGAAGCTAAAGCATTGGCTGATTATCTAAAAGCTATAGTAACTACATCAATTGGTGGAAGAGGTAGTATTTCTGAGGATTATCCTTCGTTACTATTACCTTCATTACCAGGAGCATTAGAAGCTCAAACAGAGGCTGATGTTGTATTAATAGCAGGATCAAGGCTTGGAGATCTAGATTATTGGGGAAAGCCTCCTGCATGGGGTGATTTCAGTAATCAAAAAACAATTCACATAGATATCACAGGTGACGATATAGGATTAAATAGACCTGTTGATATAGGTATTATCGGTGATGTAAAAGTAGTTTTAAGCCAATTATTGGAAGCAATTAAAAAAATTATGCCACCAAAGAAAGATTACCCAGAAAAGCTTGAAAAATATAAAGAATCTGAAAGAGAATATTTAAAAAATATGGAAGATCTTTCTTATTCTGATTCTATACCAATACATCCTTTAAGGGTTGTAAGAGAAGTAAGGGAGTTTTTCCCTAAAGATTCTATAGCAGTAATCGATGGCGGTAACACTACCGTATGGGCGTCATATCTGAATAAGGTTTATTTACCTTATACTTATTTCAGCACTGCTAGTGGAGATTCAGGCCATCTTGGTTCTGGAATACCCTTCTCAATAGCTGCTAAGCTTGCAAATCCAGATAAACAAGTTTATGTAATATCAGGAGATGGAGCTTTTGGATTTCATATAGCTGATCTTGAAACTGCATGCAGAGAAAACTTACAAATCACTTTTATTGTATTAAATGATAGCGCATGGGGAATGATTAAAGCTGGTCAAACATTATATTATAGCAACAGACATGTAGGCGTTGATTTTTCTGAGATAAGATATGATTTAATAGCTGAAGCTGTTGGATGCCATGGAGAATATATTACAAAACCAGATGAAATAAAACCCGCATTGGAAAGATCTATAGAATCGAAGAAATCATCTGTAATAAATGTGGCCGTAGATAAAAATGTAATACCACCACACTTTGAAATATTAGCTGGAATTTGGCTAGAAGGGGTCGAAATTCCTTCATAAGGTGTTTAAAATGGTGTCTCTTGTTTTACCAAGAAAGATTATTTATAATGCAGATTCTTTAGAAGAGCTTTTAAATTTATCTAGAGGCTATGGTTTAAAGAATATTCTAATAATAACTGATAAGGTAATAAGAAGTACAGATTACTTTAAAAAGATTGAAGAAGGATTAGCTAAAAATGGTATAAATGTAAGACTATATTATGATATAAGTCCGGAGCCTAATATAGAAACAGTTAACAATATTTATGAGTTTGTCAAAGGAGAAAATATAGATCTTATTGTTGCTATTGGTGGAGGAAGCGTCATTGATGTATCTAAAGTTTTAAGGGTTAAATTACTGAGACCTGATTTAAAAAGCGAAGATATTTCTCCATTTGTTTCGTTAAACTTAGAAAATAAATTCCCATTACTAGTTACAATACCAACTACAGCCGGAACTGGAAGTGATGCTAGCTTTGCTTTTGTTTTGAAAATAAAAGAAAATAATTACGAAATTAAATACGCATCAGGTAATTATGATTTAGTTCCTTACGAGAGCATTCTAGACATAAATTTTTTAAAAACTTTACCGAAAAAGCAGCTAATTATAACCGCTATTGATGGATTGGCAAACGATATCGAAGGTATAGTATCAATAAATTCTAATCCATTATCAGAGGGAATAGCTATTCAATCAGCTAGAATGTTCTTCAAATACTTACCAAAAGTTGTAGAAAATAAGGATGATGAGGAATCGCTTAACTATCTTCATCTTGCTGCCACGCTATCTGGTATAGCATTTTCTAATTCAGGTGTAGGCTTAGTTCACGCTATAGCGCATCCTTTGGGCTCATTATTTAATATTCCTCATGGTATGGCTGTAGCAATAGTAATGCCTTATGTAATAAATTTTAATTATAAAGATAAAAATGCAGGGAAAATGTATGATGAAATAAAAATTGCATTAGAACAGTTAGATGGATTTGAAATAAAAAAGAACTTGACAGAGCATTTATTAGACTTATATAATAAAATTGGACAACCTAAGAAATTAAGCGAAATAGCAATAGATGAAAAGACATATAAGAGTAGTATAGATAAGATTGCTGATTTAGCTTTAAGGGATCCTGATCTTGCTTTTAATCCAATTTCTCCTACAATAGATGAAATAAAAGATATATTAAATAAAATATATTAATTTATTTAGAAGCCTCTTGAGCTGATTTTACCAATTCAACTGCTGCTGAAGGAAATCTCATCACTGTTGCCATGGATCCTTTCTCTAATTTAAGTTTTCCTTGTAAAATTGCGGTAACAGGATTAAGTTCTCCTGTAAGTATTTTCATCCAGCTATCGAACGATGCTGTTAATATGAAATCAGCGTTCCCCTTTGTAGAATCTTCATAAAATTCGGCGCCTTTACATTGTCCTTCAAATAAATCTAACTTAATACCTATATTCCCACTGGGAAACTTTTTCAATAATTCATCAGATAAGCCTATCACCTTAAACATCAGAGGCCACTTCCAGCCTTTAGCAACGTTTTTATAGTTATTGTTTTCATTAATTTTTTTACAAAAAATTTCTGCCCATTCTTTGCTAGGAAATTCTACGTTTCCCACTTTTATCACCTATTTTATTATTACTTTCTCAAAAATAAAAACCTATCCTATTTTGCCTTAAAGATTAGGCTAAGGTAAATTTAGGTTTATTATTTTTTTAATAATCGTGATATTCAATGCAGAAAACACCAATGGCGCATGGATTAATGTCTTCGTTAATATTATCGTTAGTATTATCTCTTGGGCTATCATCGAAAATTTCTATAATATCATTAATGGTTATAATTAATGCAATTATTGATATTTACTGTTTTAATTATTTAAGGTTAAGAATAAATAAAATTAAAGTAAAGGATATTGCTTTGGTTACATTATTGTTAATACCATATATTATTTTAGTTAAATTAACATTATATTTGATTCTACCTGTATCTTTATTGATTATTTATTTAGCGTCTTCGTTAAGGAAAAAATACGTCTTAACTAACATTTCAGGTAGCAGTTTCTTGTCATCTATGTCATTAGTTTGGTTATCAATGATATCTTATGTGAAAACCTATCAATTTCTTATAATATTATCGTGGATTATGTTTACCTTAACTTTAGCTTCTATAGTTGAATATAAGCTACCTTTTA
>PNIA01000025.1 GCA_002877855.1 Caldisphaera sp.
AAGGTAAATGGGATAGTATTAGCTGAAATGGTTAAAGATAATTCAGTTAACTATGTTTCTGTAGTTATTTTTGGAAAAAGCGAGGAAGTTAAAAACAATAGTGATAAATTAAAAGCCTTTAAAAATTTAATGGATAGAATGGTTCCAGAAAGATGGGAAAATAGTATTTTGCCTTCAGATAATGATTTAAACAATGTTTCTATAATAAAGATAAGCATAGATAAATTTTCCATAAAAAAGAGAGAAGGAGGACCTAAATTAAATCATAAATCAAGCACAAATAAAAACAATATATGGTCTGGAGAAATAACGATCAAATGCAGATATGAGAAACCAATTGATAATGAAAATATTCCTAATTACATAGCTAAATTGATAGGAAAGCAATTATAATTATTGTTTTTAAAATTTGTTTTAAATTCTAAATTTTATTGTAAAATAATTTAAATTCTAAGCCTCTATTGCAAAGGTGAGATAGACATTAAAAAAATGTCATAATCCTATACTAACTTAGCAAGGGCCCGCCGGGATTTGAACCCGGGATCTCCGGCTCCGCAGGCCG
Source organism: Caldisphaera sp. (assembly GCA_002877855.1). Next base: position 563 of record PNIA01000025.1, read on the forward strand.
GCGCCTTATTCCTGGCTGGGCTACGGGCCCTATTCTTTACTCTATATACGCCCTTTTCAAAATATTACTCCCCTGAATTATAAAATAAAGCAATAAATATAAATTAAGAATAAGCTCAATTAAAATATGCCTTTTTTGGAATTTAATATCTTTGCTGCATCTAATGCAAAATAAGTTATTATCATATCAGCTCCAGCTCTTTTTATTGATATTAATGCTTCAATTATAGATTGTGTTTCATCCAACAATTTATTAGCTATAGCAGTCCTTATCATTTCATATTCACCGCTCACATTATAGGCTGCTAATGGTATCTCTGGAAAATAATCTTTAATTAAACGAATTACATCAAGATAAAATAAAGCTGGTTTTACCATAACAATATCTGCACCTTCTTCTATATCTAATTTAACTTCTTTTATAGCTTCTTTTGCATTTCTTGGATCCATCTGATAGCTTTTCCTATTTCCAAACCTTGGTGTTGAATCAACAGCTAATCTAAAAGGACCATATAAAGAGCTTGCATATTTTGCTGAGTACGCCATTATTCCTACATCGTTAAATCCTGAATCATCTAATGCCTCTCTAATAGCCTTTACTTGACCATCCATCATTCCTGATGGAGAAATAAAATCTGCTCCAGATTGTGCCTGAGAAATAGCTATCTTTTGATAAACCTTTAATGTGGAATCGTTATCTATCACAGTACCTTTTCTTGTGTTTAAAGGCAACCCGCAATGCCCATGACTTGTATATTCACATATACATAGGTCAGTAAATATTATCGGATCCCAACCTATTTCCTTTCTAATATTTCTAATAGCGACTTGAACAGGCCCATCTTGTGCATAGGCCCTAGAGCCATCCTCATCTTTTATTTTAGGAACACCAAATAAAAGAAATGAATGTACCCCTAATTCCATGGAACTTGTTAGATATTCTATTAGTTCTTTCGAGTCTGGAGGATAAGTTAAATGCCCTTCCAATCCCTCAGTCCCTATTGGCTTATTTATAGTCTCGCTAACAAAAATAGGTAATATTAATTTTGATAGATCAAGCGTAGTTTCAGATATTAAATCCCTCAAGTATCTGATAGATCTCAAACGTCTAGGCCTAATTCTTGGAAAAGAGTCCATCTTTTTTACCTCCAAGCTCTTTTTTTGTAATAATCTAAAATAAGCTTTGATGTTTCATTATTATAATTTTCATGCAATAAATCAAACATAGGTTTTAACGATTTTTTAGTGTAGCTTTGAAATGCTATTTTTAAAGCTTCTTCCACCGGAATGCCTTTCTCTATATTTTTCTTTGTTTGCTCTATTTCTTTTTTAATTAATTCATCTAGATTTTTCATTATGCATGAAATATCTTCATCTATTCTCCTTTTTAATAAATATTCATCAAATTTAAGCATTTCTTCTTCGATAATTTTTTCAACAAAAGGAATTTGCTTTACTCTATTATAATAATTTTCACTAACATAATTTTGTATATCATCAATTGTGAAGGTGGGTTTTTTATAATACAAAGCCTGAGGAGTAGAGATATCAACTATAAAGGAATTTTTTGTTGCTATCTTATCTAAAAAAATCAAGGGCCCGCCTTTTATTGCGATTAGAACTACATCAAACTCTTTATTTATAATTTCATTCAACCCAATAACATTAAATTTACACCTATCATTCTTTAATTTGTTAGCATTTTCTAAACTTCTATTTGCTATAGTTATCTCTTCTGGATTCCATTTATTGCATATTAGATCAACCATAGCTTTTGCAGCTTTTCCAGCCCCTATTATTGCTATCCTCTTACCATTTAACGTTAATAATTTATTTGCAATTATCTCAACAGAAGCTTGAGGATATCCTAAAACCCCTTTTGAAATTTCCGTTTCACTTCTAACTCTTTTTCCAACAACTATACTTTGATGAAAAACTGCATCAAGCAGTTTGCTTGTTAGTCCTCTGTCTTTAGCTTCATCCCATGCTTCTTTTATCTGAGACAATATTTCTGTTTCCCCTATTATTGCTGATTCTAAGCCTGATGAAACTCTAAATAAATGCTTAATGGCTACTTTCCCCTGTAATTTATGAAAAAGCTTAGAGTATGGACCAACAATATCGTATAATTCATCGCTTGCTATTTTTTCATTATATAAATCTAGATAAACTTCAAACCTGTTGCATGTTGATAAAACAACAATACCATTAACTAATGAGTATAAATAGTTATATAGCTTTTCTTTTAATTCTCCTACCTTTCCTATATCATCAAAGCATGAATCTCTAAATGTGATAGAATATAATATAACATTATCTATGCTATATTGACTTTCTTCTTTCAATACCTACACCTTCAATTTTTTAATCAGTAAGCTAATTTAAGCGGATTATTCATAATATTTGTATTTATAGTATATGTGTATACATGCAAATATTTATAATATATATGATAGATTATAAACAATATTAGCTATTAATGGCGAGTAAAGCTTTTAATGTCTTTTAAGATAAAATAAAAAAAGCCATTAAATGTAATATGCTTCTCGATATGAAATAAGCAATATCTTGTTGACAAATAAGATATGGAAAAAGAAAGGAGAAGGAGGATTAAAATGTCTCTCAGGTCAACTTATTATTGATGAGTAGCGGGAGCCGGCTTTACTCCAATATAAGGAAGTTAGTTATTGGTATACATATCATTTAATGGTTTTCGTTTATTTTATTTAGTAATATTAAGAGCTTTGCTCAGAAAGGCGAAGTTTGTCTTTACTTTATTAGTCAAAACTAGGTAAGCTCTGCATGATGCATTTAACTTCTATAAATATTATGTGAAATTAGAGATTTCATAAGCTGCTTGAGTAACCTATATTATCTCTTAAGATCAGCGGAATGCTCAGAGTGCCCAGTACTAACAGCAAACAACAGTTTATATTTTTGGGTTTTAATTAAAAATTTGTGGGCGAGCTAGAATGGCAATATTATGTTTATTAAGACATGGAGAATCTTTATGGAACGAGGAAAATAGATTTACTGGGTGGGTTGATGTACCTTTAACAGATAAGGGTAGGCAAGAAGCTTTAAAAGCAGGTTTATTGCTAAAAGATTATAAATTTGATGTAGCATATACAAGTGTTTTGCAAAGAGCTATAGAGACATTAGAGCTAACTTTAACTGCAATGGGTGCTAGAATACCAATAATAAAAGATTGGCATCTAAACGAAAGGCACTACGGCGATTTGCAGGGTTTAAATAAAGAGGAAACAGCTAAGATTTATGGAGAAGAGCAAGTAAAATTATGGAGAAGAAGCTATAAAGTATCCCCGCCAAATGGAGAAAGTTTAGAGGTAACTCAAAAAAGAACTGTTCCATTTTTTAAAAATACTATAATGCTTGATCTTAAAAAGGGTAAAAATGTCTTAGTAGTTGCTCACGGTAACAGTTTGAGATCTATTGTAATGTTTTTGGAGAATATACCAGAAGATATAATACCAACAGTTGAAATACCAACAGGACAACCAATAATTTATGAGACTGATTGGGACCATAAAGAAGACAAGCTCATAATAAAATCTAAAAAAGTATTATCATAAATTATTTTTCTGCTAATTCATTAACTATAGTTTCCAATAAATTGTCCATTTTAATTAATAAATCTTTGTTTTCCTTCAAATTAAATTTTGAGATTACATCACCTATGGGCTCATAGGTAATAAATGGGTTTTTATTATCATCCTCCCATATCAAAATTTTTAATGGTAAATATAGTCCTATTCTCATATCGTTTCTAATTAATAGTGTGCCGTTTCTTGGATTACCAAATATAAATAATATAGACCTATTTAATTTCATGCCCACACTTTCAGCATTTTCAGAATGGTTTATACGAGAAAAAATGTTCATATCCCTCTTTATTATTTGGCTTTCCAACTTTATTTTTAATTCATTAAAATTATATTTTGATTTATATGTCTTTAACATCTCATATCCCTCTATTATTAAATCAATTACTTTTTTAGAAATAACGTTATTAAATCTTTCTAGCTATAACTATTTCTCTGTTTAAGCCTGAATGCACAAACATATCATGAAATCCAATTAACTTAAAACCTAAATCAATTACATATTTATATGGTTCCTCGCTAGATGGTCCTGCATAAACTAGATAGGAACCTTTTTTCAAAATTCTCATGCTTTCCTCTAGAAAAGATATTACAATGTTTTCATATCCCCTTTTCTTTGTTGACGTTGCTCTTCCATACGGAGGATCTGTTGCTATAGAATCTATTGATTCATCTTTTAATGGGATACTTCTTATATCATGTCTAGCTACTAGAGAAAATTTACAGCAATTTATATTTGTTAAATTTAATTTAGAACCATATATCATTTCCGGATCTAAGTCAAAGCAAAATATTTTTATCGAGTTTAATAAGCATGCTTCTAGTGATAAACTGCCTGTTCCACAAAATGGATCCAAAAAAATATTATTTTCTTTTAATCTGGATAAGTTAACCATTACCCTTGCTAGCTGTTGATCAATTTGGCCTGCTCTTTTAAACGGTCTTTTTTCTGCATTTATTTTAAAATTGTTTATCTGTTTGCTCAAAGTCAAACCAACAATAGCGACGCCCTCTGTTATTATAACTTTTATTAAATTGTTCGATTTCGTTGACGCATTTATACCAATTTTTTCAATTTCTCTAGCTAATTTTATTTCAATTTCTTGACTTTTTATAAAATTAGAGTATCCTTTATATCTAGCTGCCTTTATTCTTGCATCTTTAATCCCCATCTGTTTGATTTTTTCTCTAATGCTTTCATAGTCTATTTGATTTATTTCATAGATATCTAATAATTCTCCAATTTCCTTTATATATCCTGACCTAGCAATAATAGAATTTGCATCTATTTTTCCTTCTATTATAGAAACTCCATCATAATTATATTTGATGATTCCTTGGGAATTAGTCGATTCAAGCAATGCTGTTAACTCTTCTAATGGAAGTGTTGGGTGAAGCCCAGATAGCATTGCATAGTATTTTTTTGGCAAATTTTTCCACCAGCTTACTTTTTAATGTTATCCAGAGAAAAATACTAAAAACCCCAATTTTATCGAAATATGTGGGAGCCGCCGTAGCTCAGACCGGTAGATTCCCTGCGTGGGAGCCGATAGCGCTGGCCTTGTAAGCCAGTGGTCGCGGGTTCAAGTCCCGCCGGCGGCTTCATAATATCATAAATTTCATATAAACTTTTGAACACTAATTTTTAGACTCATATAAACTGGTGATGGTTCCCAATTTATGAGAGGAGAGAGAACTCATAGAAGAAATAGAAAAGGAAATAATTAATGTTAATAAAAAAGAAGAAAAGAATGGCGAAGATATTAGTGAGTATTTTGAAGATAACTTAAAGATCCGTGATAAGCGGCTGAGGAAAGTAATAAATGAAATTAGAGTGTTTCTTTTAAATCCAAAAAGAATAGATGAATTCTCAATAGAAATATGTATAAAAGGGAAGGATTATGCTGATTATACAACAATTTTTAGTTTACCCCCCAAGAACTATGCAACATGCGATCATTAGCTCTAGCTTATTGGAACTAATATGATTTAAAAAAATATGATATGGATGCTTAACGCTTACTTGGAGAGCGGAGTAGGCTTTTTAGAGGCCCTCTCTAAGTACTTTCTAGCAACCTCGACATCTTCTGGTGGGACAGGTCTGTATGCTAACCACCAATCAAATCCTTTGTAATGCTTCAGCCTCTCATCTGCCTCCTGAAGGGTCTTCGCAGTAGGGACAATTGCATTCTCCCCAACTACCTCACTGTTTGGCCAGTTGGCGGGTAATGCTACTTTCTCTCTGTCTATTACTTGGAGTCCCTTGATTGCTCTCAATATCTCGTCTATGTTCCTCCCGAGTTCAAGTGGGTAATAAATAATGGTTCTTATGATACCTTGAGGATCTATTATGAAGACTGCCCTGACGGTATTTGCTGCAGATTGGGCTTGTATCATACCTAGCTGCTTAGACACAGTTCCCATGGGATCGGCAATTATGGGGAAAGGAATTTCGATTTTCAAATTCTCCTTTATCCATCTGATCCACTGTATGTGCGATGGCACTGTGTCGACGCTAAGGCCGAGTAGTTCTGCATTAAGTGCTTTAAAGTCATTGAATCTCCAAGCAAATGCATAGAACTCTGTTGTGCAGACTGGCGTGAAGTCTCCTGGATGGCTAAAGAGTACGAGCCACTTTCCAGCGTAGTCATCTGGTAGAGTTTTTGGACCATGTGTGGTGTTTACCTTAAGCGTAGGGAGCTTTTCACCTATGAGTGGAATTTCTCCTGGCAAATTTCTTCACCAAGTTAAATAGATAACATTACTATTATATAAGTACTGATGCATGTAGTCCTTTCTGGCTGTTGGACGAGTTTTAATAGCCTTTGCGCTATATTATATTCTCCCAGAAAAATTCTCTATATAATGCTTAATGCCACATATTATTTATCAAATTATTAAAATTTTTCCATGCATTGCTAAATATTCTTTATTAGTAATGGAGTATCTAGTGATGAGAGGACTAGACATAGGCAACACACTGAAAAAGATAGATAAGCATATACAGAGGGAGTAAATCGAAAGCAGGCCTAAAAAAGAAAGGGACTGAAGGAAGTACGAGTAGCAGGAGACGAAGAGAATAAGAAGGTAACGAGGCCTCTCGATAGCTCATAAGAGATAGGATTAACGAGCTGAAGGCACAGCTAGTAGTCTATCGCTGGATAAACAAAGCGGGGTATGTGTTTCATACAACTACTAGCTATGAAATGATAAAAATGAAGGCAGTAAATCACAAACCAATGAATCGCCCTAAGGAACCCTCACCCTTTAGGTTGAAGAGAATGTCAGTTAACTATATCTTCAATATCTATTTTATTTAGAACATCTTCAAGGTCGTTAAGTCTTTTAGATAAGAGTTCAAGCTCTCTTCTTTCTACTTCTTCTTTAATTTTTTCTCTCAAGAATTCATAGATATTAATACCAAGTTTTTCACTTTTTCTACCTATTCTTTTCTTACTTTTGTGGAGACCTTATATAATTACCCAATATGTCCACTCGAATATACTATATGCGATGTAGATTTACAAGTTTATCATTATGGGTTATTTAAAAGTATATTAAATATTAAATCCATTAAGTAACAAGCTATTTAACTTATTATTTTTATTTCTTGGTTTATAAATAGTTTTATTATTTAAAAAGTAGGCCCAATTCTAAAAATACCAAAGTCATCTTGATTTAAGATTTCAGCTTTAGTTAGCTCTCCACTTGCTGTTTTACTTATAATCTTTAAAAGTTCTTGAGTGGCATTTTCAAATGTTTTATTTCCATTAAGTATTGGACTTGCATCGTAATCTATAAATTCTTGCATGATTTTATATGTATCGGCATTGGCTGTAATCTTTATAACTGGAGCAATCGCATGACCCGTCGGAGTACCTCTTCCGGTTGTGAATAAAACAATTTGCGCTCCTCCCGCAACCATGCCTGATACTGATACAATATCATATCCAGGAGTTATCATAAGATAATGACCATTTCTTTCTCCAAGTCTCTCTGCATATTTAAGCACACCTGAAACAGGAGAAGAACCGGACTTCTTTATTGCGCCTAATGATTTTTCTTCTATAGTTGTTAACCCTCCAGCAATATTTCCTGGTGATGGTTGAGCTCCTCTAAAGTCTACATTAGCTTCCCTTTTAAGCCATTCCTCAAAAGATCTAACAGTATCAATTGCCTGTTTTCTTATATTATCATTAATGGCCCTTTTTGCATAAATGTGCTCAGCCCCAATGAATTCAGGAACTTCGCTTATGATTGTCGATCCTCCTAATGAAACTATCATATCTGAAATCCTTCCAACAAGAGGATTCGAAACAATTCCGCTAGTAAAGTCTGATCCACCACATTCGAGGCCAACAACCAATTGGCTAGCATCAAAGCTGGATTTTTTAACCAATGATGCTTCCGAAGAAAATTTTTTGGCTAATTCTTTTATTTTATCTAAAGCCTTAGAGTAACCAAGATCTTGAATTCTTATCAATTCTGTCGGTTTTGTTGCTGATATACTATCAGCAACTTTTTCAGCATCAACACTTTCACATCCAAGGCTTACAACTATAGTTGAGTAGACGTTAGGATTTAAAGCAGTATTAGTTAAAGTTCTAGTTGTTTGTTCAAGGTCTTCTCCTACTTGCCCGCAACCATGTAAGTTTTTAAGGAGCTTAACTTTTTTCTCCCCTATTTCCTCTGCTATTTTCTTTAAAGCAACTTCGCTAAGCCCTAGACTGCATGAAACTGTTGGAAGTATTAATACATAATTTCTAGCACCAGGCCTTCCATTATATCTTTCAAAACCTTTAAACTCAAGGTTAAATTTCATAACACTTTCCCCCTTAAGCTATCTAAGTTATGCACATGCACATGTTGGCCTTTCTTTATTTGTGCTGTAGCAATTCCTATAACTTCGCCATATTTAATTACATATCCACCTTTTGGTATGTCAAAAATTGCTATTTTATGTCCTTTTGGTATGTCATCCTCAGCTTTTAATTCACCTTTTTGTGCGCCATGAAGAATTATTATATCTCCATTTTTTACATCATTTAAGAGCGTAGCTACGTTATCATTTTCATCAATAACTATAGCTATGGAAATTTTCATCCCTAGTTTAATTATCTATCCGGCGGTTTTTATATTTAAATATATCAAAATTATTTCTGGCCTTCATTGCTTAGATGTTTTCTATTTTTATTAGGAGCTAATGAAATTTTCATCCAAATCTAATAGTATTATTACATCATTATATAATTTATCCTTCTTTAATCCCCTTTCTATCCTGTAAAGTTGTTCGGGTGCAATATTATATTTTCTAGCAATTAAATATGGTGCAATATTATATTTTCTAGCAAAAAGATATAGCATTAGACTTCTAATAGCATTAGGATTCGATAGTCTTGTCTTGAATTTACTATGGGTGAAAAGTAAGGATATTATTCTATTTATATTTTTGCTTTTACCTATCCAGTCCATAATTTCACCTGGCAAATACAAATCCTTTGGCCTTCCTATTCCATAAACTATGACTTTATTATTTTCAATGCTTATGTAGTTGCTCTTCAATTTAAACCCCTTATTATTCTTTAAATAGATAAAGCTTTTAATCTTTATTTAAAATAAAGATTGTAAGCAAAATAAAAATTCATTAGCCTCCTTATTTAACATAAACTGGGGGATTAGATTGGCTCTAAAAAATAGAAAGGAATTACCAGATACAGGAGAGATAGTTGTCGGAACAATAAAAGAAGTTCATGATTTTGGTGCATATATGATTATAGATGAATATAATAATTTGAGAGCTTTTTTGCCTTGGAGTGAAGTAGCAAGTAGGGCAGTAAAAAATATAAACAATGTAATAAAAGAAAATCAAAAGCTTGCCGTGAAGGTAATAAGAGTATATAGGAATAAAGGTCAAGTAGATGTAAGTTTAAAGAGAGTTAGCGATAATGAAAGAAAAAGAAAAATGATGTATTGGAAAAGGACACTAAAAGCAGTCAACTTAATTTTAATGGCTGCCAAACAACTTAATAAGACTGAAGACGATGCATATAAAGAGGTTATTTGGAAATTAGAAGATTATTTTGGCGATTCTATGACAGGTCTCGAAGCTGCTGCCTCAGATTCGATAGATTTATTAAAAAAGGCAAAGATATCTGATGAATGGATAAGCGTTTTAACAGATTTAGCTAAAAAATACATTGAAGTTAAGCATGTAGAAATAAGCGGTGTGATAACCCTTAGGTCAAATAATCCTGATGGGATAGAGAAAATAAAGAAAACCTTAATTAGCATAAAGGAAGAAGTGAAGAAGTTTAATGGCATAGATGCTAAGATTTATACAATAGGAGCTCCTAAATACAGGATAGATTTGATAGGTCCTGATTACAAAACCTTAGAAAACATTATGGGGAAAATAGGCAGTAAAGCGGAGAAGTTGGCTAAAGATTTAAAGCTAGAATATTCATTAGAAAGACTAAAGGGATAAATAATGAGATGGTTGCTCAGAAAGTGCACTGTTTGTGGCAAATATACATTAAACCAAGAGAGATGTCCTTATTGCGGGGGTATGGTAAAAGTACCACATCCTCCAAAGTTTAGTCCTCAAGACAGGTTTGTTGCTTATAGATATATGATAAAATATGAAGTTAAGAGTTTTAAACATGTAATTGGAAAAGAGTAATTAAGTTTTTTAGTTTAAAATATAAAATCTAAATTAGAGGATTGTATAATTTATATTTGGTGAAAGATCATGAAGTTAAGATTTAAAGAGCCAAAAGTTTGGAGATACATAATGGGTTCTATTGAAAAGATAATAGATGAAGGAGTGTTTAATATAAATAATAATGGATTGTCACTAAGGGCGTTAGATACGTCAAGAGTTATTATGATTGATTTCTATTATCCCAAATCCGCATTTGATGAATTCAGCATTAATGGAGAAGAAGAAAATTTAGGTATATCATTTTCAGTATTAAGCGATGTATTGAAAAGGGCAGAAAAAAATGATGAACTTGAATTGATATCTGATGAAAATTCATTAATGCTTAGATATGTTGGTAGAGGAGAAAGAATTTTTAAGATACCGTTAATAAGCTTAAGCCAAGAAAAATTACCAGAACCAAAAATAACCTTTAATGTTAAGGCTAAGCTATCTAATAATGTTTTTATTGACTTTGTTAGCGATATAGAATCGATAGCAGATTCTTTAACAATAACTGCAAATGAAGAGGAAAATAAGTTAATTATTACTGGTAAGGGAGATATAGAAAGTGCAGAGATAGAGCTGTCCATGGAAAAGCAGAATTTAATAGAGCTAGTAATAGATTCTCCCGATTCATCGACATATAGTGTAGAATATTTTTCAGATATTTTACTTGCAGCCAAAGAGGCAGATCTAATTTCCTTACAATATTCTCAAGATGCGCCCATTAGGATTGATATGGAATATCAAAGCGGTGGTAGGCTGACAACGTATGTCTCACCAAGAATTGAATGAAGCTAAAGAGATTAAATTAAAAAAATGGGGTAATGAATCATTAAAATACCTTTATAAAGAATACTATAGCCTAAATCCTCCTCTTATACTACCAAAGGATATTAAAAATAGAGAATTTGCATTTCAGTTGTTTGAATCCACAAGCTATGTTAGACACATCTCCTTCGATAATGAAAGAAAATTTTTAGAATATTTAACAAAAAATGTACCTAAGCAGGTCTATTATTCTATAGCAGTTTATGATTTACCGGAAGCATCTACTATGGAAGAGAAAGGCTGGAGAGGCTCAGACCTGTTATTTGATTTAGATCTCGATCATATGAAGGATTGCAAAATTGTAGAGGATATAGCAGATGACGAATGTATTGAAAATGGAATAAAGTATGTAAACACTATATCTCTTATAGTCGATAACTTCTTAGGTGGTTATACTCAAATATATTTTACAGGAAATAGAGGATACCATGTTAGAGGTTTTTGTGATTATTGCAAACAACTAGGCAAGGACGAAAGAATCGAAATAGCAAACTTTATTGCTGCTCAGGGCATTGATTTAGATTTAATTTTTCCAAAATCAAGTAAAGCTGGGAAAGCAGCAAAGCCTAACAAAGATGATCCAGGCTGGAGAGGCTTAATAGCAAGAAACGGATTAAAAGATGAATTTGATGGAGAAGATATAATTAATATAGTGAAATCAATAAAGGTTGATATTGATATTATGGTTACTCAGGATCCAAGTAGATTAACCAGAATTCCAGGTACATTAAACGGAAAGGCTTCTTTGTTGGTAGTTCCTATATGTGGAGAATTTAAGATGGGCAAATGGTTATCTCCATTTTCAGGAAATTTGGATGTAAAGGCAGAAAAAGAATTGAATGAAATGAAAATTTTGGGTCAGAAGGTATCATTTAAAGAAAAAGAAGATTTAAACTTGCCAGCACAATTAGCTATATTTTTATTTACAAAAAAGTATATTAATGTTATAGGAGGAGATGTGGTTGTCAGAAAGAATACCGGTTGGTGGCCCATTCAGGGCTGCAATTGGACTTCATGAGCAAGTTAATGCAGATAGCATAAGGGATTCAAGAAGGCTATGGGGTCTATATTGTTCTAATGATAATAAATTGTGCGAAAAATTTTATGAAATTATTTATGAGTTATCTAATTATATAGCTGAAATGAGGATAGAGGATATTAATTATGAGGATTATAAAGGAATTGACAGAGAATTCTTTGCAAAATTAAATAAAATTAAGTCTGATTATGCATCTTACCTTTCTGGAGAAATTATATCTTTTGGTGAGTATGTATTGGTTAAAGCCAATAAAGATCTTATTTTATTAAACAATAAGTTTATAGAGAGAGGTGAAATGACTTTAGTTTTATTAGAGGAGGCAATACTATTATCAGCTTTAGGGAATGTGAGCTTAATAAAGAGTTTGTCAAGCCATATGATTGCAAAAAGATGAAAACCTTGTTATCTTAAAATAGATCATTTCAAAGAAGAATAAAAGTTAATAAGGAGTTTCCTATATGCCAATATAGGATAGTGAGAGTGAGAAGAATTGAAGTTTCCAAAGAAAATTAGAGCATATTGCCCAAGGTGTAATGAACATACAGAACATACTGTATCTATATATAAATCTGGTAAAAGAAGAACCCTATCAGAAGGACAGAGAAGATATATTAGAAAAAATAAAGGTTATGGGAGTAAAAGAAAACCAGAACAAAAAAGGTTTGCAAAGACAACAAAAAAGGTTACTTTGCTTTTAACGTGCAGTAAATGTGGATATAAGAGAACAATATTAGGCATTAGATTGAAGAAAATAGAATTAGTAGAACCATCAAGGTGATAGTTTATGCCAGCGAATAATAAGAGAAGAAAGATATTGGTACCACAGCCAAGGAGCCGATTTTTAATAGTTGAATGCCCGAATTGTGGTCATAAGCAAGTTATTTTCAGTCATGCTACATTTCCAGCTAGATGTTTATCATGCGGAACGTTATTAATTAAATCTACGGGTGGAAGGGCAGAAATATTAGGTAAGGTAGAAAAGATTTTAAGTTAATGTATTTATGCTCTTTTTAAATTTATTCTTTAGGTAACAATTAGTAAATGCTTTAAACTCAAATATCTTATAAATTCTTCTGGCTCTGCCGGGGTAGCTCAGCTGGTAGAGCGCCCGGCTGTTAACCGGGCGGTCGAGGGTTCGAGTCCCTCCCCCGGCGTTCTTAAAAACAATCAATAAAAATATTGAAATCTTATTCATAAGCATAGCACTTACATCTTGATACATTTAAAATTTTATTAAATAGTTTTCGCTCTCTTTAGTTTAAAAATGGTTTAAAAAGGTTTATATATTTCTAAATTGATTTAAATAAGTGAGTTTAAAAGCAGGTGATGATTTTGGAAAGAAAAGACGAAGAAAATGAAAGTTTCTCTGAAGAGGAAGCTAAATTACCAAAAATGGAAGAAGGTAATAAACCAACTGTTAAAATAGAAAATATAGTGGCAACTGTAATATTAGATACTCCATTGGATTTGAACTTAATTGAAACTAGAATACCAGATGTAGATTATAATCCAGATCAATTCCCAGGTTTAGTTTATAGATTGCAAAGCCCTAAGATTACAGCTCTTATATTTAAATCGGGAAAAATGGTTGTTACTGGAGCTAAAAGCGTTAAACAATTAGTTTGGGCTGTTAAGACAATACTCAAAAAGCTTATGGTTAAAGGAGTTCCTATGCAGGGGAAGCCTCAAATTCAAATACAAAACATAGTAGCATCTGCAAATTTAAACGTAGTAGTTGATTTAGAAAAGGCAGCTTTTACTCTACCTAAAAGTATGTATGAACCAGAGCAATTCCCAGGTTTAATATATAGAATGGAAAAACCAAGAGTTGTTTTATTGATATTCAGTAGTGGAAAAATGGTTATAACTGGAGCAAAGAGAGAGAGCGAAGTAGATGATGCAGTGTTTGGCATCTACGATATTTTAAAGAATAATTCTTGTATAAAAGAAGAATCTTAAATTATTTATTTTTTGCATTAAAAAGCAAGCCTAATTGTGGAAGCTCAATTAAACCTATTTCTTTATCAATGATTATTGGTATTGATTCTTCAATTATACCTAAATCTCTACTGATTGGCGATAAATAAGAAGACTTATCTAAATTTAGAACAGTTCCAGTTTGATACAATCCAATAGCTGGCAATATCAGAGCTGTTGAACCCCCTTTTAATGGCATTTTTAATAATGATTGTAGTCTTACTTTACTTCCCGATAAGCTTATTTCTATGCTTGGATGTTCATGTCCCATTATAACAAATTGGGAATTTTTTATTTCATCGATTAGTTTATGGCCATGAGTTATATATATTCCATCTCCTAAATCTAAATAATCATCTATAACATCTATTCCTATGTCTTTTAGTAAGTTTCCTATAAATGTATCATGATTTCCTTTAACTAAAATTATTTCTTTTGCCTTATTTCTTACCGATGAACTAATAAGCTCTAAGATCTCTGCCCTTTCCTGCCTTGTAAGTTTTTCAAAAACATGCTTTAAGTCGCCTGCTATTACTATTTTGGTAAAACCCTGACTTAAAATTTCATTAATAATATTTTTTGCTCTCTTTAACTGCAACCTAGGTAAATATATTCCTTGACTAGCCATAGCATCTTCATATCCAAGATGGATATCGCTAATTATTGCCGAATTACTTTTTTCATGAACTAGCACTGGTAATCTATTTAGTATTTTCAGTTTTTCTAGGCTCAGTGACATTTTTCCTCGCATTTTTTAGATTATATCTAGAAGATATTAGCATTAGTATAGGTAAAAATGAACTAGATGCTATAATGGCTAAAAGCAAAAATATAATATTAATTTCTAATTTAATTATTGAGGGTTAGAGATAATGCAAAAAAGTCAAATAAATAAAAAGCCAAAGATTTCGATAGTATTGCCAACATATAACGAATCTGGTAACATAATACCTTTAATAAATAGAATCGATGAAATAATGAAAAAATCAGATTGCTACAGTTATGAAATCATAGTGGTTGATGATAATAGTCCAGACGGAACATATAAACTAGTGGAAGAAATTTCCAGAAAAAATAACAACATTAAACTGCTGTTAAGAAAAGAAAAAAGGGGTTTATCATCAGCGATAATAGATGGCATAAAAATTTCAAAAGGTGATTATATTATAGTTATGGATGCCGACTTTCAGCACCCACCGGAATTAATACCATTGCTGTTAGAGCAGGCTTTAAAAAACAACGATGATGTTGTTGTGGCATCTAGGTATAAGAAAGGTGGAGGCATAGAAGGATGGAGTTTTACAAGAAAATTGATAAGCAAGGGAGCTTCTATATTAGCAAAGTTGCTGGTTCCAGAATCTAATAGAACTTCAGATCCTATGTCAGGTTATTTTATTTTTAAAAGATCATCAGTTGATATAGAAAAGGTTAAGCCTATTGGATATAAAATTTTGATGGAAATCCTTTATGCTCACCCAAGCCTAAAGGTTTCAGATATTTCATATGTGTTTAAAAATAGATATAAGGGAAAGAGCAAGCTAGGCACTAAAGAAATATTTCAATTTTTTATACATACAATAAGAGATTCAAGGCCAATTAAATTCGCAGTCGTTGGGGCATCAGGAACAGTGGTTAACTTAGGTGTTATGTATTTGTTTTCGAGATTAGGATTGTTTTATGATTATTCAAGTGCTTTAGGAATAGAAAGTAGCATATTAACGAATTTTTTATTTAACGATTTATGGACTTTTAAAGATAGAAGAAATAGACTATTAAGGTACAGGCTATTTAGATATCATATTATGGTAGCACCCAGCGGATTAACTATATTTTTTGTTATGGAACTATTAGCTAAAATCTTAAAAATTTATCCATTAATTGGGCAGTTCATAGGAATTATATTTGGTTTCATAGTTAATTATATATTATCATCGAAAAAAGTATGGAACTTATAATTTAATTAACTTTACATTTTCTTCAAAGGTTATATCTAAGATTGTAAATCAATAAATTTTGTTTAAAATACCTTTCCCATAAAAGAATAAAGAATTATAAACGCCAAATAGACTAATGTATTAAGGATAGTGATTGGAATACCTATTTTCATAAATTTGCTGTAAGAAATAGTTGAACCAAACTTAGTTTCTAAAATCTCTAATATAATAACATTTGATGCAGCCCCTAGTATTGTTAAGTTTCCTGCGATGGTTGTACTCATTGCTAAGGTTGTCCATGTTATTGAATTTGCAGCACTATAACCTAGTTGTTGCAGATAAATAATAAATACACTTGTAAAGGGTACATTGCTTATTAGTTGGCTAAATATTAGTGAAGCAAATGTAATTCTAAATATGTTACTTGGTCCATGTATTTCTGTTGGTAAAATTGCATGTAAAGGTAAATAAAGTATGCCAGAATTCCATATACCTTGAGTAGCTATAAACATTGTTATAAAAAATATTATAGTACCCCAGTTTACTTTAGATATTATGTTTCTTGCATCCGATACAAAAATATAAGTAAAAGCTGCTACTGTAAAAGGTATTATCCCTATTTCATTTATGTGAGGTAATTTTTCCAATTCTAAGATATCGTTAACTAATATTAATAATACTGTTATAATAATAGCTGTTATGCTTATATATGCATCCCTTTTATTTTTTATAAGTTCTTGAGGTACCCCTAAATAAAATTCTTTTTTAGCAGTATTCTTTATCTTATAAACTTTTGTTATTATATAAGTAGTTAAAAATATGTTTATTATAGTTGGTATAGCAAGATAGGCTAAAAAAGTTATTAGAGGCGCCTTTTATTCCTGTTTGTGTTGCAATCAACATATTTTGTGGATTTCCTAGAGGTGTCATGGTAGAGCCTATTGTTATTGAAAATGCTAATAAAATTGCAACAGGCTCTAGAGGTAGATCTGCAATCTTAGCTAATATACCCGATAGTGATGTACCTACAACTGCTACAGCATCATTTACCATAAATGCTGCTAGTACTCCAAAAAACAATGAAAATAAATAAAGTAGTTGTACCTTTCCCTTTGCATAGCTTGAAATTATTGCCGAAATAGAATCTAATATTCCAGAAGCTTCAGCAATGCTTACTAGACTAAACATACCTATTAGGAAAAGTATCACATTCCAATCAACAATATTATTAATATCATTTATAGGAATTAGCTTAAAAATTATGCTTAAAGATGCACTAAATGACATTATTGACCAGGCAGGAATTTTTGGAATCTTTGCTCTTGTAATAAATCCTCCTATAATTATTGTTAGTATGATCAAGCCAAGGTATTGTTTTGGCATTATCATTTCGATTTCTACCCTTGCTTTGTAATAATATTTAAGTTTTTATTGTTTTGTAAATTTTGAATTTTATAGTTTAAATTATTATATATTTTTATTATAACTTATAATATGTATTGATATTTAAAAAGGTGAAGAGGATAGCAAATCGCTTTCTATGCATGAACAGTTATTGTTCAATAGAAAAGATATGCTAGATAAAGATTTATTGCCATTTATCAATTCTTTTATATATATTTGTTCATCAATTAAAATTAAACACTCAATTAAATTGTTCGATATTTTATTACATTTTATTTCTCTTAATGTACCAAGTCTTTTTTTCCCATTAAAATTTTGTTCTATCATTTTATTTCTTATTTGATTAATAATATTTATATTGTCTTCGCTGACATCGTTTTCACAATATATTAGACATCTATAAATTCTATTCATAATTTTTTCTTTATTATCTAAATATGATTTGTATTTTTCATTTAAACTTTCTATGGTAATTATCAGACCTTTATTGGTAAAAGTTGTAGGTAGATCTATATTTCTTTCTTTTGCTCTCTTGATTTCCATTATTAGGTGGATTCCTTCACCTATAACTCTGGTATCTTTTTCATCTCTTGCGATCGAATACAATATGATATCTTCTGCGTTAAATTTATTAGCTATAATATTAATTAATTTTTTTTCAGCATCGCTTTTTTTTATTGACTCCCCTCTAACAATTTTTTTATATGTTCCCAAAGCAATTAAAGATCTTATTTGATTTCTTATAGATAATTTTGGAAAAGCGACTTCCACTACTATATCTGGTTTAGAAAAATCTACTTTAAATTGGCTTGAGGATTGAATTTTTTTCCCTATTTCTCTCTTTATTTCATTTTTTATTGATTCTCCATATTCAAGTTTAAACTCCGATCTAATTTTGTCCTCCATTTCCAATACTTTTGGGTCAACTCTTACTCCAATTAGAAAATTTTTCACTTTCATTCTATTAAGCTCTTCAATTATTTTTAACGATGCGGTGTTAATAAAATCATTAAGCTTACCATTACATATGATGCAATTATTAGGTTCTAAATTATCTTTAAAATATAATTTATATATTTCTTCAGAAACCTTTCCCATATTTTTAGCTATTAATTTAAATTCATTTAGGGCGTTTTCGTCCCCATCTCTTATTTTTCTATGATATTCCATAAGAATGATTTTCTTTATGCTTTCCCCTCTTTCTTCATTGGACCATGCATATCCTAGCTTAGCAAATAGCCTTCCTAGGCATCTATTGCACAAAGGGTATTTTTTTAATATTCCTAAAGAAGTTTCGCTAATACTCATTTAAATCAGCTCTTTACAATTTCATAACCTTTATTTCTAGGATTGCTAATAAATACTTCACCTTTAATTTTTAGCTCATTTAAGATGAATTTAAGTAGATCTGCATCGCCTTCAGCTTCGTCTTCTCTAGATATTGTGTAAAGTATTGGTCCCCAACTTGATTGAGCTAATATCATTCTTGATCTCCAGGCCTCACTTGCTATTTTAGTCAGATCATTTCTAAAAACCCCTCCCTGTATCTTTGAAAAGTAAAGTCCTGTACCTTCTTGAATAGTTCTTAAACCTTCTAGGGTATCTTCTATATCTTCTCTTGCTATACCAGATGCCAATCTAAGCAATCCGTTTGACATTAGTCCTTTAACTCCTTCTGAGACATTCCATGGGATTTTCATTATAATGCTTTCTTTTGCATCATCTAATCCCTTTGACTTATTTGGCAAAACCCAAACAAATTTCCATTTCTCAGGTATTCGCAAACTTATGAGTTCTCTTGGACCATGCTTATCTGGTACACCTGAATCAGCTATGAATCCTCCCTTGTTGAATAGCAATGATCCGACTCCGCTATATTTGTTGATTCCTAATTTATCGATTATTTCGTTTGAATTTATATTTAAACCATAAAGCATTTTAAAACAAGTAATAGTAGCTAATGTTATTTGTGTAGTACTGCCTAAGCCGATATGCTCTGGGATATAAGAAGAAACCCTAACACTATAATCCCTTATGTTTAGCAAACTCGCAACCTTATCAATTATTTGTTTTATATAATTTGGCCCTTCAAATTGTTTTTTATCTATTGAAAAATAAGCTTCGAATGATGGCTTATCTATGTAAAAACCTGCCGAACCCCAATTAATGCTCCATTCGCTACCAGCATAATAAAAACCTGCATGCAATCTGCTTCCGGTTGTTATTTTAATTTCATTTGTCATAGCTTAATCTCCTCCATATATCGGTAGACGTTTCGCAATTTCTGACCTCCTACTCACCCTAAAGAGTGAGAGTACTCCTGAGGTCTTGAGGATTTCACTCATTTAATAGATGCCACTCAAATTTCTCTTTTAGATAAGAGTAAAGTTGATCCCACTACTTGTCTAATTTAGGTTTACCTGAAAGAAGCCTCTTTATGTCTTGTTTCTTAAAATCTTTAAAAACTTTTTCTGCATAAAACTAGTTTTTCTTTACTTTATTATCTTTAGATTCCATGAAATATTTTTAGTTAATTTTATGATTTAATAATTTTACAAAATACAGCATAGCTGTTAACTGAAAGTAAATATCTCTAAGCCAGAAATTGGCTACACAATGTATTTTAATATAACCTGATTTTTGCTTAATGCCTCATGAAATTAGTTTTTACCTTTATAATACTAGAGCTTATAAACTTTTCTATGGTGATTTGTATGAAGTTGATAACTGTTAAGATGCCCGATTTATATGTTAAAGGAGTAGATGAATTGGTTAAAGCACAAAGATATTCAAGCAGAAGCGAGGTTATAAGAATTGCAATAAGAGAATTATTAAAAAGAGAACTTTGGAATGAGCTTCCAGCAGAGGATAACTTGCTATACAATATTAATCAAAGTGTGGGTGCAGAAAGTGAGGTATAGTTAAGTTTTTATTAAATTTTTTGTTAAATTATTTAAAAATAAATTTATTATTGAAAATATGGTTATTAACGTTTGTCCAGCAAATAATTCAATATTGTTGATTGTATATATATTTAGATTTTCAATAATAGAAGCTATTATTAATATGGCATTTGAATAGGTATAATATGAAAGCATTGCAGAAGCCATTGATACGCTCATTACAATAAGATTTGTAATCCATTGATATATATTAATTGATGCAAAAACTAATATAATAAATGAAATTAATAATAAAGATATTGATAGTAATAATCGGGAAAGCATTAGATTTTTATTAATAGAATACAGCTTAGAATTAGCCTTTAAATAATTTTTGATTTTAGATATGCAATCCATTGTTTTATTAATATCATCGCTTTTGATTGAAATTAATATATCGTTTGAAGTTTGTAACATAAAATTGACATCAATAACATTATTCCTGCAATATTGTTCTGATATATCAATAACTTTTTTTAGCTCATTTTTCGCTAAGTTCCATTCCTCTCCTTTGTTGTTTAATACGGCAGTAGCAAAATATAGATTTTGAGTTATGTCTATACAATCACTGTTCAAATCTAACCACCATTATATTATATTTTGGTAAACAAAATTAAGCTTAACTTAAAAATATCTTCTTATTTGCTTCCTTTCAATATATGTTGCTGCATTTAAGAGCAATAGTTTAAGAGCCTTAGCATTTACAAAATAATGCAATATATTACTATCTTCTCTAGACCCATATTCATATGCTGAAGTTATTTTAACTTCATATATTTCTTCAGGTAATAACTTTTCCATGTCATTCCAACTTTCCATCAAAAACTTAGGTGTTATTATGTATTCTTTTGATTTAGCCTGTGGTGAAACTCTAATATGTACTCTCATTGGTTCATTTATCCTTTTTGGTGTAAAATAATTTTTGAACTCATCAGAATTTACTATGCTTTCTAATGACTTAAGTAAAGTCCATCTGGAGTCGTCTTCGTCAACATCAATAAATCTTACTACTCTCAATTCATCATATTCAGGCTTTCTCATATCTTTCAGTTTATTTTCTATGGTTTTTTCAGCTAGTTCCAGTATATCTGCTATTTCGAATATTGTCAAACCCGTGTTATCAAGTAATCCTCCTATTTTTATTGCTAGATCTTGAATCCAAGGTCTAACAGATGGAACTTCTAATATGCCTCTCGCCAAAGGGGTCGGTTCCATTTCTGATATATTTAAAAATTCTATTTTTCCTTGTTTCAATAATTTCAAAAATTCTTTAACACCATTGATATCAAAGTATTCATTTAGTACTTGTTTGCTTATTTCATTGATCAGAAATTCATCGTTTTCCTCGTCTATTGATCCTATTTTCCCTAGATGAAGTTGTGCTTCTCTGAGAGATTGATACAGATACGGGCTCTTTTGTAAAGCCTCTCTTAGCTGGGTTTCTATTGAATCTGGATCAATATTTTTAAGCAGCTCAAACGGATTTAATTCACCAATGAACACGCTAAAGCCGTAAAATGATGGTCTATAATAAACATTTAGACCTTCCACCTTTGATGCCAAGTTAACCATTATTATTGCTATAGCTTCAGAAACTCCACTTCCTAGTGGGGCAATAAATATATGCTCATCATTGTAATGCTCATATATTACCTTTTTATCATCAAACGCAATTTTCTTTTCTTTATAGATAGCTCCTATTTTTTGCAATATTTCCAAGCCATTTTTATCACCTTGAACACTAAGAGATGCATTATCAGTAATTATATTTAAAAAGTTTTTAGATATAACCTTACTTCTCTTAGATCCCTCGCCTTTCCATAATGGGATTTCTGCCTCCCCACTTGCTTTAATTACATCAATTTTGCTGTTTATGTCATCGATTCTTTTGATTTCCCAAGAGCTACCAGCTAGTCTTATTGTATCTCCTGTCCTAAGGTTTCTGTAAACAAATAACGAATCAATATATCCAATTGTAATGTCACCATTTTTTACTACGAATACATCTTTTTCTGGTATTGTTGTAAAGAATTCTGAAAAACTTCTTGACCACCATGCTCTCATTTGATCCTTTGATTTGAATTTCCATATTTTGTAAAATGTATTACCTGGCATTATTAATCCGTTTTCTTCTTTTATAACGCCATTTTTTTGCATATATTTTAATAACTCGATGTACCTTTTTTTGTCAAGTTTAAATATAGGAGACTTCGACAATATGTTATATATCAAGCTTGGATCAGATGGACCTTCACCTAATGTGAAACCTATTATTTCTTTTGCTATTACATCTATAGGTGCATCTTCAATTACTTCATCTTCTACATAACCATTTTTTGCAAGGCTTGCTTCTGTTAGAGCTTCAGCGAAATCTATAGGGCCTATTGCTATTATGCTTCCTCTAGACAAGCCCCCAGAGATATGGCCGCTTCTCCCGACCCTTTGAATTAAATTTGAAACCCTGCCAGGAGATCTTATTTGAATAACCTTATTAACCGATCCTACATCAATTCCTAATTCCAATGTTTTTGTGCAAACTATAGCAGAAAGCTCTCCTTTTTTTAGTTTACTTTCTGCCTCTTCTCTTAACTCTGCTGATACGCTTGAATGATGAACAAATATATCCTTAGCCCCTATAGATTCTAAGGAATGTTTAACCCTCTCTGCTATATATCTGCTGTTCACAAATACCAAGCTTGGTTTTTCTATTTCTTTTGTTAATTCATTAGCTACCTCTTTCCAAGGATCTTCTGAATTTTCATCTATGTATTTGACTTCAAATTTATATTCCTTTGAAAAATCAACCGATGTTATCCTTTTAGATCTTTCGCTACTACCGCTAAGCAGATTTATTGCTTTTTCTGGAGAGCCTATTGTTGCAGAAAGGCCTATTCTTTGAAAATCATACCTTGACATATGTCTAAGTCTTTCTAAAAGTAAGAGTAATTGAACCCCTCTCTTAGAGCCTAATAGCTCATGAAGCTCATCTACAATAACAACTTTAATATTTTTATAATATTGTCTAAATTTTGGCGACCAATCCAAATCTATTTCTAAACTTTCTGGAGTTGTTATCAAAATATTTGGAACCTGTTTAGTTCTTTTACTTCTTTCACTTGCTGGAGTATCTCCATGTTTCTTTGAAACCTTTAGTCCTAATTTTTCTGTCCACCAAGAAACTCTTTTATATATATCATTTATTAATGCCTTCATAGGTGTTATGTATAGCACATCTATAGGTTCTTGATTTGAGTTAAGAAGGATAGAAACTATTGGTAACAGAGCTGCTTCTGTTTTTCCTTCTCCTGTAGGAGCCATAATCAAAGTATTATATCCCTTCATAACATACGGCATAGATATTTCTTGTATTTCGGTTAATTTATTCCATCCTCTCTCTTCTATCATTTTTCTTATGCTTGGATGAAGCATTTTTATTGTAGCTGATTCTTCTTGTATCTCTTCCATATTACATCTACCAGACTAATATTACCCGCTTTTTACAAACCTAAATGTAGTTAGCAAGCAGTTCTTATTAACTCTCCGTTTCTAATGAAATCTGGAGATATAACATGGTAAGGCAAAAATATAGGTGTATTGTTTGCGGAAAGGAGTTTACAGAAGGTCAAGGTATAGTAATGCAAAGGGGATCTATAAAATTAACATTTCATAGTAATAAATGTGCATCATCTTTTTTTAAAATGCTTATTGAAAGACCTGAGGCATCGTGTTTAGAAAGCAGTATAAAAGATGTTATAAAGGATTTTGAAAAGAAACTAGAGGAAAAAGAAAAAAAGAATAAAAAGGTGATTGCATGAGCGTTATTAAAATCAAGTTATATTCTATTTTAAGAGAAATTGCAGGTTCCCAAGAGATATTAATTAATATAGATAGTGATTTAACAGTTGAAGATTTTTTAAGCAAATTATCAAAATATAATCTTGATAAAATACTATTTGAAATGAAGGATTCTTTAAGGATTATAGCTGATGGTAAAGTACTTTCGTTTAAAGATAAAATACCTAGTAATGTAAAAGAGATATTTATTTTGCCTTCTTCTTCAGGAGGATTGGTTGATATAAAGGTTTTAACCGATGAGCATATAGACTTAAATGAATTAGTTAAAGATATCTATAATAATAAAAATGTTGGAGCTATTGCTCTTTTTATAGGAGTTGTTAGGGGAATAAATAAAGGGGAAAATGTGAATAAGTTAGTTTACGAGCATTCACAGGAATTAATAGAAAGTAAGCTTAAAGAAATAGCATTTAATGGAATAAAGGAGTTTGGTTTAGATTCGGTTATAATATATCATTATGTTGGTCAAAGGATGCCTGGTGATTTAACTATGATAGTTGCTGTTTCTGGAGAATCAAGAAAAAATGTCTTTCCAGGGTTAGAAAAAATAGTAGATGAAGTAAAGCATGAGGCGCCAATATGGAAACAAGAATATAGAGAAAGTGGAAGATATTTCATCTTAGGAGAAGAGCAGATAAAGGCTGATGAATTAAGAAAAGAAAAATTCCAGAATAAATTTTAAATTATTTATTTTTATAGCTGAAAGAGTCAAACTTTTATTGTTTAATGCTTAATAGTGATTTGGGTGAGCAGTTTGCCTGCTATTGAAATAGGCAGGATATGTATTAAGTCCAGCGGAAAAGAAAACGGAAGAAAGTGCGTAATTGTAGATATAATAGATCAAAGCTTTGTATTGGTCACAGGTCCTAAAAATATTACTGGAGTTAAAAGAAGAAGGGTTAATATTAAACACTTAATTCCAACTGAGCATAAATTAAACATAAATAAAGGAGCTTCGGATGAAGAAGTAGCTAAAGCTTTACAAGAGCAAAATTTCTTAGATTTTGTTAAAAAAGTAGAAAAAACTATAACAGCTTAAAATCGTTATTTTTCTTATATAATCAATTTGGTGAGATATTTTGAGTAATATGGTTAGCAAAAAAGGAATAGATTTTATCAAATCTATAAATGATTTTTGCAATAACAAAGAAAAATTATTGGAAAAGATTCCTGAAGAAACAAACCAAGATTACGGTTATATACCTTACGAAAGGCCATTACAAAAATATTTAAACTATGGTGTTATTAACTTGGATAAACCACCTGGGCCAACAAGTCATGAGGTAGTTGCTTGGATTAAAAAGATTATTGGTATACAAAGAGCTGGCCATGGAGGAACCCTAGAGCTCTTGCCTTAAATGGCAAGTGCGGGGAAACCCTAGAGTTACTGGAGTATTACCAATAGCATTAGGTTCAATGACAAAGATTATAGGTGTTGTAACTCATTCAAAGAAAGCCTATGTTTGCATAATGCAATTGCATAAAGATACAGATATTAGTAACTTGAAGTCTGTATTAAGAGAATTTCAAGGAATAATTTATCAGAGACCGCCCATTAGGAGCCATGTAAAAAGGACTCTAAGGAAAAAAATTATTTATAGAATAGATTTAAATGAAGTTGTAGATAGAAAGGTGCTTTTAACAATAGAATCTGAAGCTGGTACATATATGAGAAAATTGTGTTGGGATATAGGCTTGGTTCTTGGAACAGGTGCTCACATGAGAGAGCTTAGAAGAATTAAAACTGGTCCTTTTAGCGAAGAGAAGAGCCTGGTAACAATGTATGACATTTCTGAAGCAATTTATGAACTTAGAGAAAAAGGAAAAGAAAATCTTATTAGAAAGGTAATAATTCCTGGCGAGTTTAGTGTTTGTAGTTTACCGAAGGTTATTCTTAGAGACAGCGCCGTAGAAAGCATAGCTCATGGATCTCCTTTAGCTATTCCTGGTATTTCTTACTACAGTGAAAATTTAAGAAAAAATGATATAGTAGCTATGTTAACGTTAAAGGGTGAATTGATAGGGATCGGCAAAAGCTTGATGTCTTCAGAAGAAATAAAAAAGCAAGAAAAAGGATTAGCTGTTCAACCATTTAGAATAGTTCTGGAAAAAGGGCTATATCCTAGGGAATGGAAAAGTTCTGGTAAGTTTAAGAAAGGGGACGGGAGCGCCGGGGGTGGGATTTGAACCCACGCGTCCCGCATGGGACAACGGGTCTCAAGCCCGTCCCCTTGGACCGCTCGGGCACCCCGGCACATTTCT
>PNIA01000005.1 GCA_002877855.1 Caldisphaera sp.
CCCGCCGGGAATTGAACCCGGGACTTCCGCCTAACGGCAGGCAAGGCATCTGCCCATTGTCTACGGGTTAAAAGCCCGCCGCTCTACCTGGCTGAGCTACGGGCCCTCACCGCACTATTGCTTTATATATTTCAGGTTAAAAATACTAACTATCTTTTTGGTAACATAAAAAGTTTAAAACCCTTGAAATTGCTTGAAAATTAATTAAATAACAAGATAAGTCCTAATTAAAATTTTTGAAATTAATCCATATCTTATTTATTAAATCAAATTTGAAAGTATAGTGGGATTATTTTAAATCAACATTAAACTTTGAATCATTATTTTAAATATAAAAAACTATCATACAAGACTTAATATACTTATTGGATACAAAAAAATATTAACCTAGTATTGCTTACATATAATAGGATAAAAATAGAGAGTGAAAAAGCATGACAGAAAGTGTACCTATGAAAGAAGGTATATATGAAAGGAATAGGGTTTTATATGTTATAGGCCCAAAAGCTATTGCAAAGGTCTCATCTGCTTTGGCAAGTGATACAAGAGCAAAAATACTTTCAATTTTGCAAAAAGGACCAACCGATTTAGAAGACTTAGCTAATTTGGTAAACCAGAGCAAGGCAAATGTTAGCTCTCA
Organism: Caldisphaera sp.; assembly: GCA_002877855.1. Next base: position 641 of record PNIA01000005.1, read on the forward strand.
AATAAGAAAACTTGAAGAGGTTAATATAGTCAGATCGAAGTACTCGCCAGGCCAAAGAGGAATTAAAAAGATTGTGGAGCTAATTGTTGATAAAATGGTAATGACAATAACACCAGAAAAGATACATGAAATAGAACAAGAAAAATAATAATTTTAAAAACTAACTATTGCTATTTACTCTTTCTTTTTGGATCTTGCACATGCACCAAGATTCTTAGCAATATCTAACAAAATACCAAGACCTTGAGATACATCAGGGTCTCCTAACGATCTCATCAAACCCATTAAACCAAGTTTTCTTGGTTTTGTAATATCTACACTGCTCATGGCATTTATCGCGCATGTTGTAAGATCTTCTACAGTCATTTTCGCCTTTGCAAACTGTACTCCATCAACTTTTTCTACTCCTCTACTTAGAGTTGCTAGTAAACCTACCAGTCTCATTATTACTGGGTCATCAGACATGGTTAAAAATGTATCATCGGATTTTTCAGCTAGGTAATTTATTAAACCCAATAACCCACTTTTCTTTAATGAAGATATTGAATTTAATAACATACTAAGAGTTTGAGCCTGAATTTCTGGTGATACTTCCTCAACTCCTTCATTTTCTGCCATTTAAATCACCTCAAAACTTAAGAGAACCAATCCAGCCCGCGTAAAATGCTTGTTTCAACAATCTACCAATAGTGTATTTGCCTATGAAGTAGCATTTTGTCGTGTAAACACCTTTTTGCTCATCAAAAGGTGTTTCGCATGTACCCAACCATCCCCTTTCTCCAGCATAGCCAACACATGTTACTGGACTAAATGGCTGAGAAGGAGCAAAACCAGTTAAATCTGCTAAAATTTGTCCAACTGCAGTTATTGCCATTGATTCAACAAAAACACCAGCTAATCCTATGCCAATTGGTATTAAACTGTGTTCTCCTGCCATATAAACATCATCATATTGAGGATGTCTCATAGTTTTTGGCAATGCTGGTGACCACCTTGGGTCTTGTTTCCAAACAAATCCTTCACTGTTCTCTAAAGCCTTTGGCAATCTAGCTGGAGGAACTTTTACCAACAAGTCATATTTAAACTCCCCGCTACTTGTTACTACAGTCTTCTTTTGTACATCAACTTCTTTTAACTTTGAGTTTGGCACATATTCAACTCCATATTCATCTAGAGTTTCTTTTAAAAACCTTGATATCTCTGGACCCAGTCCACCATCAGGAACTGGCATTATTGGTGCTGGAATTGGATCTAATAAAGTTACTTTTGTCTTCTTCCCTCTTTGCTTAGTATATAATGAAAGCATTGTAGATGCCTCATATGGATATATACCACATCTATATGGAAATTCAGGAACCAATAGAACAATATTTGAATTATCTTTAACTCCTGCTAGAGCCTTTCTCATCTCTTGAGCTCCTTCCAAGCTAAAGTTATGAACACCATCCTTATCTAACCCAGGATAGGCATTCCATCCTTGATCGGTTCCTAAAGATACTATCAAATAATCATATTGATATTTACCTTTAGCTCCTATAACTGTTCTGTTAGCAGCATCTATCTTTTGTATTTCATCTACTGCAGTCTTAATACCATACTTCTCCATGTTTGCTACAGGGGCTCTGGTGTCTTCAGGTTCTCCATAGTTAAATGCTACGTCAAAAAACAAAGGAGGCATATAATGGTATGGATCTTTATTAACTACTAAAACTTCTGCATCCAATTTTCTTTTTTTAATTTCCTCAGAAATCCTTTTCGCAGCTGCATAACCCCCTGCACCACCACCGGCAATAACTATCTTCTTAGGCAACTCGCTCACCCGCTGCTTTAAAAAATATTAAATGCTGTTAAAAAGCATTTAATGACAAAAATAAATGGTTTAAATAAAAATTTCTCTATTTAACTGCCAAAGGCTTTTAATATGCTTAAAGCTAGACCTATTCCTTTAGAAACTTCAGGATCAGATAATTTGACGATTATTTGAGATAATGACATGGGTTTTATTTCAACTTTTTTACTTTCTTCAATAGTTTCAGATAATTTGTCGACAATCAAATTAATTTTATTCCATACTTCTGGTCTAGTAATCTTTTCTAAAGTTTTTATAATTTCAGGTAATCTATCAATCAACATAAATGTTTCTTCGGTTACAACAAGCTTTGATATAGCCTTTAATAGTTCTTCATCCTTTAACATATTATTTAATAGATCTAATAGATGCAAAAGCCTTTCAAGGCTCTCAGATTGCAATTCAGCCTCATTTATTTCTTTCATATCAATCACCTAAATATTTTCCACAATACTTCAGGTGAAATGTTTTCAAAATAAACATCAAATATTGGATCCCAAAACTCTGGATGCCTTATTACATCCCAATAAGCATCAGCAAATAATCTTTTCATAATATAATTTATAGTACTTGCTGGTAATTTTGCTGCTGGATGACCAAAATCACTTATAACAAATGTACCTTTTCCAAATCCAATTTCTGTTGGGCAATTCGTTCTTCCATTATTTTTAGCATCCATCCCTCTCATTCTCTTTGCAACTACTTTGGCTTGTAAATGAGCTGTAACCCCAGTTTTTGCATTTGCTGATGTTGATGCATCACCTATAGCATATACATCATCATAATTCAAGACTCTATTTGTTAGCTTATCTGCATTAATAAGTCTATCTTCGTTTACTGCATTTTCTGGTTTTATTTCTATTTTAGGTCCTTTATGAGTTGGTATTATTATTGCTGCATCATATTTTATTGTATCTCCCTCTAAAGATGTAATCGTTTTATTTTCTGTATCAACCTTATCTGCTGTAAAAAACGTCATTATATTAATACCTCTATCCTTTAATATTGGTTCAAGCACTTCATTAAAGCTTTCTGCTGAATAAGCTCTTGGATAAGGTACTGCAATTGTTAAGTTAATATTTTCCCTTACACCTCTTAGTCTAAACGCTTCATCTGCTAATAATATACCCTCATAAGGAGATGGCGGGCATCTATGATAAGGATCTCCAACTGATATAACAAAATTTCCTTTTTTCATGCTTCTAATTATATCAAATGTTTTAAACGCATTTTCAGGAGTTGAATGGAAATCACCATATTGGGTAACTAACTTCTCATTCCCTTCAATAGCGCTGTGCTCAATTACGACCCCAGGTGCTATGGCTAGATAATCATATTTTAGAGATTTTTTATTATCAAGAGTAACACTTCTATTTTCCAAATCAATTTTTTCAACTCTATTTACAAGCAAATTGACATTTTTCATTAACAATGATTGAAGAGGTCTATATAAGTTTGATGCGTCCCCTCTAAATGCAATCTGTAATAATTGAGGTAAATAATAATGGTATGGTGTATCATTAATAACGGTTACATCAAATTCATCGTAAATTGCTAAGTCGTTAGCTAATATTGCTCCTCCTGCTCCTCCTCCAACAATTAAAAATTTCGATTTTTCAGGCATATAAAGTCACCAAAAAAAATTACTTTTTAGCAACAACTTTGATAATAGCAATTATTTTATCTTTATCTTCTTTTAACTCAATAAGCTCATTTTTAGTTCTATCAATCCATGCCTTAATATCACTCCTAAATCCAGGATCAGTAGCCCATATTTCTAATATATCACCATTTTTTGCATTTTTATAAGCTTTAGTCAAACTAGTTATGGGACCTGGGCAAGATAAACCTCTTGCATCCACAATTTTCTTTTCTTCACTCATCTAGCTCACCCTTAAATAAATATTGTTTGTCCACCTTCAGCATTTTGTAAAAATGTTGCAACACCTACAACATCGTCTACTAAATCATTAAAGTCTTCTTTTTTCAATCCCATTACAGAAGCCATTAAGCTACAGGCATAAACCTTTGCTCCCATAGATTTTGCCTCCTTAAGCATATCAACCCATGTTGGTGCATTAGCCTTTTTCATACCTTCCATTAACACAGGTGCCATCTGTTCAAATTCTTTAGGGAAAACAACGTTAGAACCTTTCTTAGTAAATTTCATTAAGGCCCAACCTGTTACAAATACCTGTACATCCATACCTAAAGCTGCTGCTCCTTGAGCAAGAACTCCTACAGGAATTAATTTATCATCGGTTCCCGAAAACAAAATTATGGAAAACTTAGACATCTTCTCACCCTGTTTAATCTAGAAAAAGAGAATCTTATAGTTTTATTGTTATCTTATATATATATATAGATAAATAAAAATTAAAAATCCTTACAATAAAGAGTATTATAAATAAAATTAATATTTTAAATTTTTATTAATATGGAAATAGATTTAAATTTAGAACTGCAATTATAAAAATAGGTGTACAGATGGGATATGAAACAATTTCCGTTAGTTTATGTTGATCAAGTTATGGGTCTCGTAAAATTTATTGATTCCATGGGTGGTAGGGTAGATTCATCAAGACTAAGCGAAATGATAGATGTAGACCTAGATTTATTACCTCATGTGGTCGATGCTGCCATAACCCTTGGGCTATTAAAGGTAGAAAACGGGGATTTGATTTTAACAGAATCTGGCAAAAAAATTATATACACGGACACAAAAAACTTCAGAATATTGATGAAAAAAATTAATAAAAATGTTGAACCGTTTAAAGATATTTTATCAAAACAGAAAAATAATTCAATAGAGTTAGAAGATTTAAAAAGAATATTAGAGAATAATGGATATTTAAATATAGATGATGCATTAACAGTTATAAGTCAATGGCTAGCTTTAATAGGGATTACAATAATCGAGAAATAAATTAACAAAATAATTAAAGCTTCCTTTAATGCAAACATATTGTAGTGAAATAGGTTTGGGATTGCCATTAAGAGAAAAATATTATAGCTTAGATGATAATGACTTTAAATTATTAAGATTTATCGAAAGCAAACAAAAGAATTACGGTTTTGTTCCATTAGATATAATAGAAAACAAATCTAAGATTAATCCTTCTTATTTAAGAAATTCAATTAAAAAATTACTTGATCTAGATTTGATATTAAGCGAGAGCTATCCTTTTTATGGTTATCAGCTAATGTATCATGGACTTGATATCTTATCTTTAAGATATTATTTTAAAAGAAATATAATAACAGATGTGGGTGACAGAATTAATACAGGCAAAGAAAGTGATATTTATTTAGCAATAACTTCTGCTAACAATAAAGCCGTAATAAAATTTCATAGAGAGGGAAGGATTTCATTTAAATCTGTTGTAAGGAAAAGGGAATATGAAATAAAGCAGAAAAAATTATGGTTACTAATTGCAGAAAAAATCGCCAAAAGAGAATATGATATATTAAATGGGATATGGAAAAACGATGGATTAGTGCCTGAGCCTATAGCACATAATAGACATTCATTGATAATGAATAAAATAGAAGGAGTAGAATTATATAAAGTAAAACAAATTGATAATAAAACTTTATTAAATATCTTTAATGATATAATAAATACTCTCAAAGTAGCATACAATAAAGTAAAAATTGTTCATGGAGATTTAAACCAATATAATGTTTTAATTAGCTCAGAAGAAAACCCAAGAGGTTATATAATAGACTGGCCACAATCTATTGGTGTTGATAGTGAAAATGCTGAATATAAATTAAAAAAAGATGTTGAATATTTAGCCTCTTATTTATATAAGAAATTTGGAACTGAGATTGACATAGATAAAACATTAGTCTATATAAAGGGGGGAATTGATGGATTTAGATGATAGCGAATTCTTTATGGGTATAGATATAGAAAGTGGCAGTCCATTATCAGCAAACGGTCAAAAATTCGCAGTTATATTAATAAATAAAGAAAATAAAATTATCAATAAATTAAACGGAGTCTCATTACCTTCATTAATTAGGTTAACCTGGGAATGGAGACCTAAGTATATAGCAATAGATAATGTCTTTGAATTGGCCCCCGATGAAAAATCTTTATCTAAGATACTTTCATTAATACCTCCACAATCAAAGGTTGTCCAAGTAACTATCGACAACGGAAAATTCATAGATATAAAAGAAATGGCAAAAGAACTTAGCTTAGATATAGAACAATCAAAGCTAACCCCAAACAAAACTGCATACTTAGCTGCTATATTAGCAGCCAAAGGAAAAGGAACAAAAATAAGCTTTTCAAATGAAAAGACACAAATAATCGTATCAAAAGGAAGATGGTCTAAAAGTGGAGGCATGAGCCAAGGAAGATATAAAAGAAGGGTTAGAGCCTCAGTAAATATTGCTGCAAATAAGGTTAAGGATTCTCTCGAAAAAGCAGGTATAGATTATGACATGTTTATTAGAAAAAGCGAAGGAGGGATTGACTCAGCAGTATTTGTTGTTTATGTTCCAAGAGAAAAACTCTATGGCATTGTAAAACCGCATAAGGGAATTGATTATACTATAACTATAAAATCAATTTATGAAGGTAAAATAATGTTTGATAATTCCTATGAAAGACCTGATAGGCCTATAATAGTTGGTATAGATCCAGGAATAACGGCTGGTATTGCTATAATAGACCTTGAAGGCAATGTTCTCTATTTAGATAGCAGAAAAGAAATGGATAGAGGTGATATAATATCATCAATATATTCCTATGGAAAGCCAATATTGATAGCAGTTGATGTGGATGAAATTCCGGATATGGTTAAAAAACTAGCAGGCCAAATAAAAGCAGAGATTTACATACCAAGCGAAGATTTACTTGTTGCTGATAAGAGTAATTTGGCGTTAAAAGCCAATAATGGAAAAAACCCTGATACCACACATGAAAGAGACGCATTAGCAGCTGCATATAAGGCATACTTGGCATATAAATCTAAGTTAACCCAAGTAGAATCCTACGTTTCAAAAATTGATATTGATCTTGATGTTGAAAAGGTAAAAGCAGATGTAATAAGAGGTATAAGCATAGCAGATGCTATCGAAAGACAAATAAATGAAATGTTAAATTTAAATAAAAACTCTATTATTCAGCAAAATGAAAACAATAACGAATGTATAAATGATAGACAGAACAACGATGAACTAATATATAAAATACAAAAATTAGAAGCCGAGAAGTTAATCTTAGAAAACAAGGTAAACGAGCTTAGAAAATCCTTATCAATGGCTGAAAATGAAGCCAAACTAGCCAAAATAAACTTAAAATCTGAATTATTAAAAGAGAAAGAAATAATGAAGTTGCGAGATGATGTAAATAGGTTAAGATCTGTTGTTAATGATATAAATAATAAATTAAACGAAGAAGAACACAAAAATGAGCTATTAAAGGAGTTGCTATCAAAAGTTTTAAACAAGGAGTTAATTCTTATCAGAAGGATTCAATCTCTTAAAATGAATTCTATTAAAAAGCACGAGTCTATATATGGAAGTATAAAAGAGGGTGATATTTTACTTATTGAGGATCAAGGATCATTTGAAAATGAGGCCTTAGAATACATAACAAAGGCAAAGATTTTTGGTGTATTATTAAACAATGATAATACAAGTTTATCAGACCTTTTTAAGAAGAAGAGAATACCTGTGTTATTAAAATCTCAATACAACATCATAGATTTAGATGATTTTACATTTGCTAACTATCAAATAATTAATGATATAATAAGTTATAACAAATTTATGAAAAAACAAAGTATTGATAATATAGACCTTAATTATATAATAGATGAATATAGAAAAAATAAAAATTTTAATAAATGATATACTAGTATAGAGATGCTTCCCCTTTCAATATTCTCATTGTTAATGCAGGCAGATTATCTAGGTAATCACTTACAATACTATTTATTTCTTCTTTTATATTATTATTCATCTTAATATCGCTTTCCAGTATGACTGCAACATCAGCTATCAAGGGATCATTTATAGGTCTACCGATCTGCCCTAATAACCTAACAGTAACTTCTTTTATACCATTAATTTTTTCGTAGATTTGCTCAGCAATTTCTTTTGATGCAATGTTATAAATTTTTCCTATATGCGTAACAGGATTTTTGCCTGCTGTAGCCTCTAAGCTCATCGGTCTCATTGGTGTTATTAAACCATTAACCCTATTTCCTCTTCCTGTCGCACCATCGTCTCCATGTTCTGCACTAGTCCCAGTTACTGTAAGATAAAATACTCCCTCATCAGGCAAATCACCGTTGTTTACATATATCTTTACATTATGGTCTGGCGCCAATTTATTGGCTACATCTAAAACTTTTTCTTTAACTTCTTCCTTTACCTCTAGATATTCTCTTGGATTATTAACAAATCTTGAAACAATTGCGTTGGCTATAGTTAATTCGATAGTATCCCCGTTTCTTAACCCCATAACCTTTACATCTTCTCCCGATGCAGGTACCCTAGATTTGAAATCTTTACTATTTAATGTTCTTTCTGTCTCATAAACAAGTTTTTCCAGTGCTGTCATGGGAGCAAATCCAGCTCCAAAGCTTGTATCATTAGATCTATGAGACTGCGACCTTGAGTCATATATTCCTCTTAAGTCAGCGCTTCCCTTCCCTATTCTATAATCAACTATTACATGCTGCTCTGCATCTAGAAATCTAAGGTTATTTGCTATCCAATCCTTAACTGCCTTAATGACAATACGACCAATAGGTATTTCTTCAACACCTTCAGATGTTCTAACTTCTGTTGTAGCCCTTCCTGAAACTATTATATAAATAGGTTGTAATACATCCCCTCCTCCCCATTTTGGCGTTGCCTGTCCCCCAACAAGCAATACTTTATCTAGATTATGATGCATTATGATACCAAATCTTTGCATATAATAAAGACTTAGCTGTTTACTAGCCTCTTCCGATACAGCATCACTTATATAATCTGGATGGCCAAGGCCTTTCCTTTCAACAAGCTCTACTTGGTTATCTTGAACCGATGATTTTATTAGCTCTCTAACAACTATATTTTTTGCCATTTTTCACACCTATTACTACACTCTAGCTTTTTCAAAATATACGCAAAATTTTAAATTATTTGCATTATATTTATTTATATAATTTAATAAATAATAAAATAAATATATACATAAATGTATTTATAAAGGATAAAAATAAGGAGTTAATTGAAAACATATTAAGAAACATATAAATATTGCCAGATCCATAATATAATAGGGTGAGAAGTCTGATTTCATATTCCTTAAGTGAAATTAAAAACCAGATTATCTATTATATTATAGATAAAAACAGACCCGTAGGATACCCAGATGATTCAGCAACTAACATTAGAAAAGTTATTAGAGACACGGGAGCAAGAATTATTCCTATAATAGATAGAGGAAATAAGAAACTTTTGGGAATAATAGATAGAGGGGATATACTTCTGATTTCTTCAACAAAAACAAATGCTACAGCGAGTTCAATAATGATTTCACCACGTATAACTTTAAATGAAAATGAAAATGTTATAGATTCATTAAATAGCATAATAAAATATGATGAATGGGATGTACCTATAGTAAATAACAATGTATATATTGGTCTTTTAAGTATAGGGGATATAATTAAATTATTAATTACAAAAACTGAAAGCATGTTAAAAAAAGAAGTTGCTGAAAACTACATGACAAAAAATCCAATCACCGTAAAAGAAGATGACCACATATCTAAAATTTGGAACAAAATGATAGAACTAAAATATGCAGGCTTTCCAGTCGTTAATGAAAAATTAAGACTATTAGGCATTATAACTCAATTTGATTTAATAAAAAAGGGTTACACAAGAATACATCTAGAAAGTGAGTCTGGAACAAGTAAAGGACCTAGAGTCAGAGATGTCATGAGTTATACAGTAAGATATGCCTATCCATGGTCTTCTTTACATGAGATCTCTAAAATCATGTTAGATTTTGGTTACGGAAGAATTCCTATTGTAGAAAACGAAAACGATAAAAAAGTAATTGGCATAATAGATAGGGAAGATGTAGCAAAGATATTAATTAAGAGGTGAAATGAATTGAGCCATCCAAGAAAATATGAACCTATTAAGCTATCCCCTAAAATAAAGGCTATTACTATGCCTTCCTCCAGAGCATCTGTAGGTATAAGGTATATAAGAGCTGATTCTCAACCAAATTGGATTCAAAGAGTTAAAGAAAAAGAAGGTGATGCTGAATTAATTTCTACAAAGCCCCCAGAAACCATAAATGTAAATTCTCCTATATTGGAAGCCTTGGAAAAAATTGCATCCCGCGATATAAGAGGATTAATAGTTACTGATACCAAAGAAACACTTAAAGGAATAATAATGGCAACCGACCTAGTTAATTATTTAGGAGGGGGGGAATATTATAGGATAGTAGAGCAAAGATATAAAAAAGATGTTTATACTTCTTTAAGAAATGAAAAAATAAGTAGCATTATGAATTCTATGCCGGTATTTGTAAACAAATCACAAAAGCTTACAGAGATAATTAGACTTATGGCAGTTAATGGATTAGGTATGCTACCAGTAGTTAATAATGAGAACAAGGTTATAGGGATAATAACAGAGCATGACATAGTAAGATATATTGCATATAAAAACGTTGGAAGAAAAGTTTCTGATATTATGACTTCAAATATAGTAGCAGCATTTGATAACGATACATTAAAAAGAGCAGCACAACTCATGTCATTATATGGTTTTAGAAGGATACCAGTAATTTCTTCAAAAAATAATGAAATTGTTGGAATAGTATCAGCAAAAGATTTTGTATCTTATTTTGGCTCTCATAAGGCTTTTGAAAACGTTAGATCGTTAGATATAGAAGAAATTCTTAAAATGCCAATAACTGAAATCATAAAAGATAATGTATACACAATAAATCAGGACACAGATATAGGAGATGCGGCTACATTAATGAACCAATTTAACACAAACAATCTGATAGTTATAAATGATAATAGAGAAGCCTTGGGTATAATAACTGAGAGAGATGTTCTTATAGCATTATCTATGAGGTGATAAATATGGCCCCAAGAATATCTTCCTATATGAAATCCCTTGTATATGTTGTTTCGCCTAACGATTCACTAGCATATGCTAGAAATTATATGATGAAAAAAGAAATAAGCAGAGTGGTTGTTATTGATAATAAAGAAATTCCCATAGGCATATTAACCATTAGCGATATCGTTGAAGCTCTTTTTGGCAAGAACTATCAAAAGCCGCTTGACTCCATTTTAGTTAATGAAGTAATGACGCATAATCCTATCATAATAGAAGAATCAAAAAGCATAAAAACTGCAGCCTTATTAATGCTAAGGCACAGAATTGGAGGTCTTCCTGTTGTAGATAATAGTGGAAAGCTTATAGGCATAATAACAAAAACAGATATAGCTAAAGCATTTTATGATAAGTTCAGAAAGAAATTCATAGCTTCAGATATAATGAGAAAAGATTTTACTTCAGCAAAGCCCGGTCACAGCATATTTTATATAGCAAGACTTTTAGAAAGTGATCCGGCTGGAAAAGTTATTATTTTAGATGACAATAAAAAGCTTATTGGTGTCATTGCAAAAAAAGATTTAGCATATGCACAATTACCTTTATCAGTTTTGATATCTAGAGGAAAAGACAGATATATAAAGACAAAGGTTCCTGATATATATAAAGATAAGATAGTTAGTCTGAGGATGTATTTAGTACCTATTGCAGAAGATATAATGTCCAGCAATCCATTGGTTATAAAATCGAACGACGATGCTGCAAGTGCAGCTTATCTAATAGTAAGCGAAAATATCGGAGTATTACCAGTAGTTAATGAAAATAATTCCATAGAAGGTATAATAACAAAGATTGAATTTTTAAACGTTATTTCTAAAACATAAACATCTTTAAGATAATATACTTTTAACATATTCTTTTGCATCAAATTGTTTAATATCATCATAATTTTGGCCATATCCAAGATATAAAATAGGTTTGTTTGTTATCGATGCAACAGATAGAGCTACTCCCCCCTTAACATCTGCATCAATCTTAGTTACTATAATTCCATCAATCCCTATAATTTCATTAAATGTTCTAGCCTGCTCTACCGCATCATTTCCAGTTAGAGCATCAACAATCATAATCTTTAAATCCGGCTTTGATATTCTTATTATTTTTTTCAATTCTCTCATCAAATCTACATCACTATGCATCCTTCCAGCAGTATCTATTAACACTGCGCATATTTTTCTAGATCTGGCAAAATTTATTGCATCAAATGCTATACTAGCAGGATCAGCCCCGTATTGACCTTTTATAATTGGTACATCTATTTTTTTTGCATGCACATCTATTTGCTCTTGAGCCCCTGCCCTAAAAGTATCTGATGCTGCTATTACTGTGGAGATATTGTTTTTCTTTAGCAAATTAGCAATTTTAGCAATAGTTGTTGTTTTCCCCACACCATTAATTCCCAAAAAAACAATAACGAACGGTTCTCCTTTTTTACACTTATCTTTTATACTCTCTATAAATTTAAGTTCATTAACATTAATAATAGAATATATGGTATCATAAAATGTTCCTTTTATAACTTCCTCAACTTCTTTTCCTCTCCTAACCTTAGACCCTACTAGCTTTGATTTAACAATTTCAATTATCTTATCAGCTACATCGTAAGCTACATCATTTTCAATTAAATCTATTTTCATTTCTTCCATAACATCACTAATATAATCTTCTTTTATTTCTTTATATTCAATTTTTTCTTTTATTGAGCTTGAAGCTTTTTGAAAGGCCTTCTTGAGGCCTTCGAACAAATTTTACACCTTATTTTTGTTGTTGCAAGGCAACAGCTATTTGTTGCAGCACAGCCTCGTATTGCTCTTGTAATTTTTCTAATTGATTTAATCTTTGATTTAAATCATTAATAGCTCGATCTAATTCACTTTCCCTTTCTGTTAAAACCTTCATTGCTTCTGGTGTTTCTAATTTGGCAAATATATCAGCACCTAAATAAATTATATAATGATTTCTATCAGAAGGCTTAGCAAAAATCATTGCAGTATATCCAGGATCTAAAGGAAATATTGTATCCATATCATCACCATTACTTATTGAATCAATGCTTGATTTTGCTTTTTCCACTCCATCTTTTTGCAATAATAGTTGAGAAATCAAAGTTCTCAATTGAGAAATTTGAGATTTAACGGCCTCATACTGAGCCATTAATTCATTTGGATCCACTACTTGTTGCTTATTAGACACTAATATTTCACCACTTTATCTAGTTCATTCATCCTTATTATTTTACTATCAGAGACTTGGTCTATAGGTAATTCTTCAACAGATTCTATCTTGATGTGATATCTCTTTAATTTATGCTTGCTTCCTAATTCCGAATATACTCTTTCAATTGCATGTTCTTTTTTAGTTGCTCTTATCATCAGTGAAAATTTTTTCCATTCCGGAAACTTATCATGAGATAACATCATTTTACCTTTAACTGCAAATATCTTTATTTCATTTGTCACTGCCTACACCTTCTATTGCCTGTAGGATAAAGATCATTTAAAACATTTTAAATATTTTTAGACGTGTTTCTTAACTTTAAAACTAGATCTCATTTTAACTTATAAATGCTTGTAATTGGTAAAGATTTGGTGTGAAAATTGCCAAAGAAAAGAGAAAGCAGAGGTAGAAGAAAAGGAGATAAAGGAAAATCAAAATTGATTCAATGCGATAATTGCGGAAGACTTGTTCCAGAAGATAAAGCAATATGCGTTACAAGGGAATATACTCCAGTAGACCCGCAACTAGCCGAAGAGCTTACAAAAAAGGGAGCTATAATACCAAAGTATCCGGTAACAAAATGTTATTGCATAAGTTGTGCAATTCATTTTGGATTGGTTAAAATAAGAGCTGAAGATTCAAGAAAACCAAGAACTAATTTGCTCTGATTAGTTCTTGGGGATTTCAATGATTAAAAAACTAACGGTTTCTGCACCAAGCCATGTGCACGTAGGCAATATAGATCTTAATGGCAATTTTGGAAGAGTTTATGGTACCTTAGGTTTTGCTTTAGAAACACCAAGATTGATAATTAATATGGAAGTTTCAGAAGATACTAAAAATACCGAAGAAATAGATCTTTATTTAAATTTATATAAACAATTTATGAACTGTAATAAGTCAATTTCAGCAGAAATTATATCTGATATACCTAAAAATGTTGGACTAGGTAGAACTACTGCTTTAGCATTGTCGATAGGCTATGGTTTGAATTTATTGTGTAAAAAATCTTTTGAAATTATAGAGCTAGCTAAAATTGCAAATAGAGGAAACAAAAACTCTGCTCTTGGAGTTTATAGTTTTAAATATGGAGGATTTATTGTTGATGGAGGAGTAAAAAACAACGAAGTAGCTCCAATAATTTTTAGAGGTATAATGCCTGAAAATTACAGAGCCGTCTTGGCATTACCAGAAAAGCCTATTAAAAAAATTTTAGAAATTAAAAGAGATGAAGATAAAATATTGTCTTCATTACCCAAGATGGATGAAAACTTTGTTGGCTATTTGTCTAGGTTAGTTTTAATGAAAATATTACCCTCATTTTCAGAAGGAGATATAAAATCATTTGGAGAGGGAATTATGGAATTTAATAGATCACTTGGAAAATATTGGAATAAATATCAAGAAGGAATCTATTGTTGTAATGAAGTGAACAAACTGATAGAAAAATTTAGCGAGATAGGAGCAGTATGTGCTTGCCAATCAAGTTGGGGACCCACAACATATGGTATTTTCAATTACAAAGAAGCAAATTATGCATTGAATGAAATAAGAAAGGCTATAGACAAAATAGGAGGAGGAAAGGTCTGGATTTCAAAAATTGATAATAATGGAGCATTTGCAAATATTAAATGAAAAAAGATATAATAAAAATATTTATCTATTTATGATTGCGATTGTTTTATGTCACAATGTAACTTATTAAAACCTCATCCTTTATTAAAAAAATCTTCTTTACATTTCTATTAAATTATATTAGGCTTATGTTATTAAAAAAATCTTATTATAGAATTTTTAATAGTTATTTTTATAGTATTAGTATTATTTACTTAGATTCAATAGTTCAGATTTTAAAAACCTAAAACAGATAAATTAGATTTTTTGTTTTCTATCTTTTTTGAAGGTTATGTTTACATTTACCTTATTATTTTACTTCATTTTTTCTCTTATTAGATTTTCATCAATACTAAAAATTTTTCTTAAGTAGTAATAAGTTGGCAATGATATTGCAATGAGGAATAAAGAAACTGCAGTCAAAATTTTTGGGATTGAATAAAAATATGAAAGTGAACCAAATAAAACTGCCATTATTGGAGATGAACTAGTTAAAAATATGACAATGATTGAATTTACCCTACCTAATACTTCATTTGGAATGATTTTTAATAACCTTGAGTTTAATGGTATATTAACTAAAGAGCTAAATAATCCTATAATACCAGATAAAATTAAATCAATATATGAGTATTTACTAAGTGCTAAAAATAAAAAACTAAGACCAAAAATTCCTATTGATATTGATATAAAATAAGATGAGTCAATGAGCTTATTTATCTTAATTCCGGTAAGACCTCCTATGAATCCTCCTAAGGAAAAATCTAAGAGAAATAAAGTATAATAAAATGATTTAGTATGTAAATATTGATAGAAGATGGCAGAGGCATAGACGTCTAATGAAACAAATAATCCATTAATTAGCATACCTAATATTAAAAAACCTATTATAATCCTTATTATTCTAATTACATTATTATAATTATATTTGCTCTTAATTTTAACAGCTTTATTAATTTTTTTATTAGGATATGAAAATATTGCAGAAATTAAAGATAAAATTATCATAATAGGAATAAAATATTTTGACAATATCAATATAGATATACCGCCTATTAATATACCTATAATTTCTGAAAGTCCTCTTCCAGCTTCTATAAACGACATAGACTTATTTATATTGAATTCCTCTACGATGTCTTTTATAAGAGTCATGAATACATCAGATGAGATATTAGATAAAATAGATGATATTGTTGCTATTAAATAAATAAAATATAAAAGCTTAACAAAAAATAGCAAGAAATAATTAATTGCTATAAAAATTGAACTTAAAAACATTATTAAATCTCTTCTAAACTTATCTAAAATATATCCCTCAGGAATTATTATTATAAGATACCCCAGTAGAGCTGATAAAGGCATCATACTTACATAGAAAACAGAATCATATTTTACCATTATTATCCACATATAATAAACATAAAATATCATAAAAGTTAATCTTAACAAATTTCTAGCTAGATAAAATCTGATGAACGTAACATTAAACTTTTTACGCATAAATCTCACCAACTCATATAAGTATTATTTATACGTAGAATTTTTATTTTTATTCATTCATTGTTATTATTGTGAATTAAAATGGCAGAAAATATAGATGATAAAATAATAGAAAAATTGCTTAAGATTTTCAAAAATCCCACAAAGCTTTCCATAATAGCATTGTTAATTAAAAATAAGGAAATGTCAGTAACTCAAATTTCTAAAATATTAAATACTACAAGATCTAATTTGTATCAATCAATAAAAGATCTATTAAATGATAAGATAATTTTACTATCGAGAATTCAAGTTAATAAGAACTATGTAGAAAAATATTATAAACTAAATTTTGATTTACTTGATAGAGTTAAATCAGCTAATTTAATGGAAGCCATAAAAAAATCATCCATAGAAGATTTTAAAGATCTTACAATTTCATTTTTAATAATAAATTCTCTTATATCTAATATACTGATAGACGATTTAAAAAGGTCTTCTGAGAATAAAATAAAAGAATTTAAAGAGAAATGGTTAAACAATAATATCTATATTTCCATGTCTTTTTTAACTATATCTGATGAAGAGGCTAAAGAATTTTCAAGCATAATTGATAAATTTATAAACAAAGTCGAATTAAATAAAGAAACAAAAATCGAATCCCATTTATTATTAGTATTATTATTTCCTTGGTTTTATTTATAAGTTCTCCTACATAATAAATAATTAAATTTACTTATTTGCTATATTAACGCTAATTTTTAATTCTTAATAGCAATAATAAAAATGGGAATTACATATGGTAAGAGCAATAGGTTTAGATTCAGGTACAATGAGCTTAGATATATTAGGTTTCGATGACGAAAGCAATGAAGTTTTTTTAGATATAGCAATACCAAGAGAAGTTATAACAAATCACCCTGAGTATCCAATAAAATTAATAGAAAAAATCAAAGATGTTAAAGCTATAGTTGTTTCTAGTGGTTATGGCATACCATTTAAAAGAGCACAAGAGTCTAGTATAGAAGAAATAAATAGAGCAACATTTATTACCAAAGAAGATGAGAATAAACGGCTTAAAATAGTAGGATTAAGAAATCTAATGAAACTCTTTAGAGAATCAAATTTACCAGCTTATTTCGTTCCAGGGGTCATACAGTTAGAAACTATACCAGAGTATCGTAAACTAAATAAGATTGATTTGGGAACATCTGATAAAATCTTTAGTGTAGCCCAGGCCTTAAAAGACGAAATGGATATCTATCAAAAAAGGCCTTCATTTTCAAATTTCATACTAGTAGAAATCGGATTTGCCTATATAGCTGCTCTATCTATTATTAATGGAAAAATAGTTGATGGAATTGGGGGTACGACCGGATTTCCCGGATTTAAAGGAAGCGGATTTATTGATGCTGAGGTCTCATACGCTATTTCATCAGCTGAACCAAGATTCTCAAAAATTAGGCTATTCCAAGGTGGAATTTCTGATTTGATTAACAATGATAATATAGATTATTTTGAATCTTTAGTAAAGGCAGGAAATGAAATCGGATTAGTAGGAATCAATGCTATAATAGAATCGATACTTAAAGATATTGCTATAATGTTAGTTAGCAACCCAAAACCTGAAAAAGTCTATTTGAGTGGAAGATTTACTAGATATAAAACAATTTTTTCTTATATTAAGAAATCAATAAGGGATTTTCTCAACAATTTTCCAATTAATGCAGAGATTACTACCGTTTCAAGACTAGGAAATGAAACTAAGGAAGCTGCTTCAGGCGCAGCTGTTTTAGCAAACGGAATAGCTAATGGAAGGTATAGAGATATATTTGAAACTCTAGAAATAAGGAACTCAAAACATGATATATTTTCATACATAAAGCCAAACGATCTAAAAACGAAAATTTTAAAAGTATTTTAATAAAGTTTAAAAACTTCATTTTCTATACACAACGTCTTTCACTTTACAGGGAGAGGATTCTTTGTCATTTATACCATAAAAACACAAGCTTTTAATCCAAAACTAAGTATTTACTAATAGCAACGAAATAAACATAAACAAAATTATTTGGAAAGCAAAAAACTTTTCATTAGTTCATAAACTCTGCTTACTGCGCTTTATATTTAGCTAATTCCTTTTTCTTTACTCTTAAATCAGTGCTTTTGCATTTTCTGCACTTCTTTGCATTAATTGGGTTTCTTGCTCCACATTTTCTGCATATCTTAACCTCAAAGACCCTCTTTTCAACTATTTTTATCAACTCTGGATCTGTGATCGGCATTATTCTTACCCCTAATCTCTTTTATAAGTAGGATTTAATAAAATTATTGCTGTTATTCTAAAATATATTTAGTGTATAGACTAACATATTTAAATTAGTAATTGAAAATTATTTCTAGGTGAAAAATATGTCAGCTATCTCAGGGAAATTAAGTATTGGAGAGGAAGTTTATTTAAGAGGGTTAACTGGTAGGCTTGTTGGAATATATTTATTTAAAGGATTCAATAAAATAGCAATAATTTCATACCCAGATAGGATATGCGAATCCATTTCAGCAGCTGCAGAAGTTTCTTACCTAGATTCTTATGGGTATTCTGAAGGAAAAGTTAAAATCTTTGATTATGATAACGACACAGACAAATTAATTAAAAATATTATTCAATTCAAACCAGAGGCGATCTATTTAGCATTTGGAGGAGAACAAAAATTATCTGATGTCAACACAATAACAATTAATATACTAAATTCTTTAAAAAATTTCAAATATGGTGGATCTTTATTAATTCATGTAAGAACATGGATAGCTACAAAACAATTTTCAACTATATTAAATAATAAGGAATTAGCCGATTATTTAGGATTATTGAAAGAAATAAGATTATTTACAGCAGATGCCAATGCTAAAAAGTTTTCATTTTACAATTTAATAATTACTAGTTCTAACTCAATGCAATTAAGCAAATATGCAGAGACAGATATAACAGAAGAGCATGCCAACCTATTAAAGTTATCAATACCCCCTTCATAAATTAATTTGATGTACTAGATATAAATTTACCCAAAGAATTTTCTATATATTTTCTTAACTCATCCAATAATCCTAAGTCGTCTGCCTTTTCTAAAGCCTCTTCAGCCATTTGTATTGATCTATTCAAGTGAGTCTCATCAATGTTTTCAAGACCGTTTTTCAAAGCAAGCTCATAGGCATACGATGCCTTGTATAGTGGAGTTAAAATTTTTGCTTTTAAATCATGGCTAATTTGATTCCATAAAAATATGCATTGAAGTAATAAGCCAACATCTATAAGCTCTCTTGCCATAGCTATCCTATATTCTGTCTGCTTTTTATTTGATTCATTTGAATCCAAATAATTCTGCAAACCTATTATTTCCATTATTGACATAGGATTTTTGCAATATTTTTCCCTTCTCTCCAATAATAAATTTCTTAAATCTCCATCCATTTTTCTTAACCATTTTGCCAATTCATTTTCTGCTTTTTCCAAATCATCGATCCAATAAATCTTTTCCATTATGCTTTTAAATGCAGAATCTATTGGATCATTTTCGGTCATTCTTTTTTCCTCTTTCTAATTTTTCTAAGTACTCCTTTAAATCTTCTCTTGATTGTAAGTCAATAAGCATTGCCTTTGTTTCATCAACCAATGCTCTAGCTACATCAGCCTTGTGTCTTACACCAGGTAATATCGCGTCTGGATAATCTAAACCCCTTATTTCTAAATAAATTGATTCCATAAGCTTTAGAGATTCCCAAGCTTTAGAGAAGTTATTTTTTCTTATAGCTTCCAATGCATACCTTCTTAGCTCTCCAACAACATCGCCCAATCCTTGAATATAAGCAATCGGATATACATTTAATTCCTTATAGCCTGGTATATCTTTACCTTGAATTATATTAACCAAAACTTCAGCCTCTACATACTCACTTATTGCATTATATGCCAAGCCTGAATATGCCAATTCTGGATAATTTTTAACTAATTCCAATAGTTTATTATTATTACTTTTACATAAATCAAGATATTTAATTGCCTCTTCTATATTTCCTTTATGAATTTCTGTAATACTATATCCGCTATTTCTTATAACCTCTCTAGATATCTTAACAACTTGCTCCCTTACTAAATCCAATTCTTTTAAATACAAATCTATTGAATTTATGATTTCCTCCAATCTTTTTTGAACATCCATATTTAACCCTTCTAAATTTGTATTTTAAAGCAAAATACATAAGTCTTAGCACTAAAGGTTAAAAGTTAATAAAACCTAGTTAATAGATATATTGCAAGAAGAGGGATTAAATTTGCAACATAAAGAAATAGAGACAATAAACATTAATAGAGTTTTTAAATCAAAAGGGAAAACAATTCAAGCACTAAATAACATCTCAATAGAAATACCAAAAGGATATATAGCTTCATTAGTCGGACCAAATGGGGCTGGGAAAACAACCCTTATAAAAATTCTATCAACTTTAATGTTACCAACCTCTGGAAAGGCATATGTACATGGATTCGACATAATAAATGAAACAAAAAATGTAAGGAGTTCAATAGGTTTAGCCACTGGCGGAGAAAGATTATTTTATTATAGACTAACTGGTTATGAGAATCTATTGTTTTTTGCCTCTCTGTATGGATTATCATTAGGTGAAGCAAAAAGAAAAAGCAAAGAACTCTTAAATATAGTAGGATTATCAAATTTCATCAATATTCCATATATGAAGTATAGTCTTGGAATGCAAAGAAGACTTGCATTAGCTAGAGCTTTAATAAATGACCCTCCTGTTTTACTTTTAGATGAACCAACTTTGGGCATAGATCCCATATCAGCAAGAGAATTCAGAAGATTAATAAAAACATTAGCTCAGAAAAAAACTGTTTTGTTGACAAGCCATTATATGAGTGAAGTTGAAGAACTATCTGATATTGTATTTTTAATAAAAGATGGTACGATTTTGCTAAAAGGTAGCACAGAGGAATTAAAAAATAAAATTGGCAAAATTGTAGAATTGTTGCTACCATTAGATTTTATTAATGATAGCATCTCTAGGTTTATAATTAGTATAAGAGCAAATAAGGCATTTTTAAGACTACCAAAATCGCTAATAGATACGATAAATGGTAACGCTGAAATAATTGGAGAAAGCGATCCTACATTAGAAGATGTTTATGCTGTGCTAATTGGAGAAAGTCCAATAAATCAAGGTAGAGGAGTAAGGCCTGTAGGGTGGAGACATTGGTCAAGCTGAGCTCCTTAATATCAAGGCTTTATGCTTTTGTTTATCTAAGGGGATTTAAAATATGGATAAGCTATAAAACACAGGTAGTATTAAACGTGTTAAGTTGGGTACTACCAGTTTTTACATATTATTTTATAGGAACATCTTTAGGAGAAAAGTTTGTAGCTGCAATTAATGAAAAAAACTATACATCCTTTATAGTCATAGGGCTTGCATTCCAAGGTTACGTATCTTCAGTTATAACAACAATAAGTGGAAGAATGAGGAACGAACAACTTTTTGGAACTATCGAGTATTATATGCTTTCCCCAACCGGGGTTTTTGGAATGATGATATATTCTGCAGCATGGGGATTTGTATTAAATACCATTAATGCAGTTGCAATACTCTTAGTTGGCTCAGCGTTAGGCGTTTCATATTCAAATGCTAACGTATTGGGAGCTATTATAATAATAGTTGAGCTTTTAATATCGACATTAGGCCTTTCTATAATGGCTGGAGGAATTATTATGATAACAAAACAAGGAAATCCTATTGCATTCTTCTTTTCAACAATAACTACACTGCTTTCAGGAACAGTCTTTCCAATAACAGTTTTACCCTATTATATAAAGGTGATAAGCTATGCAATTCCTCTGACTCCAGCATTAAATGCCTTAAGGCTTGCATTACTAAATGGATCTTCTTTTGTAGCATTATATAATTATTTTATAATTTTATTAATATTTGATATAATTTTACTGCCATTAGGAACATTTATCTATAAAATAGGATTTGACATAGCTAGAAAAAATGGTACGCTAAGCGAATATTAATTAATTTCGTATGAAATCAAAAATGATAAATCTTATCTTTTGTATTTAAAATTTATTGATTTATTGCGACCAAAAGGCAGGCCTAATACTTTTAGTTAAATTATCATTGTTAATACTACTATTAAGGATAAAGCAATCGTTCCAACTATGGTATATAGTTTTACATATTTATTTTTTGATAAGAATACCAAAAAGGCTTTTTCCATTATTGCTGCTAACAAAGTCAGTTGAATTAAAAATGCAGCATACTCTGCATTTATTTGATTGTGTAAGTACAACAAGCCAATAGAAAATATAGAACCAGCAGCATTAGCAAATGACGATGCAAATATTGTTAGAGGCAATAAATAACTTGCTACAATAACAACTATTTTAGCCAGTATCATAATAATAAAAAATATTATAGCAAATTCTAAAACTCTTAATACTGGTAATGGTGCTTCAGGGGTTTCTATATATTCGCTTTCCCAATATTTTTTACCAATTACAAAAATTATTAGCATAGATATAATTAATAATAAAACTGTAAGACCAATATGCCTAACAATAGAAAAAGACCCTGTTGTAAAATATGAAAAGGCAAGAATCTGAACCAATACTAAAGGTAAATTGGAAAATAATATATTAAAAGCAATGGCTTTTCCAGCTTTTTCATTTTTATTGCTTAATTCTATTAAACTAATAGTAACTGTTGTACTGGAGACTATACCTCCAATAATAGAGAAAATCATTAACCCCTTTCTATATATCTTTAATACAATATATTGAGCAACAAATATAGTCGCAATAATCACAACTATGAACCAAAACTGAAAAGGATTAAACAAAGAATATGGGCCAATATACTTGTTTGGCAAAAATGGTAATATAACCAACGAAAATATCATCAAATTCAAAATTCCTAAAAGGTCTTCTTTCCTTATTTTTGATATAGCATCGAGCAATTGTGTCTTATAAATTCCTAAAGATGCTACCAAAACAGATATTATTATTCCAAGCTCAAAGTAACCTAAACCTTCTAACATACCAGAAAAGAAGACCAAAAAAATACTTACATACGTCGTTCCTCCTGGAGAGCCTGTTACTCTAACTTTCTCTAAATATATCGCTGTAGATATAGTTACGATAGTTATTATAGATGCAAGTAAAGCCATATCCATAGAAAAAATTTTTGAAAAAATTGAAAACATGTATCCTAAAAGGGATATAAATATTGCTGTTCTTAATCCTAAAAAGATTTTAGAGCCTGTTATCTTTCTATATTCATTAACAAATCCAACTATCCCTCCTGCAGCTATTGCCATCAGTAAGTTTTGCAAAGGTATTTCTTCCATTATCTGACCCCCTCATAAAACGAGGTTTGTTTTCCTTTATCAAACCTTCATCCTGTCTAATTTTATTATTACAGATTTAGATTTATATTTTTAATATATAATTATATTTTTTAATGTAATAAAAACTATATCTTAATAAATCTAAAGTTATAGAAAAAGAAGTGAGGGCCCGTAGCTCAGCCTGGTGGAGCGCTCGGCTGATAACCGAGAAGTCGGGGGTTCGAATCCCCTCGGGCCCATTAAAAGATTAATATTTTTAATAGACGATAGAATAAAAGGAGATAAGATTGAATCCGTCAATAGCTGACCTGCCATTGCATAATGGTCATGTGCCCCCTTGGATGCTTAAAATTATGAAAGAAATGGCTACTCAAATAACAAAATTTATAATAGAGGAAAGAGGACCAGATTCATTAGTTAATGCCCTGTCAGATCCTCTTTGGTTTCAGGCATTTAACAACATAATAGGAATGGACTGGGATAGTAGCGGAAGCACAACTGTTGTACTCTCATTACTAAAAGACATTAGTTGGAACAATGACTTAGGATTTATAGTTTTTGGAGGGAAGGGAAGCAACATGATAAATATAAAAAATGAATGGGCCATTATGGAAAGAAGATTAAATAATATACACAAAGAAGATATTATAAAGTTCAGCAAACTATCTGCGAGAGCTGATTCGGCTTTTTTACAAGATGGTTATGATATTTACATACATTCAGTTATAGTTTCTTTAGAAAGCAAAAACATGATCACAGTCCAGCAAGGTATGAATTTGAATTCACTTATGGCAAGACGATATCATATAAATAAATTTAATATTGAAAACCCCCATAGCGGTATAATTGGTAGTAAGGAAAAGGTAGTTATTGATGCAACATCTATAAACAGTAGAAGGGCCAGAAAGGTATTTATAGATATAATTTCTGAAGGTGAAAGGAAATTCCAATCAAATTTAATTCAGGCATACAATGTAATAACTGGTAAGAAGACCTTAGATTATTTTATTGATGGAAACAATAAGAATAATTCAATTATAAATTATTATTATCCTATCAAACCTTCAAGCAGGCTAATTGATACTGTTAAAGAACTATCAAAATACAAGCCAAGTAATGATTTAGAACTTGCGTTGGCACCAAGGGTTGGACCATCATTAATTAGGGCTTTAGCTTTAATTTCAGATGTAATTTATTCAACCCCAATATCAAATCAAGATCCAGTAAACCTTTCTTTAGATCCATTTGGTTATTCATATACAATAGGAGGAAAGGATGGTATACCTTTTCCTTTTGATGCAAAAACTGCCTTAGAGGCGATTGAATTTTTAAGAAATGCTCTGGAAGAAGCTAAAATTGGAGATAAAATAAAGAAAAGAAGCCTAATGAATTTAAACAGTTTTATTAAAAAGATTAAAATTTCTAATATGAAATAAAATTACATAAAGGGTGTAATTAATGAAAATATTGCACATAAGTGATGTTCATTGTGATTATGAAAACCTAAATATGCTATTTAATGAAGAGAAAATCTATGATATAGCTGTTTTTACAGGTGATTTCCAATGCATCAAGTCAGCAGAGATTTTTTTAAATCTATTTAAAAATCCCATTGCAGTAACTGGTAATGTTGATGATGTATCGATAATGAGGATTTTAGATAAGAATGGGGTTCTTTTAGACGGCAGAATAAAAACAATTAACAACTTATTATTTGCTGGAATAGGTGGAATAGATCCAAGAACAAACATAATATCAATAAAGAAAAAATTAGAAACTGCAAGGAAAAAAATCGATATATTACTTTCACATAATCCACCTCATGGAATACTTGACAAAACAATATTTGGAATTGGAGCAGGGCTAAAAGAAATTAACGAAATTAATTCTTTATATAACCCTAGGTTACATTTATTTGGTCACATACATGAAAGCCATGGATTTATAACAGATAAAGGTATCACATACGTAAACCCTGGACCTTTAAAAAGCGGATTTTATGCCTTAATTGATATTAATGATAATATAATAGTAGAACTGAAAAAACTGAGTTCATAAAAGAAATGAGTTTAAAATTTTTTGACTCTAAGAACTATTAATAAAATTCTCAACATCAGGCATAATTTCATTAAATTCTTGTAAATTCTTTGTAATTTTATTATATTTTAACTTTAACAGCTTCTTTATTTCTCCATAGATGTATCTGTAATCTATTAAAAAATATACTGCTTTATCACTAGGATTTCTAATAGCCCTTCCTAAGGCTTGTTTGATTCTTATGTAAGCAGTTATCTTATATAAATAAAATTTAGTTCTTGTAATTCCTAGTCTCTTTGATAATACCTGTTCTCTTGATACAAAATAGGTATCCCTTTGAGGGTATGGTATCCCTACTATAGAAACTGCCTTTATTTTGCTTTTTCCATTTTCTGATATTTCTATACCTTCAGTAATCTTACCTCCTGCAACAGCATTTATACCTATATTATAATCATTTTTTATACTATTAATCAGCGAACTTAATGATGTATTTTTTCCTTCATTTAAATACGATGTATTTTTATCCATCATAGATACTATCTTGTTCATTATATCATAGCTAGGAAATACATTTAACTTTATACCATTTATACGTTTATTTATTTGGCTTAGATAATAGGCTATTCTTTTAAACATTGTATCGCTCCTTGATTTATATAGTGATGTTACGTCCCCAATAACAACAGTAATTATATCACCAATTTTACTATTAGAACCTATCATTATTTCACTATCAAATACCACTTTGTTCTTATTAATATTTAATAATTCATTAACAAAATCTCCGGGCGGTATAGTACCACTCATTAATATAGCAGATCTTGCTTTTTGCAATGGATTGCTTACAACGCTAGCAGGATCAAGAGGCATGGCTATTAGCCTGTAAATTCTGTCTTCTGTAGATGAAAAAACAAAAGTATTTTCACTTTTTATGGTGTTTAACCAAGAAACAATCCTAGTTAAGCTAACTTTTATGTTTCTTATGCTATTTGTTTGAAATAATGCATTTTTAAATTTCCTCTCTCTTATATCATCAGCAACATCAGATATAATGTCAGTATAACCTATAATATCCTCAAATAATTTCTTATCTATCTTTTTTACCATATCATCATAGCTCGGCTTTACATTTTTTACGATTTCATATAATTTTAAAATAATTTTTTCTACCTCTGTATTTAAGTAACCATTTTCTTTTAGTTCATTGATAGAATTTTCTATATCTCTTAATGAAATTTTATTTTCTAAAATGCTATTTGCATTCATTAAGCTATGGGCTTCATCAACAACAACTACTAATTTATTTGTATCAATAGATTCTAGAACCCTTTCAAATATTTCCTCTTTAAAAAAATACGGGTATGTTGCTATGATAAACCTTACATCTTTTGAAAGCTCTGCCAGTGAAAAAAATGGACAAGCACCTAGTTTATTTGAAATATAATGTGCCTTATTATATGCACTATTATTTAACTCCAAGGTATTTAAATCATTCCAAAGCTCTTCATTAGAAATTGATAATGTTTTTCTATAATAATCGCACTTATCATTAATTCTGACTAATCTGCAATTTTCCCAAAAATCCTCATTATATAATCCAGTTTCTTCATCACTATCAGACAATCCAAAAATTGGGCAAGTTCTCTTAGCACTAAACAAGAAAGAATAGCTAAACTTAAACCTACTAAGCTCTCTTATTATAGGATCTATTTCATTTACAGTCCTAACCAACCAAAGAACCTTTTCTGCATTACTATCATTTATTCCTTTTATAACAGCAGCTGTCTTGCCAAAGCCTGTTGGAGCATTTATAACTGCTAATATCCCGTTGTTGACTGCATCTCTAACTATTTCTGATAATTCCTTCTGACCTGGTCTTAGGCTTTCATATGGAAATAATACAAATTCTTTGTCTATGTTATTCTCCAATGATTTCAATCTCCAGCCTCCTCCTTCTTGGTCCATCAAGCTCTATCAATAAAACCCTCTGCCAAGTACCAAGAGATAGTCTGCTATCTTTAATAATAACACACCTTGAATTACCAATAAAAACAGATGCTAAATGAGCATGAGCATTATCATCTATTTTATTATGATTCCATAAAAAATCAGGTTTAAACAAATCTTTTATTATTTTAATTATATCATTGATTAGATTGGGCTCATTTTCATTTATAGATATTGCTGAAGTTGTATGAGGTACGCTTATAACCATTATGCCTTCTTTTATTTTTTCCTTATCTATAATTTTTTTCAATCTATCAGTTATATCTATTACTTCTATTCTTTCATGAGTATCGACAATGTCTTCGAAATAGGAAATTTTCAAAGTCCTACCCTAAATAAAAATTTATTACGGAAACTTTAAAATCTTTAAAATTTTTGTTATTAATAAAATTAAGATAAATTAAAGTAATCATTTAGCCCATGGTGCAGGGCATTGAGCTATGCCAATTAATGATTCTAGAGGTTTTGGCTTTATGCATATTACTCCTGAATTGTCATCTATTTCTACAATGAAATCTTTACCGAATTTTTCAATTATATGCTTCTTTACATATAAATTCAAAGGAAGCGTATAATACTCATATTCATATGATTTTCCATTAATATCTTTTCTACCTTTTAATTCTTTTGCTCTAACCTTTCTGTCTCTTACCATTTTTTATCACCTTTCTCTTAATGAAATATTATTTAGAGCTTAAATACTTAAACACTAAGCTTTATTTATATATTTTGACTTAAAAGATAAATTAACGATAAATATGTATATATTTGTATATATACATATTAGAAAACTATATCAAATATTTATATAATATTTATAACAAAATTAAATTAAATGCTAAATCTTAAAAACAGTGTTCAGACTTATATATTTGAGCACTTAACAAAATATTATACAAGAGCTTTGGAGGTTAGGATATTTGACAGTAATTGAGGTTGGAAAGAAAAAAGAAACATCGAATAAAGAACTTAAAAACGAACACAAAATTCTACCAGCGCCAGGTAAATTAATAGTAAGAGGAAATAACGCCTATGTAGAAATTGCTGAAAGAAAAATACCTATTGGAGGTCCAATGCCAAAACTAAACGAAAATGAAAAGCACCTTCATTACACAACAAGCCTATGCCCTGTGTGTATGAGATTATTACCAGCAAGAATATTTGAAAGAGATGGAAAAGTATATTTAAGAAAAGTCTGCCCAGAGCACGGAGAATTTGAAGAGTTATATTATGGAGATTCTAAATTATATACGCGTATGATGAAATTTGAAGAAACTGGGAAAGGAGCAGGTAAAATAAAGGCATATGTAAATCTAACTGCACCTTGTCCTTATAATTGTGGTTTTTGTTCCATGCATGAAAATCATACAGCACTAGCAAATCTTGTGGTAACAAACAGGTGCAACTTAAGTTGTTATTATTGCTTCTTCTATGCAGAAAAAGCTGGTTATATTTATGAACCAAGCATAGAACTGCTAAGATACCAAATAGAGCAACTTAAAAAACAAGGGGTTACAATGGCAATTCAAATAACTGGAGGAGAACCAACATTAAGAGATGATTTACCTGAAATAGTTAAAATGCTAAGAGAAGAAGGAGTAAGGCATATTCAATTAAACACAGCAGGAATAAAGTTTGCAGAGCTGTACTTTAATGATCCACAAGCTGCAATTAATTATTCAAGAACTTTAAGGGAAGCCGGTGTAAACACGGTTTATCTAAGCTTTGATGGAGTATCGGCAAAGGTAAACTTTAAAAATCATTGGGAAATACCCTACATTTTTGAAGTATTTAGAAAGTCAGGTATGACCAGTGTTGTTTTAGTTCCAACATTAATAAAAGGATATAACGATAAGGAAATAGGAAAAATATTAAAATTTGCAGGAAAGCATATTGATATAGTTAGAGCTGTAAACTTCCAACCAGTTAGTCTTTCTGGACAATTAAAGAAGCAAGAAAGAGAAAAGCTTAGGATTACAATAGCAGATGCAATAATAAATATTGAAGAGCAGACAGATGGACAAATTCCGAGGGATACTTGGTATCCTATTCCAGTGGCAGCAAAATTTGCAAAGTTTATAGAAGTCTCGACAGATAATCAACAATTCTGTATGTCCAACCATCCTGCATGCGGATCTGCAAACTATGTATTTATAGAGAGAGACCAAAACGGGATTCCTACAAGATTTATACCGATAGGCTCTTTCTTTGATGTAGATGGCTTTTTAGAATATCTTGATAAAGAAAGGATAGATATTTTAGATAGCAAATTTAAGAAGCTACACCTATTAAAAGGAATTATTGATTTAAGAAAATTTGTAGACCAAGAAAAAATGCCCAAAGATTTAAAGTTTAACAAATTGCTAGCAAGTATATTTTTAAAGAGAAATTATGATGCTTTAGGTCAATTACATTATCACATGCTTTTCATAGGAATGATGCACTTTATGGACTTATATAACTATGATGTGGAAAGAGTAAGGAGATGCAATATAAGCTATTTAATGCCTGATGGAAGGGTTGTGCCTTTCTGTGCATATAATGTAATGGAATCTTTATATAGAGATTATGTCCAATCTAAATATAAGAAATTAGAATTAAACTCGAACGAAATGAAATCATTTACACCTGGAGAAAAATACAATAGATCAAAGTATATAATTAGAATAAATAAGGATCCATTGTATCATGAAACATACAAGGGTCTTTTATGAGTCAAGCATAATATTTTTATTGAAAATGCTTGAACTAAATTAATGGTTTTTTAGGTTTTAATACAATATACCTAATGCTTACCCAATTATAACATAATCTTTTAACTTCCTTTAAACTTAGCTCAGCCTTAATATCATCTAAAAGATCATTCTCAAAAATGCTTACCCCTCTGCCAAAAATAAATGGAGAAACAGTAGCCCATATCTCATCAACAAGACCGTTACTCAATAAAGAAAAGTTTAAATGGCCTCCCCCTTCAATCATTAAACGCCTTATACCAAATTCATATAGTTTATTCATAGCTTCATTTAAATCTAAACCAACCGATTCATTTACTTTAACAATATTAATCCCCTTTCTAATAAATTTTTCAAGCTTTTCATATGGGTTGTTAACCGATGTTATCAAAATACTTCTTCTAGGTTGATTAAAAACTTCCGCATCTTCTGAAACCTTTAATCTAGAATCTACCACTATTCTTATTGGTGAAACCCCTTTTACTAACCTAACAGTTAAACTTGGATTATCTTTAATTATAGTATTTGCGCCAACCATTACTGCATCAACTTTAGATCTTAATTCATGCTGTTCTTTGAAATCTTCTTCACAACTTAATTTTGAATATCCCTTACTATCTGCTATTTTGCCATCAACCGTTTCTGTAGAAAATATTATAGCATATGGTCTTGGCAATTTTTGCACCTTCCAGCTTTCTCTCCGCTCTGAAGGGCTAGTTCCCTAGATCTTAAGGGTTACCTATAGGAGCTACTCTGATTCCTCCCTATGTGATAGTAAAGTTACAACTTCTCACACTTATTTAACCTAAGAGAGAAATCTCGCCCTCCTTTTTTAATTTGGCAACGAGTAGAGACTTACTTCATATTGTGAAGAATACCCATTTGATGGCTATTGCTTATCTAATTATTTAAAAAACAAACCTTAAAAGCATTATCCCCTAGAAGAGTGAGGTTTGCCGTTTATTTTATCATCTTAATGATCGAAAGTAAAGCGTTTCTTCTATATAAATTTGTTCTCTAATTAACGAAAATGTTGAGGCGTGATTGCTCCCTATATGAAGTTTGAGAAACACAGCTCTTCTTATAAATTCAACTTTTAAATATAATATAGCAAGCAATATTAATCAACTAGATACAGTAAAATAAGGCGGTTAAAATGAGAGATGAAACTAAAGCTGTTTATAATGGCGAATTTAACGA
This sequence comes from Caldisphaera sp., assembly GCA_002877855.1. The sequence continues at coordinate 32,364 of PNIA01000005.1, forward strand.
TAAATTTAATTCTATAATAAGCCCTATTTATTTAAGCACTGTCTATAAATACATAGATGAGGAAACATCAACAAAAAGCGATAGAAACATTACAATAAAGTATTATAGAGAAGAAAACCCAACGCTGAGGGAACTTGAAAGAAAAATTGCATTACTAGAAAATACTCAAGACTCCTTAGCTTTTGCAAGCGGAATGGCAGCTATATCTACATTAGGACTTGGACTATTAAAGAAAGATTCAAAAGTACTACTATTGAAAGAAATGTATGGATCTACCCTTCAATTCTTTGATGAAATAGCCAGAAAATTTAATATAAAAATAATAAAAGTCATGCCAGATGCAGAAAGCATCGCAAATGCCTTAGAATCGAATAACATAGATTTAGCCATAATAGAAACTATAACAAACCCCACATTAAAAGTTATTGATCTAACAAAATTAGAAAATACAATTAAGAGGAGCAATGTTTTGTTTATTGCTGATAATACATTTGCATCTTCCATTTTACTTAAGCCAGCTAAATATGGATTTAACATAATAGTTCACAGCTCGACTAAATACATATCTGGACACAATGATACTATGGGTGGAATATTAGCCAGTAATAAACAGACAATCGAAGAATTGTGGGAATAGAGAAGATTATTAGGTAATGCACAGCAACCTTTTGAAGCATTTTTAACTATACGTGGAATTAAAACACTGCCAATAAGGATTAAGCAACAATCAAACAATGCTAAAGCCATAGCTGAGTTTTTAAAAGACAACTCAAAGATTTCAAATGTTTATTATCCAGGTTTGAAAGACAATCCTAGCCATAATATAGCAAAGAAGATATTTGAAATGCAATATTACAGTGGTGTCCTATCCTTCGAGTTAAAAAGCAATCTAAATGAAACTAAGAAATTCCTAAGTAATTTAAAAATAATTAAACCATCACCAAGTCTTGGAGGAACTGAAAGCTTAGCTACTCTACCTGCAATTACTGCTGCAAGATATATAAATGAAGAAGATAAAAAATCATTAGGAATAAGCGAAAAACTAATAAGATTATCTGTAGGATTAGAAGATGCTGAAGATTTAATTGATGATCTGTCTCAAGCCCTTAGCAAGATTTAGTTAATCTGTAATTCTTAAATTAAAGGAAGAGCCTTTATTTAATAAAAACATTTCATAATTTTATTTAACTTTTAATTTTTATTTAATAATCATGAAATCATTAATGGTGATAAATTTTGAGTTTGGTTAAAATTGAAAGATTATCTACTGGCATAACAAGTTTTGACAAGCTAATAGGTGGTGGAATACCTAGAGGTTTCTTTGTAGCAGTTGTAGGAGAGCCTGGAACAGGGAAAACAATATTTGCAATACATTATTCGTGGAAAGGTATATTAGATAATGACAAAGTAATATATGTAACAACAGAGGAAAGCAGAGAAAGCATAATAAGGCAAGCTAAAATGTTTGGAATGAACTTAGACGAAGCTGTAGATAACAATAAAATGATTATAATTGATGCATTAATGAAAGCAACCAATGATGAATGGACACTAAATGAAACAGATATAGATGAACTTGTTAAAAAAATAATTGATGCTAAGAAGAAATTAGGTTATGGAAGAGCAAGACTAGTAATAGACAGCATGTCAACATTTTGGCTAGATAAACCTGCCATGGCCAGAAAATACAGCTATTCTGTTAAAAGAGTTCTCTATAAATGGGACTTTACTGCCCTTCTAATAAGCCAATATGCTATAACTACATCAAGTGCCTTTGGATGGGGAGTAGAGCACGTAGCTGATGGAATTATTAGATTTGGAAGAAAAATTGTTAATGGGGAATTAAAAAGATTTGTGTTAATAGAAAAATTAAGGCAAACATCTCACGACCTTAGAATTCACTTTATTAGTATAGAGGACAAAATCGGCATGAAAATAGAAGAGGCAACACAACTAAGAAAGGAAGATATAGCATTACCAGAAAAGGTGAAAAGGCAAATAAAAGAATCTAAGGAGTCATTAGAAAAAGAAAAGATATAATAAAAAATTTCTATTGATATTGAAATAAGAAACTAGCCATTTATAACTTGATAATTTAAAATCAAAATAGCTTTTTATAAAAATATTTTTAGATTTTCTTACAAAGTGATTTAATATTAACTATAAATTATAAGAAATTGATATATGGCTATATTAGAGAAGATGTAAAAAGGACTAAAGCCTAAATAATTGCTAAACTCTGGCATGTGAGGTAGCTCTTAAAAAACATAAAAGATTCTTTATAAAATCCTTTCTTTCAATAATTTAATCAAATGTCTTCTTACTCCTTTATCAATTCCAATCACAACCAAATAAAATAAAGCAACCTCTATTAGCCCAGGTATTGCAATATATTTAATATCAGTAAGTAACCTAGGCGATGGAGCCCCAAGAGGTTTTAGAAAATATGAAATTGCCAAAGAAATTAACGAATACAAAATTATCCTAGGAATCATTTCTTTAATTATTGTTTTAATAACATTACTAGGTAAAAAGAATTTTGCAATTACTATAGCTGAAATAGCATATCTTATTAGATAGACTATTGCCCATAGCAGTATTAAATACGTCAAGGATATACCTTTAAACAAAACAAAAATTAATGCTAATGAACCTATATAAAACAGAGAAGGTATTAGCCCTAAAATATTCATTTTAGCAAAGCCCTTAGCGGCTTTAACTCCTCTATCCTTTATGCTACCAGAGGCTATTTGACCTATACCATTATTTAATATTTCAATTATAGCAGTAATTAAAAAAACGGATATTGCTATAGAGGCCCAAGAGTATATTGGATTATATACATAAACAACATATTTTGGATATATAACACCATACATCAAAAATGGTATAACTATTGCTAAGGATAGCTCCATATTTCTCAATGCCGTTCTAAGGTCTCCTGTTCTTAATACATAAGAATGCAAATACCTTAGACCAACATTTGTTGAATCTCTTAATAAGGTAGAAATTGACGAAACAACAAAAAAAGCTGCAACTACTAAATCGCCAACTAACGGGTACGCAATCATGACATCAAAGGATGGTATTAACCCAAATACTACTCCTAAAACAGTTGCATGAGACCCTAAAGTCCATTCCTTTAATATTTTTTTGGTATTAACTATTTTATCACTATGAATTTTATCCTTTAGCCAATATATTGCCAAGATAGAACTTAAGAGAAATGATATTGCAGTGCCTATAAAAGCATACAATAATGATGCGGATATTAAATAAATAAGCACAAATATTAATGATGCATAAGATATCCTATAAATTAATTCCAAAAAACCCATTCTTAATGGTCTTGCTGCATCAACTATTGTTCTTACTGTATAATAAAATGCTTGAAGGGCTAATGAGACACCTGCTATTATCAATATAATAGGATTGACTTTAGTATATAATAATACTAGAATAATACCTAAAATAAAACTAAACAAGGCTTGGCCAATTGAAAATGTTAAAGATGCATAATAGGAACCTTCGTTTTTCTCTACAACATATCTGTAAATCCATAGGCTAAAAATGCTCAAAGGTATAGTACCATAGGATATTATCCTTTTCGTTACTAGTTGATATATCGCATAGTCTTGAGGAACTAATTTTCTTGCAAGAACTATTGATGCAACTATATTAATTAAAAGAGCAATAAAATAAAAAATACTCCTTCCCATAGAAATTTTTATAGCTTCGATTCTTTGGTTTTGAATAGATTCATCTTTTAAGGTTTCTTCCAATAATTATTCCCCTATTGGGTGTAAGGCAATTGGTTCAATACATAATTTCTTATCTGATCTAGAGATGGCAATTCTTCAATTAGTTTACCATTTTCTATATATTTAACCATTAAATTTTTAGGCTTATCTGATAAATCTTTGCAAACTGGGATATCTTGGTCATCCCAATATTTAATGTAATACTCCAGGGGTTTACATGAATAAACCTTCTTAGCCCCTGGTAATTTACCTCTTTTTGTGTAGGGTTCCCAACCATTACCTCTATCTATTTCAACAATATCCATACTTAAATCGACACTTGGTGCTGTAGCTATAGAAGTTCCTACCCCAAAACCGTCAACTATATCTCTCAAATTAGCAATGCTATTTTCATCAAGACCTCCAGAAACTATAATTTTAACGTTCTTAAAGCCATTAATATCTAAAGTCCATCTTATTTCTTCAACAATATCTTTCATGTTCCCCCTTCTACTTGAAGGGGTATCTAATCTGATACCCCATAATTTATCTCCTAAAAGATGCGCTGCCATCAATGCCTCTTTTCTTTCATCATCCAATGTATCCGCCAAGGCTATCAAATTTATCTTACCTTCATATATCTTAGCGAACCATTTCCATGCCTCCTTTTGATCTCCAAACATAAGGATTAATGCATGAGGCATTGTACCTTGAGGCTTTAAACCAAGATACTTTTCAGATAGTAATCCACTAACACTATCTGCTCCACCTATATATGCCGCCCTATCAGCTGCAGGAAACACTGCAGGATGTAAAGCTCTTAATCCGAAGAAAAGAAGATTCTTATTTCCGACAACACGCTTTAAACTTGCTGTTTTTGTTGCAATGCTAGAAGAGAACCTAAGTAAGCCTAGCAATGATGCCTCTAATAGAACAAAATCTATATATTTCCCTTCAACTATCATTAATGGCATTTTTTTAACAAAAATCGTTCCCTCTGGAACAGAATATACCGAAAATGGTCTGTCTTTTAATAATGATAAAGCTTCTTCCAGTCCTGCGTACACTGCCCAATTCCTACCTTCAGGCGGATTTCCATATAAATGAACTTCCATTCTTACTTTAATATCAGATAATCCCGCGGCCTGTAAGACTTCTTTTGTCCTTTGGAAATAAACGTCGGTTGCTTCACCATTTAATATTTCATCTATACTTGCAACATAAACTCTTGGTTTTTTTGCTACCAATATGTGCACCCCCTTTACAGTTTTATAATAATATGCTATTTATAAATTATTGTATCAATTAAATTGTTATAAAAAATGTTTATAAATAGCTTAAAAACCTTAGCTCAAATCTATTGTCTAGGATAGAAAATGAGCCAGGACAATATATCAATTTTGGGTAAAGAGCTATCTGATTTATTACTTTCTAAAGCAGACTTGCTAGAAAAAACACTAAAAGACTTTATAGTTAATATAACATCAGAAAATTTAAACGATATAATTAAAAATAATAATTTGGTATTTTTGTTTTTTACGGCAGAGTGGTGCGGACCTTGCATAACTTTTATGCAATCCTTTAGAGAGGTTGCATCTATGCATTTAATGCCAAAAGTAACTTATGGAAAAGTTGATGTGGATTCTAGCTACTCAGTTGCTGACAAGTTTAAAATAAAACACATACCATCAATATTAATTATTGTAAACGGTGAAGTTGTTGACACTGTAGTAGGGCAAACAGATAAAGATAAACTAGAATCAAAAATAACATCATATATAAAATCAGTTTTAAAATAAAACTAAAATTAACTTCTACCTAATTCTACGTATTTCTTTAAATTCCCTAATTTTATCCCCATTTCAATAGCAGAGCTTTTTAATAGAAATTCTGCCAAATCCAATAATTCTTTTAATCTTTCTTTACTATAGGATTGCATATAAAATCTTATTTTGTTTTCAGTTCCGCTAGGTCTTATTAGAATCCAACTTCCATCTTTAATATCAATTCTATATCCATCTATATCTAATAATTCGTATGTTCCTTTATCTAGATGATTTATTATTTTATCAATAAGCCTATTATAAATATTTAATTTATCATAATATGGTGGGTAAAGTTAGGTTCAATACCTGCTTCTTCATCAATAAAAATACAGATGATAATATACCCACCAAATGTTAATAAACTAAATAATGTTACTACAGGAGAAGCCCCTCAGCTTTCTCCTACTTATGCAGAATATGACGATGGGGCTAATGTATTTAACAACTACTGGAACTTTGCTAGGACAAGCTTACCAACAGGCTGGAATAGCACAGGAATGACAGTGACAGTAAACAATGGAGTTACAGCACAAGCAAACACTTCTGGGACTTGGGGATATACTTATTATGCTACTACACTCAACCCAGAAACGCAAGTTTTAGATGCTTATGCATATTTCACTGGTTTAGTAGGAGATCAAGGACCACTACAGTTTATTGGCTGGGGTAGAGCAGGAACAAACGATACGCAGTATGGATTAAGTGACCTACTACGCAACTTCCCTTATTTTTAATATAACTTGCAAGAGATAAACCGACCTTATATAATAGCATTGCATTTATTTTTTCTGGATATTTGCCTCTTATTCCCGCAGTTCCAAACCACTTCATGATGATGCCCTCTACTTTTTACAAATTATTTATGATTTTCGTAGCTCTAAAGGATTTCCTTTAGCTCAATAAACTTATCCATTAGACTATATCTTCCCAGCTCTAGAAGGCAATGTTTGTCTTTACATTATCAAATATTCAGCTCTCTAATTTTCTAATACATCTCTATTAGCTTAGGATTTGTACTTTAAGAATCCCATTTTTATAGCCCAATAAACCTAAAGTGTGTGAAATAGTACTACGCAAACAGAATGTTTACTTGTTATTTTAAATCAAACTTTACTTGTTCTTTTTTCCTTCCTTCTTTAATTTCATCGGTATTTATTAAAACTATTGCTCTAGTATTATATTTCAATTTGCTTTTTATTACTTCATCAATTTTGCTTTTTGAACCTATGACGCATAAAATCCCACTTATATGGGCTTGTCTAGAATTAGCCAAATCAATAAGTGAATTAAGTAGCATTGATTTACTTCCATCAACTGTAACAATTATTACTTTACTTTTTCTGGCAACACATTCTCTTGGTAGCAAGATAACATCAAAGAATTCAGATGAAATTTTATAATTTTTTGATATTATATGTTTTGAATATGGGCTGTGAGATGATGCACAAAGCCTAGCATGAAACAAAGATGAAAAAGTAGATCCCAAGGCTGCTGCATAACCATCTGGCGAGCTTATAATAGTGTTTATCTTTTCATCCTTTAGTTCATCTAAAGCTCTTAGCCCAGCTAATGTCATAATTCCAGGATTACTTAATAAAGACCAAAGCTCTTCATTTTCTATATAATACTTTGCTAATACGTCTTCAATTATATGGCTTTCTCTTATTTTACTTAATATCTTTTCTGCCGTTGTCCTTTCTGGAACAGTTCTTAATGTAACATACCTCCATAAGATTTGAGCAGGTACTCCTAATCTTTCTTCCAGTTCTTTAAATGAATAAAAGTATTTTAGTGCACCTAACAATCTAAAAACCATTAATTTAACGTTTTTTACTCCATCAATCATTCCTATAAGGTTATTTGGGTTTTTTTCTTGCAAATTCCATTCATCAGATCTCTCAGACATAGCCTAAACTCTCTCTAAATATCTATACCCTATAACCTAGCTACAGACTGTACTCTTATATATTTTGCTAACAGTAATTTAATAAATAGGTATTAAAAACAAAAATTATAAACACAATAAAAATCTATTTAGCTTTAAAATTCTTCCTCCGATTCTTCTTCTGATTCCTCCGATTCTTCTGATTCTTCCTCGTCTTCTGATTCTTCCTCGTCTACGTCTTCAAATTCTTCCTCGTCTACGTCTTCAAATTCTTCCTCCGATTCTTCTTCTGATTCCTCCTCGTCTTGCTTTTTAGGCATGCATCTCAACCTCTTTGACAATTTGGAAATAGCAAATAAAAATAGATATTTAATAATATATCTCTAAAGGTATATCGAATTGGAAGTCAATTTGTTTGTGTATATATTTATGTAATATTATATGACTATTTTATATTTTAATTTATTATTATCATAATAAGAAAAAACATATTAATTTCAAATATAATTAAAAGTTAGGATGGTGCTAGTTATGGTAAAAAAAGCGCCAACAAAAAAGATAGCAATGAAAGCATGTAAGTCTTGTGGCGCATTAGTGTCTAGAGATACTAATGTATGTCCAGTATGCGGAGGGACTAATTTTACTGACGACTGGGAAGGCATATTTATAGTATTAGGCAACGACTCAACAGTTGCTAAAGAATTAAAATTCAATAAGAAAGGAATATTTGCAATAAAGGTTTCTGGTTCATACATAATAAAGTAAGGGGGATCTGATGAAAATCATAGGATATAAAATACCAGATAACTTAAGATATGATTTTTCACAGCCAAGAGGTGTTCTTATAAATGGAGAAATAAAAAATTATATTAATATGAAAAATTGGGAAAAAGTTATTTGTGTTGGTGATGTTGTTTCATCTTATTGTCTCAAAGCAAATAGGCTGCCAGACTTTATAATAATTGATGGTAAGACTCGTAGAACTGAAGGTGGATTAAAATTAGAAGATATAGACAAAATAAAACAGCATTATGAGATCATAAAGGTGTTAAATCCTGCAGGAATAATTGGCATGGATTCATATGAAATTATTTGTAAGATAGTAAATGAAAACAACAAAAAGATAATATTCGTTAATGGAGAAGAAGATATGCTAACTATGCCATGTTTATCATGCGCACCTTTAAATTCTCTTATAATTTATGGTATACCAAATAAAGGTGCTGCATTAGTAAACTTAAGCATATACATTAAAAGGGATCTTCAACAAAAACCTTTGTCTCTTAAGCCAACAATTTTTGATTTTCAATAAAAATTGTTCAACGATTAGCCTCGCCAATCAAAAATAAATATAACCTCGATCAATAAGATTTTTGTATAGGATTGTGGGGCCGTCGTCTAGCTTGGTAGGATGCCAGCCTGGGGTGCATTTCCCTAGAGTCCACCGGAATGCCTAGAGCGCTGGTGGTCCGGGGTTCAAATCCCCGCGGCCCCACCATGAGGTGAGCATAAATGTCGAACAAGGTTAAGGTTAGAAGTAAAGAAATAGAAATTAATGATGAGGTGCTATTAAAGATTAGAAAATATGCAAATACAGAAATGACTTTAGATGAACTAGCAAAGGAATTAAATTTGGAAGGATGGGAAGAAGCCTATGAATTTGTTAAAAAAGTTCCAGCATGGTTATTGAGAAGCTACTCTCAACGCTTAGTTCACTAGCAAAAAATAAATATTGCTATAATTATTTTTATAAACTACTTAATTTATTCTTGTTAGAAAATTTAAAACAATTTTTTAAGACCATGAAGAATTTAAAAGATAAAACCTTTAACTCTGTGCCGTTGACAACAGTTTCCAATAAACCATGAAGCTTATATATCTTGAATACAATATTTATCACGATGCTAAGTGATGCTAAGACCTAAGGAAGTTTGCCAACGCTTAGGTACATCTTATCGCACATTGAAAGAGTATGTAAAGAAAGGTTATATTAAACGTGTATGGGTTGGGGTTATACCGCTAAAGGGGCAGAGAAGGGTGAGCAAGGTATGCCTCGTGACCTTGGTGAAGCCCAAGGGCTGAGAATTAGATACAAATTTAAAAAATTTTATGAAGCCCAAACCCCTCAATAATATACTATTTAATATAATAACTTTTCTTTTCTAGCAAAATAAATCAAATACAGCTACATAGTTAATATTTAAGTTCAACTTAAATATAATAAGTTCAACCAATAACATTGTATTCAGTCTACCTAAATTTTATAATAGATTTGTATACAATTTTAACATAAATTTTTCCTAGTTTTCAATTAGCTTAAGTTTAAAATTAGATTTATTTTTTCCTATAAACTTGGTATACATTCCCCTATTCCTAATAAGCAAGCTCAGCTAAATAATACGTAGGATTAAAATTCGGGTGAATTTTATTGGAGCAGAACCTTAATGAAGGAAAAATAATTATCGTTTGCCATAATTGTGGGACAATTTTATATAAATATACCATAGGTGATAAAAATGACAAAAACAAGTTTAATGGTCCACCAATACCTAAGAAGGCTTTAAGCGGTTATGATAGATTTACTTGCCCAGTTTGTGGGGCAACATTAAGTCTTACTCCAAAACAAATCAAATTCATATCGCTATCCCTATATAAAAAGATGTATTCTGAAAATAACTATAAATTGGTTGATTTGACAAAGACTGGAATGGTTGAGAACAATGTAAACATTAATAATCTAAGCGATAGAGTTGAAGAGGCTGATTAGCTCTTTCTTTATCTCATTAAATATAATTTCGTTGCAATTTCCTTTCTTATAGCTTGATAGTAGCATATTAATTCTCTCTTTACCATTTGTTATGCCCATTTTATTTAATAAACTACCAACTATTTTATTAACATTTCCACAACCATTACTTGATGATTCTAAGTCTATTATTATTGCAGGAAATTCTACAGGAAAGCTGGGAAAAAATATGTTTCTCCATGGTCTACTTAATTCAGAGTGTAATATACCTATTTTGTCTAATAACCTTGCAGTATTGATTGATTCTAACATATAATTTTTTGCTTCTTTGAAATTAAGGTTTTTTATTATATATTCCAAATTAACCATACCCACATATTCCATAACTATAAAATCATCAGAATAATAATAAACTTTAGGCGAAACCCCAAATTTTGAGGTTTTGATTAATTTAATAGCCTCCTCTACCAAGCTCTTTCTCTTGCTATCAACCCTTCTTACCTTAACAGCCTTAACTCCCATGTTTTTGAAATATGCTAAGAACACCAAGCTAGAATGTCCTTTTCCTAATATCCTAAAACTCTTTAATTTCTTATTAAAAATTGTCAAATTACCGTAATTACATATATATTTTAATCCATGCCTTTCCATTTCATCTATCTTTTTATTGTAATCACAGCTTTTAATATCAGGATAACAGAGCAAGTTTATTGATTCTATATCATTTACATATTTGTAATCCAAGCAGGCATTGAATATAGAGAATTGATAAGCCATTCCTTTATTCCTCCATTTATTTTAAATCCGTTTATATCAAAAATTTCTTCTATTCTGCAATCCTTTGTATTTTTTGGTAATAAATTGTTCTCTTTAATTATTAAATATTTAATAAGCTCTTTAATGTTAATGAATTTCCTATTCCTACCTCCTAATAACTTATCATTATCAATCAATACTATTCCCTGCTCATCTATCCTCTTATTTATAAAACCAATAATATTATTTATATCATCTTCTATTAAAGGACCTCTTAATAGCTCAAATTGAGAAATTATATTATTTTCTAGCAATAACCCAATATAAGCATCTTTATATTCATCCGTATATATAGCTGTTTTTAGAACATTAAATCCATATCTTTTTGAATTTATTTTAATGTTTTCCGAAAACCTTTTCAGTTTTCCCCAGATTTCTTCCGGGGGGACTTCACCATAATTGCCATAGCAGTTTATTAATAACGATGGTGCATTAATTTTTGTTGGCTTATTATAGGAAAATACATGGAAAAAGACTTTACTTGGGTTCCTTAAAAAAAGCTTAGATGCTAAAATAAATGTATTGAGACTTTTATTGCTTACAGCCGCAGCAGCGTTTCTTTTTGGATCAACCGGGTCAACAACGATAATATTTGATGTAGAATATTTGTCTTTAAGATATTGAAAGTCTCCATTACCTTCTATATCAATAAAAACTTGATTTTTCCAATTAGATGCGTTTATTATAGCATTTAAAAAATTCCCATAATACAAAACAAGCAATTCTGATAAGTAACCTGAAAACCCTTCTATATGAGTTTCTGCACCATATATGCCAATTCCCTTTAAAAAGGATTTTAACAATCTTATCTCATCTTTTTTACTTCCATCAGCCTTTCGATTCACGTATCTGGTATGAAAGGGAGTTCTTTCAACACCCATTCCATTTTCTCTAGGTTTTTCAACATAAATTGTTGGTACAATATCTGCCTCTAGCCCCATTAATAATAGGGTAATATATGGGTGCTGACTATATTTAATCATTATTGGATAGTCTTTAAAACAACCTACTAAAAAATCTTTGGCATTTGAGTTAATCCAACTATCATTGACATTTTTTATCAATATAAACATATCTAGTTCCCATTTATCATTCAATAATGTCCCCTTTGCGAAGCTTCCTTCCTCTTCAACTATGGCATCTAAATTATATGATCTCAAACAGCTGTTTAGTTTATTTTTTATCATATTGGATAAATTTTCAAGTATCTTTAGCTGTAGACTACTCGGTTTAATTTTTTCTAATACTTCTTTCCTTATTTTATTAATTTCATCATATTTATCATACATCATAATTCACTTCAATTTCTTTACCGCCTAAGTTCCTAAAAATAATAAAGCCATTTTAAACTAATAAGCTATGTTATATTTATCTCCAACTTTCTAATAATGAGAACCAAAATTTTAAATGCGACTATTTATCAATATTTTTTAAATCAGTTTAACTTCTGCTATATCCTCGTAAATTGGTCCTTGCCTAGTTAAGGTACTTTTTTTAAGCTTAATAGAATTGATATTCTGTAATCCTATTTCATAGTTAAGATAATTTTGCAAAAATTCTTTTAGCTCCCCAGTAGGATAGGATTTAACTCTTGCAATAGTTAAATGAGGAGTAAAGTCTTCTTTTTCTAATTTAAATCCACTTTTTATTAATAATTGGTCTATCATATTTTTAATTTGTTTTAAGTGCTCAAATCCTTGAGTAATACCTATCCATACTACCCTAGCTTTATTAATTGATGGAAATGCCCCTAATCCTTCTAATTTTATGATAAAACTATTATATTTGATTTGACCAAGAATGCTATCTTTAATTATATTAACATAAGAATCGTCTATCTCTCCTAAAAATCTCAAAGTTATGTGAAGATTTTCGGTTTCTACTAACTTTAACTTCACTTTAAAATTCTCTAATTGCTCTTTGAATACTTCAATTTTTGACAATATTTCCTCATTATTAATATCAACTGCTATAAACGATCTCATAGCCAGCCCCAGATATATATAGTTGATTCTTTATTTAACTGTGTATTATCCTTTTCTTTATGGTGATTTTCTTCTTTCTTTAACAATTCTGTTTGCTTAATTTATAGAATTATAGAAAGTGGCCTTTATAAGGCCTAATAAAATCTTAATATTGTGGTGAGAAGAGTTGAGCAACGATATGGATAATTATGATGATTATGATGATGAGTTAGAATCCATAAAACAAAGAAGGCTAGAAGAAATCAGGAGAAGGCTAGAAGAACAGGAAAGAAGAAAGAAAATCGAGGAAGAACAAGAAGCACAAAAGCTAAGTGTGTTAAGATCTATAATGGAACCACCAGCCTTGGATAGGTTAAATAACTTAAGATTGGTTAAGCCCGATTTAGCTAAAATTGCAGAAGATACTATAATAAGATTGGTTCAAATGGGACGTCTAAATACACCTGTAACAGAGGAGGTAGTGAAAAGTATTTTAATAGAATTAGATAACAGATCTAGAAAGGAGTACGAGATAAAGTTTAAGTGGAAATGAGGTTAGGTCAGAATGTCTAGACATAAACATTTAGCCAGAAAGCTGAGATTAGCTAAAGCTGGTAAGAGCAATGAGTCGCTACCCGTATGGGTAGTGGTTAAAACATTAAGAAAATATACATCTAACCCAAGAAGAAGAAATTGGAGAACATCTAAACTTAAAGCTTGAGGTGAAATTTTATGGATGTTGGTGAGGCATTTGTTTATGTTATACCATTAAAGAGATTATATTCTGGAAGAAAGAGCAATAGGGCAAAAAGAGCTGTTGATCTAGTTAGAAACTTCGTCTCGAAACATACGAAAATAGAGCCAGAAAATGTAGTTATAACTGATGATGTAAATTCTTATATATGGAGCAGAAGTATAGAAAAACCTCCTAGAAGAATTAAGGTACTTGTTGAAATAACTGAGCTTAAACCGGAAGAAGGAGAAGGCGTAAAAAGAGCTTTAGTTAGACTAGCAGGAGAAAGAATAAAAATTGGAAAATATGAAATAAAACCTAGAGAAAACAAGTAGGTGGATTTTTTGCCATTTGAAATTAATAAAATGACTATGTTTGGAAATAGCAATATAGGAGTATATATTTATGCTAATGATAAATTTACATTTGTTCCTCAGGGATTAGAAAAAAAAGAAATAGATGAAATTTCTCAAATTTTACAAACGGATATCATAGTAACTTCTCTTGCAAATACAAAACTAATAGGAGTTTTAATGGCTGGAAACAATAAAGGTATTATATTAACAAGAAGTATATATGATGAAGAGCTTAATAATATAAAAAAATCACTCAAAGATTTCAATATATTAGTATTACCTAGTAGAAACAATGCTGTAGGTAACCTTATCATTGCAAATGATAAGGCAGCTCTTGTATATCCTTACTTTGAAGACGATATTGTAAAACAGATAGAAGATAATTTAGGGGTAGAAGCATTTAGGAGAAACATTGCAGGAATACCAACAGTTGGAGCAATAGTTGCTGTAACTAACATAGGTGGATTGGTACATCCTGATGTTACTGATGAGGAAATAAAATTTTTGGAAGATACATTTAAAGTTCCATTCAAAACAGGCACAATTAATTTTGGTATATCTTTTGTTAGAACTGGTTTAGTTGTAAATTCTAAGGGAGCGATAGTAGGTGATGATACAACTGGACCAGAAATAGCAAGAATACAAATGGTCTTTGGAAGCTGAAAAAGGTAAAATGTGATGTCTTTTGAAAATATTATCAGCAATTGTGAAAAATCTGAAGAAGAATGCATAAAATCTATTAATAACCTAGTAAAAAATTATTGTCCAAATCCTTCAGATTGCGCTATATATTTATATAAAACAGATCTGATAAAAAAATATGAATGGGTTGAAAGACTTATAAAATCCGGTGTTCCTGATGGGAGAGCTAGGTTAATTTTATATGTTATATCAAGGTACTTAATTAATATAAAAAAGCTTAACGATGAGGATGCTTTAAATCAAATATATGAATTCATTAACAATAGCTGTAAAAATTATAGCAATTGTACGCAAATATATAAATCATGGTTAACCAATGTAATAAGGAAGGTTAAAGATGGAAAATGGAAACCATGGACACTAGAGAAGCTAATGAAATCCGACCCGGAATTATATAAAAATGTTAAGACTGCTATTGGCTAAATATGGTATCCCAATTTTTAAGCCTCTTTTATAAAACATAAATGGGGTATATTGCTATGAGTACTGACCTTGGAATAAGGGTATTTTTAATCGAATATACTAAAGATGCTCCAAAGATTATTGCTTCAGCATCAAAAATGAGCACATCAAAAAAGAAGGTAGAAAATTTATTGAAAATAAGTGATGATGAAATAGATATCTGGATTAAAGAAACTTTTAGAAGAAACCATTTTAGCCCATGGGAGCATAGTTCATATACATTTATGATAGAGGGCTGTTCAAGGGTTTGTTCCCATCAACTTGTTAGGCATAGGATAGCAAGTTTTACCCAACAAAGTATGAGATATACAGATGCTACGTTAAGAGAGATGGCTTTAAATGCTGCATCAAAGATTGGAAATAATTGTCCAGAAAAACCTAAAAAAGATGATAAATCTGCTTATGTTTGCTATTATAACTCTCTATTGAGTTCGTTAGATAAGTTAAATATAGATGAACTGGTAAAAATAGCTAATATAGGCTATGTATTTCCTCCTTTAATTAAGGCTGATAGACTAGAAACTTATACAAAGGCATTAATTAATGCAACCGCAAATTATTATAAATTGATTTCTACAGGGTTATCAAAAGAAGATTCTAGATTTATAATTCCTATGTCAGTAAGAACAAAAATTACAGTAACTATGAATGCAAGAGAACTGATTCAAACATTCTTCCCTTTGAGAGCATGTACAAAAGCTCAATGGGAAATTAGGAAGGTAGCTTGGTTAATATATAAAGAAGTCAATAAAGTTCATCCACAATTATTTAGATACGCTGGACCTAGCTGTGTTTATATAGAAAATATTCTAAGAGATGAGCCAGCTACAGTTGAAGACTATGTAAATGGCAAGTATGAATTTACGATAAATAGATGCCCAGAACTAGTAAAAAATAAAGGCATTAAGGCGTGTCTAGCAAATGCATATAACACATTAAATAAATAGTTTCAAATTTAAAAATTCGCAATTACTTAACGATTAAATTGTAATCTAAAAGGTTTTAAGGCAATTCTTAATAATATTATAATTAGCCGGGTCGTCTAGCGGCCAAGGATGCGGGGCTCTGGACTACATTATTGGGAGAACCCCCGTGACCGGGGTTCGAATCCCCGCCCGGCTATCTAAACTCTATGGTATTAAAGGTAAGTTTTTTAACAAGGATTATTGTTTTTACGATAAATTTTACTACAAAATCTTTACTAATATAGCTAAACCTTGTATCTATTAGAAATTACAAATGATGGATTTACAGTTAACCATTCAATAACATTATTTCTTTCTATATATAGACTTCCAAATAAGCTAATTATTTGCTTTGGATGCCATAATTCAAATATGTTATATGCATCACTAACCAATACAAGCCTAATTCCTAAATTTAACGCATTTCTTAAAACACTCTTTAATCTTCTCCATAATATAATGTTATTCGAATTATACAATACTTCTTTGAGACTAATTTCAATCGCTCCGCTTCTTCTTATTCTAAATAAATTTCTTTGAGATCTATCTACTTTAATGTTGTTCATTAGTGGGATTCTTATTAGATCAACTCTTTCTATAGACCCTAACGCTCTTAGCATATTAATATTTGTTGGTATAACTGTCAATACAGCCTTTTTTTCAACATTTTTGCTCAAACTAAATAGCTCTTCTTTATTGCTTGCTGTTAGTATAACCCTTTCCACAATATTTATTCCTAAATTATTAGAGAGTTTTAAAATGCCTTCAGACTTAATAAATTTACTTGGAAGCCCAATGATATTGTAACCTATCTTGTTTAAGAATTTTATCATTTTTATTGCTTCTTCTTCATTGTAAGGCTCTATTAATAAGTCTGCAAATTTCAATTTTTATAACCTACTTGATGACTCTTTTCTATCATCTTTTTTATCTTCTCAATAGACTGTTTATCAGCAAACTTAAAAATTAATTTTATAACATCATCTTCATCGCTTAAGGTTAATCTATTTAAATATGCCTTTTGCTTGTTCAATCTGATATGAAATGAATTTCCTTTCCCTATCCTTTCATCAAAAGATTTCAGTATCTCATCTTTATCTGGCATAGAAATATTATTGATGATATTAAATAAAATATTTTCAGCTTTTTCGTCATTTATTAAAGCCGATATAATTTTTATCTTATTTCCATAATAGCCCTCATAAGTTTCCTCTATTATATTTACATCTCCCAATACATTTCTCAACGCGCTCTTTACTTTTTCTTCGTCTTCTGTTGCATGAATAAAAACTCTAGCTTCGACAGATTTGATTAACAAAACATTGCACCTTTTTTTATAAAAATTGATATTTGTTTAATTCTTTCTTGTACTAAAATATCTAACATGCCTGTTTGCTTCATGCCTCTTTTTAAGGGCTCTCTCTTTTTCTTTTTTCTTCCATTTATGATTATGAGTTTCTTTTAATCCTCTTAAATCAATTAATCCACGCACCTTTTTACCTGACATAGTTAGACCTCTTGAGGGCCTACCTAATGCACTAGGACTATTAATAGTCCATTTGAATTTTGGATCATTTTGTATTACTGGGTTATCTCTATCTACCATTATTACTTCAAACCATTTATGCGTACCATCTTCTCCAACATAATAGCTTCCTAATAAAACAAGATTCGGATATTTTCTTTGAGCTCTCTCTTCTGCTATTAGTTTTAAACTTTTCCCTGGAGTATAAGCTGTTACTCCCATTCTTTTAGGTCTTCTACCCGAGACTGGTCTAATTTTTCTAGACCCTCCTTTCCTTACTTTAACCCTTAATACTATTACTCCTTGCTTTGCTTTATACCCTAATTTTCTTGCTCTATCAATCCTTGTTGGTTTCTCTACTCTAACAATAGTTTGTTCCTTCCTCCATTCTAAAAGCTTTTTTTTCATTAATTGATTATGCTGCTCGCTATATGGTTTCTTCCAAGCCATAGCCATGTAATGGTACATTGAGTTTGACATTTTACCCAGACCTCAACTTTAACTAACGGACACTTCTCCTTATTTATATTATACAAAGGATTTTTAAATCCATTTCTAGTATTAGTTAAAATTAAACTAATTTCTTTGAAATATAGCATAATTATAAAAATAGCCAATTAATTTAAAATACATTATTAATTTTACGTTAAGATTAAGCTTTTTATTATTAACCATCAACAAATTTATCAATTATATCAAGCCACCATTTTATTTCATCCTTTGGTAACTCTCTAGAATAATTTTCTCCTTCAATAGATGCAGAAACTATATCCAATTCATCATTTTTTACCTTTTTTAAAATAATGTGCATAACTCTTCCCTGTTCCTTATTTTCATCAGACTCTGAAGCTTCTTGGACTGAAGGCGTGTTAAAGAATATTTCAAGTATATTATTCTTTACATCTTCGATATAACTATAAGAAGGATTGCCTGAAATGAATCTTATTAGCTTTTGATACGATATCATTTTCTCACATTTTAATTTACATTTGCACTAAAAGTTAAATTTATTACCAATAGTTGATTACACATAACCATAGACTTTAAATTTTTATATCGAAAATATAAAATGAAAGGAGGAAAAATATACATTGAAATTAAAGTTGTAAAAATATCTTGAAATATTATTTAATTAGAATAAACAATGCTTAAATGAAATACTAAAATACATAGGATTTGTGAGTATCATTAACAATTGCTTAATATGAGATTCTGATTTCTTGCTCTATTAATCAAGGAATTACTACAAACCCAACTATTAATTGTGTGTAGCTCATGATAGGAACTCTTAAACCATAATTCAAGGTGCTACAATAAAGATGAATATGAAGCATATATTATGTGAAAATAAGAGTTAGATATAGCCCTTAGCTTTGAAATATCATTTGATCTAATTGTTAAAATTAAACAATTGTTCTCTATTCTTACTAAAACCTCTCCTTTCTTAGGTGAAGGTTGATTAACTTCGGCTAAAAGAGATCTATATATAGCGTCTGTGTTCTTATCCAAACAAAGTTTAATTTCTTCATCCATAAGATTCACCATATACAATAATTCGCTTCTAATTTTAATTTATGGTTTTTTAAAGGTATCTAACGGTATCTTAATTATAGGTCCAATTAATTTTAAATCACTGTCGTAAACTGTTAGCACTAATTTATTAAATTCGATTGATGGCTTTAATATAGAAAAATCTCTAGGAATATATCTGTGATAAATTATGGTAATCCTAAAAATGTTAGAAATTATATCAAGAATGCCTCTAATATTATCTTCTTTATTCGAATAAATAGCTGAGCCAATTACTTTTTTATTAAAATGCAAACCTAATTCCTTTCTTAAAGATAAACCTTTTATTAACACTTCTGATACTAATTCAGGTTTTTTACTATTATAACTTGAAGAAAATATAATAAATCTTCCCGGATTACCTCTATAATCTGATACCAAGATTATTTCCTTTATTTTATATTCTAACGATAAAGAATTCAAATCCTCTAATGATAAATGACCTCTTGTTACCTTTAAAGTATTAGGCAATACAGAATTTAATTCTTTAATAAACGTTCTAGTCCTTTGACTAGGTCTTCTACCTGTCGTTAAAATAATTTCTGGTTTTGGATTTAAGCCATAAAAAGATTTTTCTATTCTAGAAGGAATATTATCCAAAATCCATCCCAATGTTTATAATTTATAATATTTAGGCAAATAATTGGCTAATTCTGATCTTGGAGTATATGATGCACCAGCCCAAGTATGAGCACATTTTTTACATGTCCATATACCAATAGATACTCTTTTAACTGTACCTACAGAACCGCAGAAAGGGCATTGATGATCTGAATACATCTTTTCTAATACAGCCTTAGTTCTTTTCCTTAATGTTGATCCATATCTAGGTCCATATCTACCTGCTGGCCCAACTATCTTTGTATGACTATATACCATTTATTTACCACCTTCTTCATTGCTTCTAGGCTTTACTTCCTTGTTTAATGTATCTTCTAGCAATTTAAAATATACTTGAGAGGCCTTTCTTGAAATTTCGATTGTATTGTTAATTTCTTCCAAAGAATAAGAACCCATTCCTGCTTTTTGCGCTCCAACAATATTTCCGTTTTCATCAAATGATAAAACTGACTTAGTATCAGATATGATTTCCTCATCCAAATTAGGGTCAACAACTATGTAATTTTCTATTTTAGCTGTAGTTACAGTAACAATTTTTTTATTCATCTTTATGTAATTATTAGAGAGTCCTTCCTTTATTTTAACTTCTCCTGTTTCTAATTCTTCATATTCTGGTAACCTGGTTGTGAACAAAGCTGCCATGGTTGCCAACATGCTAGCATCAAATAAATTGCCATCATAATCCAATATATATAGATCCACCCACAAAATCCAAACCTTATCTCCTTGTCTTATGACTAATGACTTTAAATCTATAGCCTTAGGATCTCTTAGACTCCTGTCTATAACCCTTGCTAATTCTATTGAATTTTCATCGGGAGGTCCTGGCTCAAATTGTGGAGAAGCCAAAGGAACTAATTCTGCATGTACTTGGAGAACCCCTTCATCTGGTGTATCACTAAATGGCTGACCTACTTCTAACTTTATCCCCACCATTACAAGTGTATTTCCAAGTTTAACTAATGCAGATCCATTTGTTTTTTCCAAAACATTAGTTTCTATAGTAATTTTCCTTGGAGTAAATAGATCTCTTTCGTCGGATCTTAAACCTTTTTTATACAAATTTATATAATTATCTCTCTTAATCTTTGGAATTACTTGCACTCTATATGGTGTAGTACTCACTCTTCACCCACCTCCGCATATGAACTTCTCAAAGTTTCCTTTTCCAGCTCAACAATTTTAGTTATTGCCTTTAAAGCCATATCAAATGCATTTCTAAATTCCTCTTTCGATAAAACACCATTTAATTGATATAAGGTAATTTGATTTAAATCCGGTGCCGCAACAATTGGCATATCAGCTTCACCATACATATCCTCTATCTCATTTAAATCTATAACTAAGATATTATCTACCTTACCTATAGCAACTCCTGCTATAAGCCCTCTAATTGGTATACCAGCATCAGCTAGTGCCAAAGATGCTGCAGTTGCACCAACAGTTCTAGTCCCTCCATCAGATTGAAGTACCTCTATAAACACATCAATTATTGTGCGTGGAAAATACTCTGTCATAACTATTGGTTCCAAAGATTCTCTTAAGACCTTTGATAATTCTATTTCTCTCCTTGATGGTGCAGGATTTTTTCTTTCTTCCGTTGAGAATGGAGCCATATGATACCTAACTCTCAGAGAAGCCCTATCGGGTAACGAAAGGGATTTCTGGGATTCCTTTGGACCATAAACTGCTGCCACAACTTTTGTCAATCCATATTCAACTAAAGCAGACCCATCGGCATTAGCAAGAATTCCCACTTGCATCTTTATAGGTCTTATTTCATCTGGCATTCTTCCATCTAGCCTTTTACCCGAATCATCTATGAATCTTTGAGGTCTTAGCATATTTTTCACACTCCTCTTACTTTTCTTTCTTCCTCTATAAATTTCTTAATCTTTTCTGTTAAACCAGTAGTATGAGCCTGTTGTTCTATTATTTTTATTGCCATTTCAGATATGGATTCTAATTCTTCGTTTTGACATTTGATATGAATTACGCCATTTACGGCAACAAAAAATTCACAACCAGTTGATGACTTTAAAATTTCAATCATTGATCCCTTCCTTCCTATTACTCTAGGTATTCTTGTAGGATGAATTGTAACAACTATCCCATCAACTATTTTACCTAAACCTTTATCTTGTACACTAAGAAGTGGGTTTCTAATTCTATCAAAAGCAGCAATTTTAGCCTTTATAAATTCTCCTATTTGCAAATATTTAAACGGGTCTTCGGGTATTTGCCCACCTTGTTTTACCCCAAAGAAGTCCTGTACATTTAATATAGCTTGATATGGCGAATTTATATCCAAAAACCAATTTGCTACCCCATGAGATGTAACTAACCCTATAACAACATCATTTTCTTTTGGCATATAAATCCCATTTAATGCAGAAAACGATGCTTGTCCTTCTTGCTTTATATCCAAAACACCTATTATTGATATTCTTTTTTCATTTCTATAATCAAAAACATAAAATTCCTGCGGATTACTCATAACACCCTCTATTCTTTCTCCTGGAACTACTATCTTCCTATTTGAACTCATCTTACTGAATCACCTTCACCGAAATATTAGCCTGTCCCTTAGCAAGCGTTTGTATCTTATCTATCACTTCTAGTTGAGCCCCTGCGGGTATTTCAATTTCTGCTTTTAAGCTTCCATCGCTCATCCAATTAGTTTTTTTCAATCCACCTATTCTTTGCATTTCTTTATATGCTCTTGAGGCATAATCCGATGGGATAGAAATCTCTAAAAGAGCCTTAGCTATTTTAATAGGCATTAATACAGCTAATTTTTTAACTATTTCTAGGGCTTGAGTTTCTGAGCTCTTAAATGGATCTATGCTAATCCTCAGTTGCTCTAAAGCATTTTCTATTCTTTGTTCTGGAATAGGCTTTCCTGATTTTGGATCAATTGTATTCTTTACTATATAATTTATTATTTGTTTTCTTTTTGCATCTATTAATTTCTTTCTTTCCTCTTCAGTTAATTGTATTTGTCCTTCTTTTAGTATTTTTTCTGCTATTTTTTCAATATCCTCTGTTCCAAATGCTTTACGAAGAGAATCTGGGCTTGCCTTTAAACCCTTTCTAACATCCTTAAAGATTGTGTCTGCCCATAAGATTTCTGATATACCTATTTTTTCTCCTTCTCTGAACTTAAATGCTAAATCCGGTTTAACTGGTATCTCAAATCTTTGTCCCTTTAACTCAATCCATGCTATGATATATTCTTGTTTTTTTGTCAAATTTATCACCACTACCCTTTACTCTAGTATAGGAATAGCTATACAAAATTTTATTAATTTTATAAAAATTATTTACTATTAACTTAAAAGTTCATTTTTATTATTTAAAGCAATACCATTTATTTCCTTTTCACTTACCCTTGAAAATACTTTTTGTTTTGTGTCTATGTAAGCTATCTCTACATATGAGCCAAAAGCATTTATTAATTCTTCCTTTTTTTCATCGCTTGTTGCTATCCTACTCTTAAATAAAGCCTTAACGGCTAACTCTATTGCATCACTTAAGCTCATATCTTTGTTATACTGCTTTTCCATATAAGTATTTGCAACATCTCCTCCTAATCCTATCGCTACTGCATAATAAGAGAAATATTGACCGCCTGGCTCTGTTCTGTATAATCTTGGTATATTATCACTATTGACTCCGCCAAATATTAAAGCCACTCCAAATGGCCTAAAACCACCATGCTGTGTATATGCTTGTTTTATGTCTGCAACTGATTTAGTTATATACTCTACTGATGGGGCTTCTCCATATGTCAATCTATGCCTTATAGATATTTGTCTTGCATAATCTATTAAAACTCTCCCATCACTACCCATACCTGCAAATGTAACTCCAATATGATCATCCACTTTATATATTTTCTCTACCCCTTCTAAATCTAAAAGAGGTAACATTTTCCTTTTTTCAGCAGCCAAAACCACTCCTTGAGATGTCATTATACCTAAGCTGGTCCAGCCCTTTTTTACAGCTTCAAATGCGTATCTAACTTGATATAACTCGCCATCAGGGGAAAATATAGTTATAGCACGATCATATGCCGATGGAGGTGCAGCTATAGCCATTTCATTCACCAAAAATACAGTAAATTACCCGAATTTAAATATACTTGTATAGCTTTATGTTTAAAAATTACCTTATTACTGTTCTATTTGCCCATTTTAGCTCTCTTGACTTTCTACCCAATTTTATTGCATTTTTATAACATTTGCTGCTACAGAACCACATTATTTCTCCCCTAGGTCCGACATACATCTTACCTGTTCCAGGCTCTATTATTTTTCCACAAAAGCTACATATCATTTCTTTTGGCATTTTTCTCCCCAAAAAAATATATAAAAAAAGGGTTTAAAATCTTTTAAAAATTACTTCTTGAAAAATATTACATAAATGAATACTGCTAAAACAACTATCATTATACCCATCATCAATGCTGTAAAAAATGTAGCAAATGGTGCTGCTGCCAGAGGATTATAATTTGTTAAATTGAGTGCGGTTAGTAAAGTATTATTCCATGGATAAGGTAATGAAGATATTTGAGAAACTCCTAGAGATGCTATAAACCTAGGATATTGACTGAATTCATTGAGCATCTCCATACTTTCTATCGTTCCTAACGCAGCTCCTCCTGAAATTATAGCTGAAATAGCTGTTCCATTACTTATTAAAGGTCCTTTTAATCCTTTATATAAAATGTAAATTATGCCTAAAAATTGTATTGTAGTTAAAATCATACTTAAAATAAATAACCAGCTAAAATCATATGCTACCGATCCATTTCCTACAAGCCAACCAAGCCCTCCCATTACATTGTTAAATTTATATGGTATTCCTGATAGCGACTCCAAATACCAAAATCCTAGCGGAATCATCAACAATAGACCGACAAGTGATGGGAACAAAAGAATATTAACCGATTTCTCAAAATATTTCTTATTTTTACTATCCATTAAATAAATTAAACCAAATCCAGCGATTGTAGCAAGCATCGTTGCAGTCAATGCCCCAACAATTGATTTTAAGTATAAAGGCCAAAACGTTGGATTAGTATATGCCATTGCTACATTTACATAAGGATGATTACCTTGACTAAATTCTAAGCCAACAGGATTATTCAAAAAAGCAAACACTCCTCTAAATCCAAAGGGTATCATGATTCCTGATATAGCCATTAGAATTCCTATAAAGTTATGTGCCTTTTGGCTCCAATGATCCCAACCATACCAATATGCAATTAATGAGAAAAAGTTTAGTGCTATAAATACAATTGATAATCCGAATAAGTTAAGCAATAGATTTCCTATAACATCCGTAAAGAAGGGATAGAACGAAAACAAAAATACTGTAAAGGCCGTTCCAAAAACTCCTCCAACACCATAAGTTACTACATACCATTTCATCATCTTTCTTGAAAGATCAACTAAATCACTATCATTTCTTTTTAATCCTAGATACTTAAATAAAGGAACTATTATGGCCAAACCTATTACCAAATTAACTAGAACAATGTGAATCCCAAAGTTAAATGCCAGCCAAAATACTGAAACTAAAACCATTTCACTTCACCTCTTCTAAAACTTCTTTCTTGCTAGGAACCCATAGGAATCTATATGCTGAATAAACTAATGCTATCACTATTGCAATATAGAATAGGCTTACCAATATATCTTCCCATAAAGTAGGTTGATTTATTGTGCTACCTACATTTATTGTCATTACTCCATATACTATCCAAGGTAGCCTGCCTATTTCTCTTGTTCCCCAACCCATTAGGCTAGCAAATTGAGCAATTATTGCACTAGGCATTAACATATATAACCATGGCCTATGTATGCCTTTTACACCCCTAAATACAATATAACCACTTAGTATCAATGCATACAAACCTAATGCAACTCCAGAAATAACCATAGCATAATATGTATAGTCAACAATTAATGGTGGCAAATAGCTAGTTATTCCAACTCCAAATGATCCCAGCTGCCCCCATAGCTTTGGAATTGATGAATAATTTGGTAAATGTGCGCTAAAAGAACCATAAGCCAAAAATTTATCAAGGGTTTCTATATGCAATATGCTTTCAATAGAAGTAAAACCTTGTTGGGTACCAACTATTGCAGCAAACTTTTCTGGATTGTATTTGGCAACTGTCTTCCCCATCATATCTCCGGCTATAAATCCCTCATAAATAGTTACTATTAAAGAAAATATTACAGAAAACTTAAAGGCCTTTTCTAAGTATTTTTTATATTTTTCATCTTTTACACTCATGTATCTTGTTCCAAAGCCAGCCATAAGAGTAAACCCTGTTACGACTAGGCCAGCACCTATGCTATGAAGAAGCGTTGGGACAAAATCTGGAGACTCAAATAAATAAGTATAAATTCCAAAATAGCTGACTGTAGAATCCATTATGGAATTTACAATAGTTAAAACAGGGGTGCCCAATACAGCTTGATTGCTTAACACATTATTATTTAATACAGCCTTTAATATGCTTTGGTTTACAATGTAATTATTAAATGATTCATATACTAACCTATTTACTATAGAAACTGGCATATAAACTAATACTCCATCGCTTGTTGTACCCTTTATAGTCATTCCTAAAGAAGTCAGTTTTGTAACATTTAACAATGATACATAGGCCGATGGTACATCTAATAAAATTTTTGGGTACCCCATAGCATATAACCATTGACCAGTTGTAGCGTTATAATCTGGTAGAAGCCCTGTAGGTACATTCATATACACATTAGCTGCTAATATCATTGCTCTGAATACCATGGTCCGATGAATGCAAAAAATGTTAAAATAGCCCTTGTTACATCAGAAAACTTATCCCAACCATAATATAGTAAATAAGTAATCATAACTTCCATAATAAATGCAAATACTTCTGCATACATAGGGAAATAAAGCCATTTTCCAACAGCTGTCAAAACATTTGGCCATACTACTATTAAACCAAACTCTACTAAAGTGCCCGTTGCAGCCCCTACTGCAAATACTATTGCCATAGCTTTAACTATTGTTTTGGCTATTCTTAAGTAATCCTTGTCTTTATTTTTCAAATATATTAATTGCAATATAAATGCGGCAAATGGTAGTCCTAAAACATATTGCAAAATACCCCAATGAATCCCTATCCCAATCATTGAAAGGACTCTTTCTCCAAAATACCCAAAACTTGTCCACTGAAGTATTGCATTAACCAAGGTCTATCCTATTAACTTTAAATATAATTGGCTTGTATTTAAACTTTAAATATTTTTCTGAATTAAAATTAATTTTTTAAACAAACAATTATTGTTTTTATCTAAAAATAGATACAGACTAATGAAGAGAATTTAGCCATTTATTTAGTGCTCCAGTAAATGAAACGTAAACAGCTATAGCAGTTAATTCCTTGTTTATTTCATTCGGCTTCTTAGACCATCCAAGGCAATCCGAAAATATTTCTAGTACTTCTTCGTTGAACTCTGCGTTATCCCCTGTTAAAACCTTTGCAGAGCTTATCAACAAATCTTTTATAGCAGCTTCTCCTAAGCAATCTATAAGTTCCACAGAATCTGCCAAAGGGTATCCTATTATACTCAATGCTTTCTGTGCATAAAGTGAAAGATTTATTTTTGTTATAAGCTCATCAAAAAGCATACTTGCATATATTGAGAATTGGCTTCTTATTTCTGCATTTCCGTTTCCTGCAAGTCCTAACAAATTAACTATATCACTAACCAAATTGTTTAGTTCATCATCAGATACTTGAACAAATGGTAACGTATCTATTTTATTTTTTATCTCATCTATGCTAGACAATCTTATGCACCAATTCTATCTATCTTGGTAAGAGCTCATATAAAGAAAAAAACTAAAATCTGAGGCTTTACTCTTAATAAGCTATTCCTAGCTTAAGATTTTATTTTAACTAAAACTAAACAAAAGGAGTAAAATCTTTAGGCATTCTTGTATATATTATTAAGATGGCAAAAGTGAAAAGAAATGAAAGCTAAAATAATTCAAAAAGGAAGGCTTGCCTATATAACAACAGAAAATGGGCAAAAGGCAGTAATACCATGGGATAATCTGTGCAATATTATAAAAAGATTTGGCCTTGTACCTATATTAGAAAATGATGTAAAATTGGATTGCCCAAAATTGGATATTAATGAATTTAATAATGAAAATGAGGTCGATTATGACCTTGAGTCAGAAGAGTCTGAAGAAGAGAGCTGAAACGATTACAAATCTACTAAAAAATATTGGATATAAAGTATCTTTGCCTAAGGATAATGAAACATGCATAGATTTTATTATAGAGTATAATAACTCAACCTTCAGCGTTATTTTATATCAACCAAAATATTCTAACTCTATAATTGGAAAAATTACTAAATCATATACCGATTGTGAAAGTTCTCTATATAATACAAATGGATTATTTATCATAGAAGATAATGAGAATGAATTTGCTAACAAAACTATAGATAAAATAAAATTTATAGATAAAATAAAATTTAATTTTGAAATATAAATTCTTCATACATATATAGCTCTACATAATGTATATATAACTGCTTATATACTTTAGCAATACTAGTAATACAGGATAAGAGGTGGGTCAAATGTCAATATCCGCTGATAATGAAATAAGAAAAGATGAAATAGATGAAATAAGAAAAAAGATAATAAAAGAATATGAAGGAATACAAACCTCTTTAGTCGATGACTCAGGGTTAAATGTTACTACAGCACTAGACGATTCTGATATTGAAAAACTAGTAATAGATGTATTAGAAGAAGCAAAGGTGCCTATTAGCTGGAGAAATTTAAAAATCATATTTCAAGGAATAGTTGGAGAAGACAGGTTAAGAAGAATATTAAGTGGATTAAAGGCAAGAAATGCTGTTGCAGAACTAACCCATACAAGATATAGCTTACCAAAGTATGTTCCACAAACCGAACTAAATAAGGTCAAGAATCCAGTAGTTATGAGAAAACTAGAAGAAGAATCTTCAGATAATGATATGAACTAAATAATTTTTTTATTAAATAATCTTTGCTATTTTAGTTACGATTACTTATAAAATTGCTTTAGTCATAGAAAGCCATTTATTATAATTTTTACAAGTTAAATTGTATCTATATCTCTATTAAAATAAAACATAAATTTAAAAGCTATTGATTTCTTGCTGTTGATTCGTTAATTAACTTCTTTTCTTCGGATCCAGATTTTGTATCATCCTTTAGAACCTTTATTGCATCCCCTGAAACCTGTATTTTAACCTTTGTAGGCCCTTTAAGGCTTATTTCGCCTATTACAAAAGGTGATAACATTATATTTGATGACAAATCGCCCTCTAGATCAATATTTAATTTGCTGGTTTTAAGAGAACCCACCCTTGGTATTTTCACTGTTACTTCATCAGAATTTTCTTCAGATTCAAATTTTATTGTTATTACATCACCTATTATTTCATAGCCCTCTTCTGATTCAATGACTTTTTGAACTCTCTCGCCCAAAACATCTACAACAAACTCTGATCCATTTGCATATATTTTAGTTGCTTCCTCCATAGTAGGCTCGACTTGAGGTTGATTTTCAAAATAAGCATCTATTTTAATTTGTGTACCTGCTAATTCTCCAGCTATTTTGCTAGCTCCTATAAGCAGGATATGAGTTGAATCATAATTTCTACCATCAACGCTCACCTTCGTATTATCCAGCTTGACTTTAATTAAATCCTTTGGTTTCATTAATCATTAGCCCCCTATTCTTTTATTCCACTGGAGGGTATTATCTATATCTATTTATTTTATCAAAAGATAATATTATTTTTAAAGATTTAATCTATAACAGTATACTAATTTATGTTAATATTTTTAATAAGATATAGCTTATGTTTCTGAAAACTATATTATAAAACGTAGAAATCTCAATGATAACAAGCATTATGTTTCGTTTATAAACAATTATTAAAACTCTACCCACAATGGCAGAGAGGATTCTGACCCTTCCTACACTAAAGAGTGAGGGTTCTCTTAGAGCTGTTCTAGTTTTGTGATTCACTGC
>PNIA01000008.1 GCA_002877855.1 Caldisphaera sp.
TTTTCCAATACTGTTCCATATTGCTCTCTTAATATCCTTTTGTTAGCCTTACCAGTTGAAGATAATGGCAATTCATTCAATACTATTACCTTATCAGGCAACCACCACTTAGATATGACACCTTTATTAACAAAATTTTCCATTAAAAAATTGTTTATTTCTTCTGTGTTAATCTTATTCTCCCAACCCTTCTTTGGAACTATTAATGCAACTGGCCTTTCTACCCATTTTTCATGCTTTGCGGCTATAACTGCAACCAACGAAACCCCTGGATGTTGACTTATTGCATCTTCAAGCCTTAATGAAGATATCCATTCACCTCCGCTCTTTATTACATCTTTGTCTCTATCCATAATTAGAATAGAACCATCTTCATACCATACTGCTAGATCTCCAGTATGGAACCAATTTCCTGCCCAAGCCCTCTCTGTTTTTTCAGGGTCCTTGAAATACTCAGTTGCAACCCATGGTGATCTTACAACTATCTCTCCAATGGTTTTTCCATCCTTAGGAACTGGTTTCATGCTTGAATCCACAACTTGTAAATCAACCAAAGGAATTGGGTATCCAGTCCTTAATTGAATTTTAAATAAATCTTGATAATTTAACTTATTATAAAATCTGCTTGGAGGAACTGCAAGAGTTAATACAGGCGCTGTTTCTGTTAACCCATAACCTACTACAACCTTTATTCCCCTCTTCATTGCTATATAGGCTAACCCCTCAGGAATTGATGAACCTCCGTTAATAAACAATATATCATTTAAATCATATTTTTCGCTTTCTGGGTCTGTTAATAGCATGTACAATATTGTTGGTACACCAGCAAAGTACGTAACTTTCTCGTTTTTAATCAATTCCAGATATACCTTTGGTACAAACCTTCCCGGATAAACTTGTTTCTGGCCTATCAAGGATGAAGTAAATGGTAAGCCCCAGCTGTAAACATGATACATAGGAACAACATGCATGACTACATCCTTTGATGTCATCCTTAATTCCCCGAACGATGCAAAATGTAATGCGGATGACATTGCATGCAATACCATTGCCTTATGGCTGTGAATCACACCCTTTGGTAGACCAGTTGTTCCGCTAGTAAACCCCATAAATGCAGGCCTGTCTTCGCTGATGTCAGGGAAGTCATATTTACCCTTATTTTCTTTTATTAAGTCTTCATAATGATATGCCTTTGCCTCACCAACCTTTTGAGGTATTGAATCTGAATCTACAATAACTACATGCTTAATTGTTTTTATCTTGCTTGCAACAAGATCTGCAAGCTGTAAAAAATCGTTATGTGTTATTAATATCTTGTCCTCTGCAGAATTAAATACATAAATTATCTCGTTTGGAGATAGCCTTACATTAACTGGGTGAAGAACAGAACCCATCATTGGTATTGCAAAATAAGATTCGAAATGCCAGTTTGTGTTCCAGTCTAATGTTGCTATCCTGTCTAAATCGTTAACTCCCAACGATTTCATAGCATTTGCAAGGTATTGAACCCTATCGCAAAAATCTTTATATGAATACCTAAAAACTCCCTTGTTTGTTTTATATGCAATTTCAACATCAGGAAACAAATTGTACATCCTATTATATACATATTTTATAGTTACATCGTAACCAGGTCTTTCAAGAACTTTTTCTTCTATGGACACAGCAATGCATCCCCCCACTCAATATAAATATATTCCCTATACTAATATAAATATTCATATACAATAAAATCTAATTGAGATGAAATTAAAGTGCAAAGTTACGCAATCCCTATGGAAAATTGGTTAAAAGATAATAAATATAAGTTATTAACTGATAGAACTTCAGCTAAAATATTCTACTACTTCAAAGGAAATCCTCTATACATAGCCATTGAGAATGATTGGCCTATGCTTTATTTGAGCAAGGTTAAACAAAAATTATTAATTATAAACCATAATATAAAAATAAACCATTCTTCTGAAATAATGGCTAGAGTCTTAGAACCGAATACGTTTAAGGTTATAGGAAATGTAATTATTAATAATAAAAATTCAAGATGTTTGGTAAAAGATATAGATGGTAATTTAGAGTATACGTGGTACCTAATAGATATACACTCCAGTTTCAAACTTGATCCCTTACAACAGCTAAAAGATTTAATAAAAAAAATAAAACCAAAATTAGTTGCAACATTAAATCTATTTACAGATCCTTTATCTATCTATTCATTTAATATGTCAAACATATATGTACCCCCATTAATCTATGGTTCATCAAATTCCATTAACCTAGATGTAAGAAAATATTGGAAGAATTTAAATATAGAATTAAAATTTTCTGATGATCCAATTACCTTTTCATATCCAAAAGATGACGATATAATTAGGGCTCGATCAATAATGGAGAAAATATTTAACATTGGTTTCTAAATCCTGTTAAATAAATTTAAAATATTTTGTTACTGAAATTTAATAAACTTTCTTTCCTATTGAAAGTATCACACTTTAGTAAATATTAAGACCATATGACTAATCTCTTATTGTTTCTAGCATTGTTAATACTTGCCAAATTCTAGTCCTAGCATGAAATGGCATATTAGGATCTTGACTAATCTCATCTAATGCAGAAACCGCATTTGCAGCCTTAACTCCTGGGGATAACTTGGGGTCTCTTAAATAGGTTAATGCGTTTGCTGCAGCTCTTCTTATATTTCTAGGAACTGCTGTATCATTTACTATTCCTGTAAGAATTCCTACTGCCAATTTTAATTTTTCTTCAGTATTAGCCTGAACCGACATTTTCTTCCCCCCTTTTCTTTTGTTAAATCGCGTGCTTAAAACTTAAACTACAAATCTTTAATTAAAATATACTATTTTAATAAAAATTTAAAAAATTGTTTTTGATTATATTAAAAGCAGATTCTTATTTTATTAAGAGTAAACTAAGCTATTCATGTTATTCCAATTAAGTTAATTAGTAAAGGCATGCTTTTTGTTTATTATAGATGTAATTTTATTTTCTACCTTCTTATATGAGATCATCGCTGACCTCTCCCACACTGAAGGGCTTGTTCCTGAGGTCTTAAGGGTTATCTATAGGAGCTACTCTGATTCCTCCCTATGTGGAAGTAAATTCGTTTCCCACTCTTCATCTTTATTTTGACCTAAGGGAAAATCTCACCCACCTTTTTCTTTAATTTGGTAACAAGGCAGAGGTCTACCTCATATCACTTTTCAGTGGGGCATACCTCATTTGATGGCTATTGCTTATCTAATTATTTAAAAAGAAACCTTAAAGGCATTACCTCACCTTAAATGAAGAGGTTTGCGTTTATTTTTATCAACAATTTATTTTTAATCTTGGTCTTAGCTTATTTAATAGGTGACAAATAGTGGAATATATATGGGAATTAAATGGAGCAAAATTCGATAAGGAAAATAAAATATTAGCTATTTTACCTATAGGTTCTCTAGAAAGACATGGAAATCACTTACCTTTAGGTACAGACACTATAGAAGCTCAGTTTATTGCTGAAAAGGTTGCAGAAAAGCTTAATGGACACATTTTTCCTCCGATTTGGTACGGTTCTTCAATGGGTTTATCGAGATTTCCAGGAACAATAAATATTGAAGATGATGCATTTAAAGGGTATGTAAAAAGTTTACTTAAAGAGATAGCTAGAAATGGTTATCAATTGATATTAATTATTAATGGTCATGGTGGCAATACCTCATTAATAAATATTTCAGCAAAAGAAGCGGCCTATGAAATGAATTCAACATATGTAATAATTGATTGGTGGAGGGATGTAGGCAAAGAGGCTAGGCAAAAGTTATTCTCTATGCCAGGACATGCAGGAGATGATGAAACTAGTGCAATGCTATTTATCGATGGAAATCATGTTGACATGAAATATGCCACAGACTATAATCCAAATTTATTACCAAAAGTTTCTGTCCAATCTCCCATTATTGAGCACTATCTTTATCCGAATGCAGTATTGGGAGGAGGAACTAAAGGAGACCCATTAAAAGGAAAACAATGGATCGATGCCGTTATTGATGACATAATAAAAATTGTAGATAACATTAATCAGATTATGAAGACAAATAAACTAGAAAAATAAGTTTCAACATCAAGATATTTTATTAAATTTTTTTATACTCTCCAGAGGCCTTTTCTAGAGGTAATCTATTTATATCATAACCTTTTATATGCCAGCCTATTGAAGCCATCGCCCCAACTAACCATAAAACTGCATTATAAATTAAAAATTGTATCTCTGCAAATGAACTTGTTAGGTATATTGAGGCAGTATAAATTGCTATAATTGGAAATCTAACCAAACCTACTAAAAATGCTCTACTTTTTGTCGGCATAATAGTAGGCTCATAAACAGTTCTTACTGCCCAACCAAATTCGCTGAACATCATATTAAAAAATAACAACACATAAAATATTGGTATATATCTTGAATAAAACATAACATAAATTATTATGGGTATCATAGTCAAAAACCCACCTAGATATGAAAAAGTTGCAAAGTTTCTTGTACCTAATCTGTCAACTAATATCATAGCTATAATGCCTGCAATTGATGCACCTAAATTAGCATATAATACAACTAAAGTTAATGCTAATCCTGTAAAGTAATAATCAGCAATAATGTATGCCATTAATCCGTATGTTAAATATTGAGAAATACCTATTAAAACAAGAAATGTATATCTCCATTTAAGGCTTACAAATCTATTAATATCATATGCCTGTACATCTTCGGTTTGTTGAGATATTTTTCCTGCTTCTTGGTTTGCTTTTTTTAAATCACCCTTGGCTACTAACCATCTTATAGATTCAGGTAGCGATAATCTTACAACTATTGCAAAAGCTGTACCAATAAGCGCAATAATTCCCATAGAAATTTCCTCTATAGTAAATGACGATGATATTGAATATGTCAAGAAAGCTATAAATGATGCTATAGCTGCACCTAAATTATCAAAGTTTGGTATTATTATCAACATCTTTTCTCTGTATTTCAATGGAAACAGTTCTGCTATTAATGATAGAGCAACAGGAACTTCTCCTTCTACTCCAATTACAGCTAAGGTATATGCAAGCAACATTATATAAATATTAGATGAAAAAAATTTTGCATTTATTATGAAGATTATTGATCCGAGAGAATACAAAAACATAGTTATAAAAAATGTTGTTTTTCTACCTAATGATATGTCGGATAATCTTGGGAGTAAAAGATCTCCTAACAATGGCACCGCAGAAATAAAGATTAAATAAAATACATTATGGTACTGAGGGTATACTAAAATACCTATTGTAGTTATTATTCCCCACATCAAAAAACCAATAGCTATTGATACAAAAGCTAATGTTAAAGTTAAGTTCCATTTTGCCTTATCAATTTTTTCTAGTACATTGGACAAATTCTCACCAATTGATTTTACTACTCACAGTAGTAATAAATTTTTCCTCTTATTTGTTAGGTGCAAATTTAAAAAAAGTATCTATTAAATAAAAAATTTAAAATAGATAAATATAAACAGGATAAAATATATTAAAATTTACATGTCATAAATATATTTAGTTTGTGAATACTATATATAATACATTGGTGGGTATTTGTGCATTTCAGATTAGCCAGAATCAATCTTTCAGATAATAAATGGAAAGAAGAGAAAGTTGATGAAAAAACTTTAAGAAAATACATTGGTGGTAGGGGCTTGGGAACTTATTTTGCTTTAAAAGAAATTCCTAAGGGTATAGATCCACTTGGTGAATTAAACAAAATATATATCATTGCTGGTCCATTAACTGGAACGGGTGCTTTCCAAACAGGTAGATATCATGTAGTTAGTAAAAGTCCATTAACTGGTTTTTTAGGTGATTCTAATAGTGGTGGGAACTTTGGACCTTGGTTAAGATTTTCAGGCTTTGATGGGATAATAATTGAAGGAAAAAGTGAATATCCATTATGGCTTAGCATTTCTGATGGCGATATTAAATTTAATGATGCAACTAATTTGTGGGGAAAAGGAGTATATT
The DNA here is from genome assembly GCA_002877855.1 of Caldisphaera sp. The sequence goes on from PNIA01000008.1 coordinate 6,049, forward strand.
ATACTGAAAAACTAATAAGAGAAAAAGTAAACATGAGTAATGAAGCTATTGGAAGCTTATTATCAATTGGACCTGCAGGCGAAAATAAATCAAAAATAGCAGCTATAATAAACGATAGATATAGGGCAGCCGCAAGAACAGGATTAGCAGCAGTATTAGGAAGCAAAAAACTGAAAGCAATTTGGGTCTATGGTAGAAGGAATCTTTTAAAAGAGATGTTTGATTCAAAGAAATTTATTAGCGAAGCAAAAAAGCTGACTGATAAAATTATGGAAAATCCAGTATCTCAAGCTTTAAATCAACTAGGAACATTGGTGCTAATGAATATGACCAATTCTTTAGGAGGGTTGCCCACTAAAAATTGGACTAATGGAATTTATGATAAGGCTTTTAATATAAGTGGAGAATATTTAGCTGATACCTATTTAAAGGCAAAAAAAGGGTGCTGGGGATGTACAATACAATGTAGTAGAGTTTCTGAGGTTTCATCAGGACCATATAAAACTCCTATATCTGAAGGACCAGAATACGAAAGCACATGGGCTCATGGAGCAAATATTTTAATTGATGATATAAGCTCTATAATAAAGATGAACTATTTAGAAAATGATATGGGTTTCGATACAATAAGCCTTGGTAATACGATTTCCACATTAATGGAGCTATATGAAATGGCTAAAAATGGGAAGCTACCAGAGGATAAGGCAAAGGAATTGCTTGATCTACTAAATATGAGCGGAATTGAACCAACATGGGGAAATAAAGATGCGGTCATACAGTTAATCTACGAAGCTGCCTTTAGAAACAAAATAGGAGACCTTATAGCTGATGGTGCAAAAAATCTTGCTGAACATTTTGGAGCACCAGATGTAGCAATTCATGTAAAAGGGCTAGAACTACCTGCTTATGATCCAAGAGCACTAAATAGTATGGCTTTAAGTTATGCAACATCTAATAGAGGAGGATGCCATCTTAGATCGTATAGTGTTGCCTTTGATATGATAGGTGCCCCAGAAAAATGGGATCCATTAGCCAAAGATATCAAAAAGGTCAAAGGGATTAAAGATCAGCAAGATTGGTTTAGCGTGATTGATTCCTTGGTTATATGCAAATTTAATATGTTTAGTACAGGTCCAGATGATTATATTGAAGTAATAAAGGCTGTTACTGGTTGGAATAATATAACATCTGAAGAGTTAATGGTAACGGGAGAAAGAATCTACAATGCCGAAAGATTATTCGATATAAGAGAAGGTAATTATATCGATACTTTGCCTAATAGAATTTTAGAAGATCCCTTACCAGATGGACCAGCTAAAGGTCATACAGGTAAAGAATGGTTAGACTTTTACCTACCTCAATACTACAAGATTAGAAATTGGGATAATGGAGTACCCACAAAAGAAATACTTGAAAAACTAGGACTTTCAGAATTTATTTATTAACTAATTCTTTAATATTTATATTTTTAAATTTAAATGTATAGATTAGAGTAAATATCTGAATTAATCTACTATAGAGAGAAAAGTTTGTTGCCTATATATGAATACTTTTACATTTTACAAAAGCATATTATTTATCATTTATATCACTAGATTTCTCATGATTGGATTAAAGCTCTATCAGTTTTTTGTTCAATCTAATTTCTTAAATTAGGATAATCATCTTGCTTTAAGAGAAATTCATACTAATCTCTTTTCCTATACTGAAGGATAGATTTATCTTTACTTTATCATTTTTGTAATCAATTATAATAGCAATTCTTTTGTTTTTCTTGCAAACACTTCTGTAAAGTAAAACACTGTTATAACCATAGGTAATAATACCAAAAAGCTTATTTTAAAACCTGCTACGTCTACAATATAACCTAAAATTGTTGGTAAAACAGCTCCTATAACTGTCATTGTTGAGAAAAAGTAACTGTTAGCTGCATTTCTAGTATTATAAGGAAATGTTCTAGACAATGTTATAACGCTTAGTGTATATGTAAATCCGTGAGGAATTCCAAGTATTAATAATGCTATAATAAATACATAAATATTTGGAGCTATCCAAGCAACTAATAATCCAATTAAACTTAAAGAGACTGATGTTTCTATAAGAATTTTTATATTAGTTGGAGGTTTCAATGATAAAGAAAGTCTTCCTAAAAATGATGTAGCAAAAAACACTGAATAGAGCAATATTGCTATAGAATTATTTACATGAAATTCTTCTTCAGCATATAAGCCATCAAAAGTTAAAATAAAAGCAAATGGAACTTGATATGCTAAATTATTTAAAAATGCTACTTTAAACCCGTTATTCTTCCATATATAACTAAAGCTTAAGTTTTCTTTAGTAACCTTTTCATCCCCTGGAAATTTAAGAAAAGGAGATAAAATTGGTACTAAGGCTGCAATAATTGTAAAAATAAAAATGATTGCCTTAAAGTGTAATATTTTAATATTAAACCATCAATGGCAGGACCAATTAAAAGTGAAGTGCTTAATGCTAAAGTATAAATAGCCAACATGCGTTCCCTTAATCTTTTATCATCAAATAGACCTGCAGATGTAATCAAATTTGGCATTAAGGCTCCTATTGTGAAACCTGAAACAGATGCTATAATCCAAATCGTTAACGGGTTTGCTAAATAAAATAATGGAAACAAAATAGTATAAATTATACTTGATATAATAAATAATTTTCTCCTATTTTTGCTATTTAATCTAACATTAATAAAAGTACTCATTATAAATGTTGATCCCATAAAAGTAGTAGCCAATAAGCCAATTTCAGTTCCAGTATAATTAAAATACTTTTTTGCTAAAAGAGGTATGGTTGTGCCGATCATATTATTTGATGCTCTTACCCCAAATGTAGTCGTAATAATAATTATTGCAATCATTATTATAGTACCTTTTGCAACATTTTCTTTCATTGTCATCTTTATCCCCTAAAATAAAACAAGGCAACACAAAATTAAAATGTAAGTATAAATTATTTATATATAAATTGATTTGTTATAATTTTAAATATATTTAAAAATTAGAGTAAATTGATATTAGAATAAACACCTATAGTTCACATATTATAAACCGCTAGTTTATATTATTATTAAGTTTAACCATTTTATACAAATGATAATGTTATTTATCTTTAGATATTAAAATAAATATATACGGTAAAGATGATAAAAAGCTTGACTTAAGAAATGACAAGCTTCACCCTTCTAGGGGCAGGGTAATGCTTTTAAGGTTTGTTTTAAAAATAATCAGATAAGCCTAGAAACAGTTTAAAAAAGAATCAATCGTTATCTCAAGGATCAATAATGATGAAACAAACATGCCCAAGTGGTTGTTTGCAGCTATTAGAACAAAGAAAAGGAAGTTACTCTTTCAGTCCATAGAAAGGCATACATAGTTAATAGGGATAATAAAATAAAAGTAATTGAAATCGATAAAAGATTTAAATCAATAGAATATAATGCTTCTATTAAATTAAGAGAAAAACGAAATAAAACAAAATAAATAATTTTAAACAAAACAATTTAATTACTCTAAATCCTTTTAAATAAATATAAATGGGCCCGTGGCTCAGTCAGGATAGAGCGTCAGCATCCGGAGCTGAAGATCGCGGGTTCAAATCCCGCCGGGCCCATTAATAATAGATGATTTAGTTTAAAGAGCTGAAAACCTATTTATATAAATATTAATTAAGTAGTTTAAGTAAAATTTATTACCTGGTCCCAGAAGCTAGTTATGCTCATTAGACTTCAAGCTTTGTATTTAATAGAAAGATGGCTAAGTTAATCATCTCTAATCTTTTTATTTAGGTTTTAAAACATGGTATTGGTATTATCCCTATAGAAAACAGCAGAAAGTCCTGATAAATGTAAATTAGTCAGCTTGTTTAAACTTGAATATTTATGTTAACCACGATGTAGAAAAAGACTATTAATACTGCCTTAGCAAATAACATGAACATTAAAAATTATTTGAAATAAAAAAAGTTTATTTAAATTATTATGCTATTCAAAAAAACCAAAACAAAATAAAAATGTCAGATATTAAGAAAATAATACATATTGAAAGCAAAACCAAAAATACATTTTAGTGCCTTCGAATATAATAAGTTTCATGATTTGATTTATAAGTATAGCCAATCTATACAAGTTGAAAAATGCTATTATTTAACATACAAGATAGCTTAAACATAAAAGGGTTTATTTCTAGACCAAAAAGATTAATGAATTGGAAAATATAGCGATGATATCTTTATTGTAAATCACGAAATAGGTTCACACTATATTGTGTTAATAGGAATTTTATAGAAGGAAAAACTTTATTCAAGACAACCAAAAGATAAGATACGGAATTATTTTTATCTTGAATTTTAGAGATCTATAAATCAATATAATATCAAATAAACACTAAATTATTTATCGCTAATAACAAAAGAATTAAAAATTAAAGGTAGCTCCCAAAAATTAATTTTTAAAAATAATAAAAATAAATTTAATATAAAAAATAATAATCATAATGAATTTACATAGGTATTTAATTTCTTTTCCATGTTTAGTAAAGCCTCTCTTATGAAATCATTTTCACATTTATTTAATGCCTCGTTTATTGATCTTATTATAGTCTTATCCTCTATATGAATATAATAATTGTCAGGATATATTTCCAATGCACTTTTACATGCTATCCATTCAATGACCTTTCTAATATTACTGCAGTCTATATTATTCCAATTAAAATCATCACAAAAATGATTTTTATTTATTAATCCACTTTTAATATTTAATAAATAACTATAAACAAATTTTACTCTAATATCAAATTCATTATGTTTGTTAACATCATTTTTAATTATTGATTCCGTATTTCCCACCTTACAGCCACATAAAACAATAATAGCTTATCCAATTAACAGTTATAAACTTTTCTTCTTATAACTAAATAACCATTATAAATTAAATATATTAATACTTAACATAGTATATGGTGTATAAATTGCAAGAGTTAAGAGATCCGCCTAAAATCAAGATATTGGAAGCAGCTGGTTCAATAGCTGATAATAGAATAAAAATAGATAAAACAGAAAATAACTTAATAGTTGCAAAGGTTATCAGCAGCGAAGGAGATAGAAAATATAACGTTATAATAAAGAATGAAGGGAATAATCATTTTAAAGTTTACAGTGATGATAATGGTACAAAATTAAGAGGCTATGTTGGATATCCAATAATAGCAGTATTAATGCTAGCTAATATCTTACCTAGAGATAAAAATGTAGAAGAATCATTAAAAGGGGTAGAATGGAGGAAATTAAATGAAACATACAAAAAATATGCCATAGTAGAAGAAATAGTTTTAAAAAATTCTGAAAAACTAGTCCCTAAATCCTATATTCTTGAATTCAGGAAAAATGTGCTAAATGAGCTTGAGAAATTAAAAATAGAGCTTGATGATAAATTATTAGAGGAAAATGCTTAATGATCTTTAATATTGCAATTGTATTTGCTGCATTGGGCATTACATTGCTAGAACTTAGCGAAGCAACTGCAATGGGAATAGCCTTATATTTAGACACGCATAAAATGTTAAATTTTATATCAGTTGCTTTAGGAGCAATCATAATATTGATTCCTACATTTATAGCAGGCAAATATATAGCATTATTACCAATATTTTATATAAGAATTACAGCTGCATCCCTCCTTTTATATTTTGGGTTGAGATTGGCTAGAAGCACACATAGAACAGTGTTAAGATCAAGGAAAAAAGCAAATTTTAAACAAGAAGACGAGCATAAGGATTTTTTTATAGCAGGATTTACTGTTGGCCTAATTGAATCGTTAGAAGCAGCTATCGTTTTAATAGCACTTTTACCAATCAGCTTTTCTTCCACATTTCTTGGTTTTATAATAGCGATTATATTGATAATTATGATAGGTTATATTCTAAAGGAAAAAATTTCAAAGATTAGGGTACCTCTCATGAAATTATTTGTTTCAAGTTTGCTCCTTTCTTTTTCCTTATTCTGGTATATAGAAAATGTCTATGAATTGAACGAGCTATTGTTAATCCCAATATTTATTATATTTGTATTAATAGTTAGAATTTATGCTTACAGAAACTAATAAATTTTTTATCTGTTACTTTTAGATAAGTTACAAAATATTATCAAGAGTTTTGATATTAATGAAATATATTCATATCTACCCTTAGGCAAAACTCCCTTATTATGCAATATCGATAATTCTTTTATAAAATCATCGAAATTAAGGCCAGAATTTTTTGCTGCCATGTCAATATCATCAGAAACAGAAATATCAGAAAGGATTTTTAATTCATGCTCGTCTATGCTATTACACTTTGAAATGTATTTTAAAAAATCATTTAAAAAATCTGTTAAAGCTTCTCTAAAAGAGGCATAAATTTCATCTAAGCTAGTCAATATTTGGTCAGAAACTAACATAATATTCACATTAAGTGTTTTAGCTAATTCTTCTGCCTTTTCATCTGATAATCCTCTAGATATAATAATTGGCTCCATATTAAGTAACTTAGAATTTACATATATTTGTCTTATTGATGATACATCAGCCGTACCAGCTTTAACTTCAACTGCATATTTTTTTCCATCTTTTTCAGCAACTATATCTACATCAGAAATTTCAATACCATTTATAAGTACCTTTTTATGAAAATCGACTATCCTAAAGCCCATTTGCTCTAAAAGGTTTTTTGCTATACTTTCGCTGCTTCTCATTGCACTTTTTCCTTGAATCAATCTTATCCCCATTTTTTACTGTTTGCAAAAATTTATTTGTTTATAATTTCTCAAAAAATTTAATAATCTTCTTTATATTAAATCATTAGGGGATTAAGTTGAGTGCACCACTTAGAAGAATTGTTCTAGATGTAATGAAACCTATTAAAGGACCGTCAATAATAGATGTCGCTAAATCTATAGCCTCTATAGATGGAATCGAAGGAGTAAACATAACAGTTGAAGAAATGGACGTTGAAACTGCAGGTTTGAACATAACAATAGAGGGTAATGATATTCCATTTGAAAAAGTAGAAGACATGCTAGAAAATTTGGGTTGTGTTATACATAGTATTGATCAAGTTATTAGCGGGAAAAGAATAGTAGAAGAAAAGAATTTAGAGGATTAGGAGGATAAAATTGATAGATGAAATAAATGAATGCTCAAACGCCTTAAAAAGATTATATTTAAAATCAAGAATAATAGATGAAAGAATAAATTTTTTAGAATTTGAAGGATCTGCTAGAGAACCTAATGGTTTATCGCTTGTTGTTAAAAGCATTCACGAACCTAGTATTGATGAAATACCAATTTATAACACAATACTCGATTCCTTCGATTTTAATGAAATTTATGAATATGAAAGAGTAGCAGAATACCCGAATGGAGAAAGATCTGAACATCTAGCCTTATTTATGTCAGACTCATATTCTAAAGGAAGAGGCATAATAGCTGTAATTCCTAGTCTATTAGTTATAGGTTTAACTTCAAAGCTACAAGAAAAAATTATTGAAGAGCTTGAAAAGGGATTAATAGCTAAAATTGAGATTAATACAGAAAATATACTATATTTACCTGACAGAAACTACATAGGAGACTATGGTATAGAAATTGTAGCAAAAAGTAATAGTGAAAGCAGTTATGAAAGAGTTGAATGGCTAAAAAATGAAGCTAAAGAACAAGGTATTAAAGTAGATGGAGTAAAGTTTTTGCCAGATAATAAGACAATTATGGATTATGTAGCATCTGGAGGAATTAAAGGATATTTAAGAAGGGTTCCAGTAACAAAAATAGCAATGATGATAGTCGCTGCATCACAATGCTTTAACTTAGAAGGTATAAATGATATAGTAAGAAGAGAAGAGAGCAAACATACTATATATGGAGTAGGTATAAATGATTCAATTGCTAATCAGATGAGAGAAGCATTAATAAAAAACAAAATCTTGGGTGCACCTCTTCTTAAAGTTTCAAATATAATTGAGCCATTTTTTAATAAAGGATTAATAGAATCAATGGGAGAATTTTTAAGAAGATTTGGTTATATTTAATACTATTTGAATTTCATCTTAACATTAAGTCTTTATACTTTTCCAAAAATTCAGAACTTTCTTTTATGTCTGAGAACAATTTTGATGCATTTTCAATATCTATCGCATCTACTTTTATAGAGTTTCTTCTAGTTGCAAACACCTTTGCAGGATCTAAAAGTTGCAATGAATATCTTAAACTTCTTTCAACACCTATTTTTGTTAAAAGATTTAGAGCCTCATCAGTTAATGGTATATCTAACTCATCAGATCTTATTTTAATTATATTCATAATTTCTTCTTGATTATAAGGTTTGGTTAATACAATTAATAATCTATCAAGCAAATCTTTAGGCATTCCATGAGGAGCTTTTTCGTCCGTACCCCTAATTGTTGTTATACCTCTATTTGTAGCTAAAATTATGATAGGAGCATATTCGCTTTCCATAGCCTTTGTCAAATAACTATAAGCCTCTATGTCCAACATATGAGCATCATCAATAAACAATATACCCGGTACAAGCTGAGCCTTATTTTCTTGAGTTGATTTTTTAACCATCTCATCTGTTTGCCTTCTTATTTGATCATCAATTCCCCTTTCTTCAGAAAGAAAACCAAAAATTGTAAATGCAACCCTTTGTGCCGCTATAGATATATCGATATCATGAAGAGTAAAAGTTCTGACTATTTCTTTTGTTGTTTGTATCTTTCCATCAGGCATATCAACTTGCTTTTCAATATCAACATCAAATCCTAGACTGCTTTTTTCTTTAACCCTTCCTAACCTTCTTACTTCTCCAGTCTCTGCATCTATCATTATCAGATCACCTTTTCTTATTCCCAAAGATTGGAATTGAGATGCCACTTCAGGACCTACTGAAACATCTCTACTTTCAGACTTCGTTTCTAATGTTATCTTTGCCCCACCTAATATTGGATTTGGAAAGAATGGAGAAGATTTTTTCAAATATTTTATTTCTGTTACCACTCCACTAATTATTTTTCTAATGTCTTTCATTCTAATGCCTATTGCCCTTCTGAAAGCCTGTGTCATCACTTCAGTTTTATTATCCGCACTAATTATTTCGCTTGCGTTTATTGCAACAAATGGTGTGTCTTCTCCAAGTTCTTTCGCAATGGCTACTGCTAGAGCGGTTTTACCAGTACCGCTAGGACCGGCAAATAATATACCTTTACCTCCCAATTTTCCTTCTTTTATCAATTCTACGATAAGGCCGCAGGCTTCCCTAGCTTCAATTTGGCCCACCAAACCACCTGCTATAGGTTTTGCTTTTCCATTTTCATCTAATCCTAACCCAGATATATGACTATGTATTGAACTCCATTTTGGTAATTTGGGATTCCCAATCGTTATTTCTGACATTATTTTTCAACCCCAGATAAAAAAGTTTGAAACAGGTTATAAATTTTGGAAACTAATTATTTATATTATTATGAATTATTCTCTTAAGGTAATTACTAATAAAATTAAATAATAATATGCAGCTTATTAAACACATAAGCAATAATCTTATTTAAATCTTTGGAATAAAGATTTTAACCATATTGCAAATTAAATATCTTTTTAAAAGGATTTAAATTGAGCTTAAACAAATCTAAGCTTTTATTTCTTATATCTACTTATGATTACACCAATTATTATAACAAATAAGCCAAATATCTCAATAATATTTGGAATTTTTTTAAATAGAAAAGCTTGAGCTATCGTAGTTCCAATCGGGACTATGTAAGCCAACATAGTAACTCTATTAACCCTTTCTAACCTTAACATATAATTCCAAACCAAAAATTGAAATGCTCCACCGATCGTTGAGATATAGATAATGCTTTCTAATAGCTTTACATTCCAATAGAAATAAAAATCTTTATAAGAAGTAAATATGCTAACAATACCCATAAATAAAGAACCTAGCAAAAATTGTGTAGCATTTAACGATATCGGATCATAATTAGATAATTTTCTATAGTAAATGCTAAATAAAGCCCAAAATATTGCATTAATTATAGTCAATACTACCCCTATTTTTGTGAAACCCTTAACTAATGGATAACCATAGATACCAATTCCAAGAAATCCAATTATTAAGCCTGTTATTTCTAATAAAGTTGCCTTTTCTTTCAACATAGCGTTGGCAAAAATTAAACTAAAAAGAGGCATTGTATAGCTTAGCACTGCAGATACTGCCGGGCTAACATAGACAAGTCCATATCCCCAAAAAAGAGTACTAACAGTTGTAAATACAGATAATAATAAAACATTTTTATTAATAACAAATTTTTTTGATATAGAGAAAAGAATAAGACCGGATATCAAATATCTAATCATCATTAAAAGAGAGGGATCTGCATATGTGGTTCCTTCCTTAGCAAAAAAATACAGAAATACAGAAGCAATAATGTATATAGTTAGTAGCTCTGTAAATTTTTTGTTAATTTTTCTTCACCTTTTTGTAACCTTCTAGTTCCTATAAAACATAATAGCGCATTTTAAACCTTAGCAATCTACTAAATTTTTTAAATTAATAAAGCTTAAAATTGCTACTGTGATTTTAATATCTTGATGAAATAAAGATGCGTATTTCAAAAATGTTTTTAGAAAGTTCAACAGATTGTGCTAAGACAATATTAAAAAACTGCATAGACAAAAAAATAAGATGTAGAGATCCGCCTCTTGCTACATCTAGACTACTAAGAATAATAGGGTTAAGTGAATATCAAGAAAGAAATTATTGGAAAATTGCTAGAGACCTAATAAAGCAACCAAAATTTATTCTATATAAATTTGGAGCTGTAGAATTTAGTCTAAGTTTTGAAGTTAAAACTGAAAAAATATATCATATTAATGGTATTCCAATAGACTACATTGATTGCAGGCTATTAAACAAAGAATGCAAAGTTACTAATAAAGGATATACTTTTTATGTATATTTAATAGGTAAAATAGAAAAATCTTACATTAAATTTAATTCCGTTAATCTTTTAAATATATTATCAATGTATAATAAAGATATAGTGCTTGGTCTTTTGGATTCTATAAGATCATCAATATCAAATGGCCCTGCAGGCTTAGAATCATTAATTGAGAATATATTATGGATTTTAAAAATATCTACCGTAGATCTAATATTACCAAAAATACCTAAAAGTATACCAGAACTTTTAAAATATTCCCCTATGCTTAGAAAATTAGCTAAGGATCAAAATTATTTAACATGAAACAAACAAGAGTTAATTAACATAGTATATGTGTAAAATAGAAAAATAGTCAAATTATTATTTTACTTTTTAAAACCAACTATTAATTTAAAAAAGATTACTTATTTTCATGAAAAACAAATTTCTCTGTAAGAACCCAACCAATAGTAATTAGCAAAAATGAAATAGATAAATATATTAATGAAAGTGGCGAACTTGAAACTAAAGTATTGACTATCATCTCTCTAACTATGATAATCATTGCTGCTTCGATTATGCTTCTAATAGGAATAGACTTCTCTAGTATGCCCACAACTACTGTTCTCAGAAGATCTAATGCTAAAAGCAATATAACTGATATATCAATTAAATTTAATATTTCTTCCTTATTAGGTGGCTGCAGCTTTATCATTTGACTAACTTGAAAAAATGTTTGGAAAGCAGCTATTATTACTGTTACAATAATTATCATCGCTATAAGAACTTCGCCTATTTCCATTAAAATATTCAAATATACTTTTCCCTTTTGCTCTTCATCAGAGCTCATTTTAATCCCATAAAGTTAATAGTTTTTCAAATATAAAAACATTTAAAATAAATTGTAACAAAAAACAATTATTAGTTAATCAAAGAAATTTTTTGTAAATATTTATAATTTCTTAATCAAAATATATTTTCAATCTTAAACATTTTCCTCTAAAAATACTATCAATAATAATCAAAATAATTTAAAATCAAGTATTTTAAACAATTTTATTATGGTTACCTAATTAAGGATCCTTTTTCAATTCCTCTATTTTTTTCTTTCCTTCTTCCAAAGCCATAGAATCACTTGGTTTTGTAGTTGATGGATCAAACGGGTACTGACTCATTAATAAAATGATTTTCCCATCGGACATCTGTGCAAATAATTGGGGTAACCATGCCATACCTATATCATCTTTATCTCCATATGATATAGCAAAAAGGTAATCTTCAGTTTTTATTTCTAGTTCTAAATTATATATTTTTGATAGTGTTTGTGCTAAATTTATCCATGATTTATGCAACGGATGAAATTCTGCTGTATCAAGTATTATCTTTTTTATTTCTCCCAAATTCTTCACCCTTTAATCCTGATTAAATGTTAGGGATAAAAATTTATAGCATTTTTGCTTTATTATAAGATTAATTAATTTAAAAATATAGCATAGATTAGACTCGAGATAAACTTATAATTCATCTAAGGCTCTAAATTATATTGGTGGGAATATGGTAGATTATGAGACGTTGAGAAAAAATTTTTCTTGGAGCGAAGTCTACTCTTTCTTAAAAATGGAAGAATATAGAAGCAAAAACATATATGATATAATAAATGAAAGATCTGCTAATAACAAAGATAATATGGCTGGAATTAGAATAGATTCTAACTGGAACAAGGAAACTCTAACATGGAATGAGCTTTTGGATAAATCATCGAGACTAGCAAATTTTATGAAAGAAAGCTCAGACATTATTAAAGGAGATGTAGTACCTGTATTAGCATCAAAAAAGCTTGAGCAATTAATTATTATGTTAGCAACATGGAAGCTTGGAGCTATCTATCAGCCTCTTTTTACAGCTTTTGGCCAGAAAGCCATCGAAATAAGAACAAGTGATATAAAGCCAAAAATATTGTTTATTCAAAACGATCAGTGCAATAAAATTAAAGATTTGAAGACAGCTCCAAAAAATGTTATCTCATTTCCAGATAAATGTGGCAAAATGATAAGTTTTGATGAAGCAACATCTTATGAAAAGCTAAATAGATCTGTTCCACAAGGTATGAATGAGCAAGTTATTTTATTATATACTAGTGGTACAACAGGATCTCCCAAAGGGGCTATGATAAACAAGAGATTATTATTAAATACTTATGTATATATGAAATATGGTATTGGGTTATCGGATGATGATGTATTTTTCAATGGAGCCGATTCTGGATGGGCTTATGGCCTATACTATGGCCCGTTGGGCTCCATGTTATTTAATAAAGCCACAATAGTATTTGATTCTCCATTCAATCCAGTTTCATTTATGCAATTTTTAGAGCAACAAAAAGTTACTAATCTAGCTTTTGCTCCAACAGCTTTCAGACTTATTATGGGTACTATTAATGATCCAAGAAACTATAACTTAAATCTAAAAAGGATAAGCTCAGCAGGCGAACCACTAAATCCAGAAGTAATAAAATGGTTCCAAAAAAATTTTGGAATACCAATTAGGGATCATTATGGCCAAACAGAGGTTGGAATGGTAGTTTATAATGGTTGGGGTTACGATGCAGAGCTGAAGATTGGTAGTGCTGGATTACCAGCACCAGGATATCAAGTTTCAGTAATAGGAGATAAAAACAACGAAGGAATCATAGCTGTTTATTCTAGAAATGAAGGTTTTCAATTTATGGGATACTTAAATGCGCCGGATAGAACTAAAAGCTCATTTAATGGCGAATGGTATTTAACAGGGGATGAAGCTAAGATTGATGATAATGGCTATTTTTGGTTTGTAGGCAGAACAGATGACGTAGTAAAGGTCTCTGGTTATAGGGTTGGCCCATTTGAAGTAGAAAGTACGTTAATAGAGCATCCAGCCGTGCTTGAATCTGCTGTTGTTGGAATTGAAGATCCTGTTAGGGGGCATGTATTAAAGGCATTCGTTGTTTTAAAGAAAAACTATGAGCAAAGCGAGAAACTTAAAAAGGAATTAATTGAGTTTGTAAGAAATAAATATTCAAAGCATGTTCACTTAGAAGAAATAGAATTTGTCGATACTTTGCCTAAAACAGAAAGCGGGAAGATACAAAGATTTAAGCTAAGAGAAACCAAAGAAGCAAAAGAGGCTTTTAAGAAAAATATCTAAATTCTGCCATAGATTTTTGTTAAATCATATAATCTTGATTTTACATATCTTGGAATATAAAGATTTGTTAATTTCCATCTCCAATTATTACCTGTTGTGCCCGGTGTATTAATTCTAGCACTCGAGCCTAGACCTAATATATCTTGAATTGGTATTATAGAAGTCTTTGCTATAGAGCCTAAAGCAAGTCTAATAAATGCCCAATTTACCTCTTTTATGTTATTTATTCTCGTGTATTTAATAAAATCAATTTTGGTTTTTTTGGTTGCCTCATTCTGATACCATCCTATCGATGTATTATTATCATGAGTAGCAGTATATACAAAGTAGTTTGTACTATCATAGTTATGCGGTTTATATTCATTTTTAGGATTGCCATCAAATGCAAATTGTAATACTTTCATGCCTGGAAATGAATAGTAATTTCTTAGGTTTTTAACATCTTGGGTTATATAACCCAAGTCTTCTGCAATTATTCTTAAATCGCTTCTAAGCCTTTTAAGTTGGAAGAAAAGTTCAAAACCATATGCTTTAATCCACTTTCCATTTACTGCAGTCTTTTCTCCATATGGGACTTCCCAATATGCTGAATATCCTCTAAAATGATCAAGTCTGATGTAATCAAAGATTTTCATTAAATGATTGTATCTTTTAATCCACCATAAAAAATTATCTTTTCTTAATTGATTCCAATCAAAGACCGGTGTATTCCATAGCTGACCGTATTTACTAAAATAATCTGGTGGAACTCCTGAAACAAATCTTGGATTTAAATTATCATCTAATTTAAATATATTAGGATGCGACCATACATCACCACTATCATGGTTTACATATATTGGTAAATCTCCTATTATTGATATTTTTCTCTTATTAGCGTATCTTTTTAAGTTGAACCATTGCCTAAAAAATTGATATTGAAGGAACTTATTAAATTCTATTTCATTTTTCAGTTTGTTTTCTAATTCTCTTATACTTTCTTTTTCTCTAATTTTTACTTCTCTTGGCCATAACATTAATGGTTTATTGAAGTAATCTCTTATAGAAATAAACAATGAAAAATCCTCAATCCAATATTTATTTTCTTCTAAAAATCTATAATAATCGTTTTTAGGCCTAAAATTGGAAAAAGCTTTTCTAAAAAAATTGTATTTTAATTGTTTTACATTATTATAATCGATATAATTTCCTTCATTAGTATAACAAGATTCATTTTTGCTCAAATACCCATCTGATATTAAACCTTCTATGCTTATGAAAAGAGGATTTCCTGCGAATGATGATAAAGGGCTATACGGAGAATTATCATAAATAGGATCGATTGGATTCATTGGTAACACTTGCCAATACATTTGACCTGTATCATACAAGAAATCTATAAATTGATATGCATATTTACCAAAATCCCCTATTCCACAGTTTCCTGGTAATGAAAAAATTGGCAACAATACACCACTTCCTCTATTCAATCTACAGACCTCCTACTAACCAATTCTAAACATATTTTTGCATTTCAATATTTTTACCCCTTATATAAATTTATTTAAAAATTAATATTTATGCAATTCACATTATCTATAAACAAAATAATAACCAAACAAAGATT
The DNA here is from genome assembly GCA_002877855.1 of Caldisphaera sp. Next base: position 21,824 of record PNIA01000008.1, read on the forward strand.
TTGTTGTAGAGACTGTTGCTCTTAAGTTAGATCTTATAATTCCACCAATTCTTGGATTTTTTCTTCTATATTTTGATTGATATATTATTTCGCAAAACCGACAATTATTTTTCTTTGTTTTTATTAACAATTCTAAACCAAATGTTTCACCTAATCTTATTTTGTCATCAGTGAAACATTTTTTATTGAAAACTCTAAAGTTTGAATAGATATCAGTAATCCCAAATATACGTTTAAAAATTAATGAAGTAAATTTTTCAGAAATTCTAGGTAGCTTGTTTCTAGATGCAACTAAAACATCGCACCTTTTATTTAAAAATTCATTAATCATATAAGGAATCAATTCTGGTGGGTTTTCTAAGTCAGCATCTATTGTCAACACTATATTTGTTTTAGCAAGTTTAATTCCAGTATAAAGACCTATTGTTTGGCCTTCTCTTTTTTTCACTATAGTTAAATCAGCTAATTCTTTAGATATTTGTGCTGTTCTATCAATAGATGAATCATCTACAACTATTACAAATATCTTATCATCTATCTCTTTAATTTTTCTAATTAACGTTCCAATCGTATTTTCTTCATTATATGTGGTTGTTACAACAGTTATATTTGGGATCGTTTGAAATCACCATTTCAATCACTTAGAAACATATGAAATAAAAAATAATAAAAATTTACCGTTTTGTTTGCGTGAGGAATTTTACTATTAATAAAGAACTTGACAATTTTCTAAAGTATTTATATTTAAAGATTATTTATTAACTTATGTGACAAGAAATACCATGAATTAATGCATGAGATATTTAAATCTCTTTATATTAGTAACATCTTTTAAAAAATTTTATAATAAAAGTCTATTAAATTTAACTATGTATATTTTTTCCAAAATATAAATTTTCTTATTCCTAATATAAAAGTAATTATATTAACATAAATAAAAGTAATTATATTAACATAAATACTAGAAAAACATAAAATAGAAAAAAATTTATTGCTATTAATACAAATAAATCCTGGTGGTTAATATAAACAATAAAAATAATAACAAAGAAATTAATAGAGCATTAATGTTATTGGTATCTTTAAACTTAATGGGATTTGCCGTTTACTATTACTTATCCATAACCCCTTACAATTATATAGGAATGTATAGTGGATGGCCTATTTACATACAATCACCAGAATTTTGGTTATTATCTATTTTCTTTGTTTTAATTTTTATTTCTATTTTAACTCTTTTCTTAAGCATTAACCCAACAAAGATGAATTTAAAAATTTCATCTTTCTTAGTTATTGGTTCATTGGCATCTCTAATTATAATAACTGGGATTTTTTATTCTTCATCATTAAAGGTATTTTATTCGTTAATAGGGGGGTATTCTGATTCTTATATAATACAAGAGCAAGCTGCTGAATTATTGCTAAAAGGTAAAAATCCCTATTTAGCTAATTTTACAAGTTATCTGATAAGCAAGGGTTCATTTCCTGATTATACGTATCTATTCAAAAACTCTCCTCCATTTATAGCAAGCCATATAATTGGATTTGTATCTACCTATGATTATCTATCATTTGCTATGTTATATTATTTACCTAAAGTTATACTTAATATCCCTAGACAGATTTACGATGCTATAATACTAGCAATATCATTATTTTTGGTATATAGAAAAAGCAAAGAACCATATAAAACTTTATTTCCCTTAATAATAGCTAGTGCTTCTTTTTTATTTGTAGGAGAACCAATAGCCTTTAGTCCTGTTGTAGGATGGTTAGCTCCATCACTTATAGCAATAGCATATGTTGATTATCCATTAATATCTGGAGCATTATTTGGTTTAGCTACATCGTATCGTGAGACTGCAGGTGTGTTGTTTTTATTTTTTATCGTTGCAGCATATCATGAAAAATATAACATTAAAAAGATGATTACTGGCTTTTTAATTTCTGGATTAGCCATTAATTTACCATTCCTTTTACTAAGCCCCCATCAATTCATTAAAAGTGTTTTGCTGCCTATTGATTCAAATTTAATGCCAATCGGAGCAGGATTGTCATCACTATATGAATTCAATATAGATCTTCCTAAGTTATTTTATACTTTATTATTTATATCAATAATACTACTAGGCTTATTAGTTTATTTTAAATTTTATAATAAATTAAAATATTCTGGACTCATCATTCCAAGTATAGCATTCTTATTTTATTATAGGCCTCTACCAATTTACTATATGTGGTTTCCCTTAATTTCAATAATAGCTTATGCAACATCCTTAAACAAAAAAGAAAATTATTTCGAAAAAAATACAATAAGTAATAATTGGACAATTTATACATTTATTCTCCTCCTTTCATCTGTAATAATAATGATGGTATCTTATGTATTACAATTATCATTATTATTATTAATACTTGGTTTGTTAGCTGTTCTAGGCATATCCTTAATAACTTTCTTTATAGGTTCAGACAAAATAAATTCAAGATATAATCCAAAAATAATGACTTTTATATTTCTATCTCTCTTAATTTTGACTGGTATTTTAGCATCAAGGTTTTTCCCACAAACATCTCTCTTTATAGTATCAAGAGGATATCAAAGTTCACAAGAAATAGCTATGGAATTAGCAGCTATGTCAATAACTAAATTGCACAATCCTTATAACCTTAATTATTATAGATCCATTCTTAATGACAAGACATTTGGTTATTTAGTTGAGTCTATTCCATATACTCAAAATCCTTTAAATTTAAACTCATTAGATCCACAAAAAAAATTCTCGCTATTTTATAATACAACAAGAAATTCATGGAATAATGTAACGGTCTATGATTATTTACCAGGATTAGCAATATCTTATTTGCCTGCAATAATGTTAAATATACCTTCGCACATATATTCTTCAATTTTATTTGCAATAGCAATAACACTTGTAGGAATCATTTCTGTCAAAAATAATAAAGATCCTTTATTAATTATTGGTATTTTAATGACTTTTTATATATCAATAATATTTTTTATGAATAGCATTATTATTACTATTTCATTATCTATATTGATAATATCAATTGTCTTGTTATATTATAACTCTATCCTGTCAGGTATTATTTTTTCATTATCTATATTAATATATCCACAGTTTATTATTTCAATGCCTTTTTACTTAATATATATATACTATGAATTCAATAACAGCTTTAATAAATTTATTTCTGCTTTGCTAACCTCTTTGGCTTTCATAATTTCTATTTTTTCAATAACATCTCAAAACTTTTTCAAATATGGATTTATGCAATTACTATACAAGATAAAAGGGAATTATAGCTTAGGATATATTCTAAACATTAATCCAATTTATTTAATTTTAACTGATATTTTAATTACTATACTATTAGCACTTTATTATAAAAAAGGTTACAGCAATATTAAAGAATTTGGCTTATTAATACCATTAGCAATCTGCATAATTCTTCCCTCTATGCCTATTCAATTATTAGCTTTTTATTCAATATCACCATTTTTATTTTATATTCTAAAGAAAAAGGAGTGACCAAATACGATACCAATATATGCGTTTTTAGTTAAATTTAGAAAGTTCTTAAGAAATAATACAATAAAGATTACTATTATTTTAATAGCAATTATAATATATGGAACATTTTCGGAATACTTTCTCGAGAGAAAGGCTCCAAGTTCTGGTATAAAATCCATTTTTGATAGTTTTTGGTTCGTCATGCAAACAATTACGACTGTTGGTTATGGAGATACACCCGTTGTAACATTCTGGGGTAGAATAAACGCTGTATTTTTAATGCTAACGGGTATTGGTACATTAAGCTTATTTATTGCTAGCTTTACAAATATAATGATAGAATCCAGTTTAGCCAAAAGGCTTGGCGAAATTAAAGTGAAAAAAGAAGATCATATAATAATATGCAATTGGAACGAAATTGGGGAAGAATTAGTAAAGGAACTAAAAAACCAAAGCAGAGATGAACTAGTTATATTAGCAGACAAAGACTCACCACCTTTAAATGAAATAGAATTTGTAAGAGGTACTTGTCTCAAAGAGTCTGACCTAATTAGAGCTGGAATAAAAAATGCTTACGGAGTCATAATATTAGCAGACAAAGATGATAAAAGTTCACCGGCAGGCATAGATGCAAAATCAATACTAGCAGGAATTATGATTAAAAAACTTAATGCAAATAGCCATATAGTATTGGAACTTTTAAGCAAGGAAAGTGAAAATTATGCGAAATTGGTGGGTATATATGAATTTATAATAAGAGGCTATGTTTCTGCTAAGTTAATATCAAGAACGCTAGAAAATCCTGGCACAGCAGAAGTAATTGATTTAATATTAACATCAAAATCTGGAGATGAAATTTTTGAAGAAAAATTACCTCAATGGATGCACGGCAAAAAATATAAAGAAATATCTGATTTTATTACGAATAAAGGAGCACTTCCACTAGCAATTAGAGGCCCAAAGGGATTAAGAATAAATCCTCCAAAAGAAGAAATAATAGATGATGATTCAATAATCTATATATCTAAAAGAAAAATAAACTTAAATCAATGAGAAATTGTACTATCAATATAGAACTTCACTAATTTTCAAAAGGGCTTATATCTAAACAAATCTATTAACTTATGTCACAAGAAATACCATGAATTAATGCATGAGATATTTAAATCTTTTTATATTAGTAACATCTTTAAAAAAATTTTATAATAAAAGTCTATTAAATTTAACTATGTATATTTTTTCCAAATTGCAAATTTTCTTATTGTTAATATAATAGATGATAATTTTATTTATAAAAAATAAACTATTAAATTGTAATTCAATATCATATATTTGATGGTATATAGGTG
>PNIA01000014.1 GCA_002877855.1 Caldisphaera sp.
GCGCACCTTTCTATCCATACAAAGCTTAACCTTTAGGGTTTATTAATATGTATTCTATCTACTTTTATTTTAAAAATAAATAAAGAATTTTAAGCTTTTTTAAAATTCATAAATTCTTTATAGGATTTCTTGCATATAAAATTCCAACTATTATAGGCATTTTCTTAAAAATTACTTTTTTAAAATATTTTTTTGCTACAAACTCAAATTCTTTAGAAGTATACATATTATTAAGTGTTCTATGCAAATCGGGATATCTGAGAGAATCTTTTCCACAACCCATCAAAAAACCAGATATCACAGACAATATATTAAATTGAAGAAAAGATATAATTTTTTCTAATATATTTTCTGGCCTATATAAATCTAATATTATTAGTTTACCATCAGACTTTAATATCCTAGAAAACTCTTTCAATGCTATTTCATAATTTCTTGCATCTCTAAATGAAAACATAGCAATTACAGAATCCATAGAATTGTCCTTAAGAGGTATGCTTTCAAAGAAACCATTTATTAAATTTATGTTTTTGATTGAATTTTTAGCGATTTCCAACATTGAATACGATGGATCCATAGCTATTACATTAGCATTATTATTAATAATTTTAATATAACTTGTAGAAGTACCAGGACCCGAGCCAGCATCTAGTATATTATGAGAGTTAATTGATAAATTAGATGCAAAAATTCTTAGCTTTTTAAGCATATAGAGGCTCATTAAATTATTTACTTTTTCATAGCATCCTTTCTTTGAGTAGTTTTCTATTTCACATACAATTTCCTTCCAAAATATTTCTTCTAAACCCTTGTTACTTGTATTTTGTTTGTTTGCAATTTTATCCATTTTTATCAACTTTTCTTTACCTAAACTATTTCTGAATTAAACATTAAATCATTATAAATTATAAATTTTATAAATGTATTTTAATAATTGATGAATGATTAAAGTCAAGAGCATCTTATGCTATTTTAAATAGTAAAAATAAAAATTTATATTAATTTATGCTTTTCATAATAATTGTCGATGAAGAAGGTTAAAAGCTGTGAGAACAACGATGATCGAAGCTAGGCTTCTGAGACTCATATTTTAATTTTATGGAAATTTGCACAAGACATTTGAAATCTGAGTACTATGGGTCGATCACAGAACTATTGTCTCTCTTCAGATTTCCTATGATCTTTATGTTTAAACTTTATGAAAACTGATCTGCTCTAAAATACAGGGCTAAAGGTTTTTATTGCTTTTACTGCAAGCTGTTTAATATTTATAAATTTTATCATCCTCCTAAAGTGTGGAACTTTCAACTTATTCGCAAAAGGGAGAAAAATTGGAAAAAATAGTAATAAAAATAAGCGGTAGTTTATTGTATCCACCAAATCTAGAATATATTTTAAAGTTAAAAGAGAATTTAATTAATCTTATTAAAAAAGAATTTAAATTGGGCATTGTTGTAGGAGGAGGACCTCTAGCCAGAGCTTATATAAATACGTTAAGGAACATAAATGATTCTGAATCTATATTAGATGTAATAGGAATAGAATCTGCAAGATTAAATGCATTAAGCCTATCTATAGCTCTTATGCCATATTCGTCTCCAAAAGTACCTAAAGATATCATTGAAGCAATAGAAATATCAAATCAAAACTTAATACCAGTATTAGGTGGATTACAACCAGGACATAGCACAAATGCGGTTTCTATGATTTTAGCTGAAGCATTGGGCTCCAAATTAGTAATAAATATGCTCAACGGCGTTGATGGTATCTATACAAAAAGACCTAATGATAATAATGCAAAAAAGCTATTTAAAGTCTCTTATGGTGAAATGGAATCTTTAATAGAAAATATGGAGCAAATAGCTGGAAGCTATGAGCTCTTAGATCATGTTGCATTTGATTTGATTAAAAGGAGCAAAATAAGAGTTATATTTATTGATGGAAAAGATCCAGATAACGTTTATAGGAGATTAATAAAAGAAGAAAAAATTGGTTCAGAATTAATCCCTGATTAATGTGTTATAAAAAGAATAGCTAAAAAGCAATTATTATAGTATTAATATATAAAAGAGCAAATTAAAAATTGATAAAATTTACTTTTTATGCTTTGGATGATATCTTTGGATCATTTCTTCTTTTATATTTGTTAGCTCTTCTTCTGGTAATTCCGATAATATATTCCATGCCAAGTCCAAAGTAGTTTCTATGCTTCTATTTTCCCTTAGACCTTGGGATAGGAAATTCTTTTCAAACAAATCTGCAAACTTTAGGAACTTCCTATCAGTTTCACTTAAGCTTTCTTCTCCTACTACAGCGGCTAAGCTTCTTAGTTCAACACCCCTGCTGTAAGATGCGTAAAGCTGATCGCTAACCTGCGCATGGTCTTCCCTTGTCTTTCCAGGGCCAATACCTTCTTTCATGAGTCTTGAAAGGCTCATTAACACGTTTATAGGTGGATAAATACCCTTGTTGTAAAGATCTCTACTTAAAACTATCTGTCCTTCAGTTATATATCCCGTTAGATCTGGTATTGGATGAGTTATATCGTCGTTCGGCATAGATAGGATTGGTATTTGTGTTATGCTTCCTTTTTTACCATGAACCCTTCCTGCCCTTTCATATATGCTTGCTAGATCGCTATACATATAACCTGGATAACCTTGTCTTCCAGGAACTTCTTCTCTAGATGAACTTATTTCTCTTAAAGCTTCTGCATAATTTGTCATATCAGTTAATATTACTAAGATGTGCATGTCCTTTCCATATGCTAAATACTCTGCTAAAGTTAATGCTACTCTTGGGGTTACCAACCTTATCATAGCTGGTTCGTCTGCTAAGTTAACAAACATCGCCACCCTGTTTAAAGCACCCGTTTCCTCAAAGAACTTTCTGAAGAATAGAAAGTCATCATATTTTATTCCAATTGCTGTGAAGATGACTCCAAACTCTTCATTCTGACCTTTAACAGTTGATTGCCTAGCTATCTGTGCTGCTAGTTGATTATGCGGCAATCCACTCCCACTAAATATAGGAAGTTTTTGCCCTCTAACTAATGTATTCATACCATCGATAGCACTTACACCAGTTTGTATAAAGTCTTCTGGATACGCTCTAACAGCTGGGTTTATTGGTGATCCATTTATATCGTATCTTTCCTCTGCAACAATCTCAGGACCATTATCTATTGGCTCTCCTAAGCCATTAAATATCCTGCCTAACATATCTTCAGATACAGGCAATTCCAATGGTCTTCCAAGGAATCTAACCTTTGTGCCTGTTGTAGTAATTCCTGTAGTACCTTCAAAAACCTGAACAACTGCTAAATTTTTAGAAACATCTAACACTCTCCCCCTTCTTCTTGATCCGTTGGAAAGCTCTATCTCTACTATTTCATCATAAGCTGTTTTGCTTATGCCTTCCACAAATATCAATGGCCCTCTTATTTCAACAACTCTTGAATACTCCCTTATACCGTAAACTGAACTCATGCTTTTTCACCACCCTTTGACTTCAAGCTATCAAGCAAATTAAGGGCTTGCTTCTTAATACCTTCAATCATTTCTAACTTATCGTTTGGTATGCTGAACCTAGCCTTTACCATATCAACATATAATCTTCCTAAGGCTTCTTTTACTCTTGAAGCTGGAATTCCAGATTCTACTAATTGCAAAGCACCTTTATAATAGTCTATCATTAATTTCATTAATTCAACTTGTTTCTTTGGTGAGGCAAATGTATCTATAGGATCATAGGCATTTTGCTTTAAGAATCCGTCTCTTATCAATCTAGCAACATCTAAAACTAACTTATCTCTCTCATCTAGGCTTTCAGTTCCCACTAACCTCACTATCTCTTGCAATTCATTTTCTCTTAATAGTATATCCATTAATTGGTCTCTATACTCTTTCCATTGAGGATCTACATTCTTTGCCCACCAATCTGCCACTGTATCTACATATGAACTATAGCTTAATATCCAATTTATTGCTGGATAGTGCCTACTATAAGCTAGAGCTGTATCTAAAGCCCAAAATACTCTTGTAAATCTTCTTGTATGAGTTGTTACAGGTTCAGTAAAGTCACCACCCGGAGGACTTACAGCTCCTACAACCGTTACACTACCAATCCTTTCTGGAGATCCAAAGGCTTTCACTCTACCAGCCCTTTCATAAAATTCCGCCAATCTCGATGCAAGATAACTTGGATAACCTTCTTCTGCCGGCATTTCTTCAAGCCTACCTGCTATTTCCCTTAAAGCCTCAGCCCATCTGCTTGTGGAATCAGCAACTAATAGTACATCATAACCCATATCTCTATAATACTCTGCAATTGTTATACCAACATAAATGCTTGCCTCTCTAGCTGCTACCGGCATATTACTTGTGTTTGCAATTAATACAGTTCTCTCCATCAACGGTTTACCAGTCCATGGATCCTTATATGTCGGGAATCTTTCTAGCACCTCTGTCATTTCATTACCTCTTTCCCCACAACCTATATAGAGTACGACATTTGCTGATGACCATTGAGCTAATCCATGCATTGTAACTGTCTTACCTGTTCCAAACCCCCCCGGTATCATACCAGTACCTCCTTTGGCCATAGGGAATAGCGTATCAATTATTCTAAGACCAGTTATTAAAGGCTCTGATGGATCCAGCTTTAAATTGTATGGTCTTGGAGATCTAACAGGCCAATGTTGCAACATATATATTTCTTTTGTTTCCTCACCACTTTTTACTTCAGCTATAGGATCTACTATCGTATAGTCCCCCTCTGGTGCTATCCATGTCACCTCGCCATGTATATTGGGTGGGACTAAAACCTTATGCAAAATTAACTCCGTTTCTTGAACAAAACCTATTATATCTCCTCCAGATACTTTTTTTCCTGATATAGTATCACTAGGAGTAAAGTGCCACTTCTTGTCTCTTGGAAGAGAGCTTACATTAATACCTCTTTCAACAAATATGCTTCTTTTAGGAGAAGTCTTATTTAAATAATCTACTATAAAAGGTAAAGGCCTCTGAACTCCATCATATATATTTCCTAATAAACCTGGACCCAGTTCAACACTCAAAGGTGCGCCTGTGCCTTCAACCTGTTCCCCAGGCTTTAACCCTGTTGTAGATTCATAAACCTGTATATATGCAACGTCTCCTTTTATTCTTGTTACTTCTCCAATTAATCTTTCTCCTCCAACCCTTACCATTTCATACATCTGTATGCCAGTCATATTTTCTGCTAAAACCAATGGGCCTGTAATCCTATTAATTCTACCTCTAACAACCATAATCATCTACCTCCAAACAATTTTTCAAATGCAACTCCTTTAAGAAATACCTCATTTTCCCTAATAATCTGATCAATGCTATAATCTATTTTTGTTGAGCCATCTCTACTCATAGCAATTACTCCTCCAATTATATTTATGCTTTCTTTTGAGACCTCTATATTTTTATATTGAGCTGAGATCTTTTTTGCTAAATTTATATCATCATTTGATACATACAATATCAATCCTCCATAACTTTCTGCTTCTGTTGATATTGCTTCTATTACTTTCTTCATAAAGTTGACATACCACTCCTCATTTTTTTGGGACTTTATTGAATCCAAGGCTTCTTTAAAAGCATTATTAATTATTTGATTTCTTCTTTCTGATACCTTTTTTCTAACATCTAACTGTAGGCTTGCTTCAGCACTTTTTAATAGCTCCGAAATTTCTTGATACTTTTCATTAATTCCTTTTTGTAATTCGTTTAAAGCCTCTTGATAAGAATCGTTTAAGAGTTTGAGAGATGCATTATACGCATCATCTATAACTTTCATTGACTCAGGCAATTTCCTTTCTATTATTTCCTCAGCAACTTTTTTTGGATTCCCCGAACTCGGCAAAGCTAATCACCCCATTCCTAATGCTTCAGCAAGAAGTTTATCTATATTAATGGGTTCTGCCTTAGACCATTTAGTAGGCAAAATTAATATAGTCAAATTTAATGCAGAAGCTATTTTTCTTATGGATTTTTCATCGGTAACCAAATGCTTTAATATTATTGCCATGTTTGCACCATTATCTTTTGCTATTTTTAATTTATTTTCAACTTCTTTTTGAGAATTAGCTTCAATTGTAGGTATACCAGCAATTCTAAATAAATTAATGCTAACCTTATCACCTATAATATAAACTTTACCCTCAACACTCAATTTATACTCCCGCTTATAAATTATATTAAAATAGTTTTTTAAGCTTAAATAATCGGTCCATAATAATAAATATTAATTAAAAATTTAATCATTTTTCAAAGTCTCATATTCATAATCTATTAATCCATTATAATATATCAAAATTTTTTAATTTTAACTTTTATATAATATCAGTTTAAGAGCGGTTTTCTTATTATAAAAATTATGCTAATTAGGAAAATCTTAAAATAATATTTGTTCTTATTAAATCTTATTGAAATTTAAGCAAAAAAGATTCATAATACATTTTACTTTAAAATTTTATATTCTTAAGAGGTTATTTTCTATTCAGACACGGACTCGAGTGGTGCCAAGCTTGTTCGTTCCCAATAGAGTCGAAGAAGTGCTGATAGTTGTGCCAAATAGCCTTTATGATAAGGTAGTTGCTGACATATCTACATCAGGTATTTTCCATATAGAACAGCCTACAAAAGAGCTTAATAGATATTCCACCAAAACATACAGATCTGCCTCAGGAATAGCATCTGAAAGAAAAGCAAGGCTTGAAGGCTATTTTAAAATACTTGACACGGAACCACAACTAATAGAAGGTATTGATTTAACAATATCAGATTGGCTGGAATTTTTAAATCAAACAATAAATCAAAATGCAAATCTTGAAACAGAATTTGAAAAGGAATCAACAAAAATTAACGATTTAAAAAACAGACTGGTTGATTTAAATGAGTTAAAGAATCTTCTATCTGCAGTTTCCTATATTGATAAAGATATAAGAAGTCCATATCAAGCCAAAAACATATCATTTATTATAGGTACAATTCCCAAAGAGGTTATAGAAAGTGTTAAAAAAATCTCTTCAGATCTAAACATAATAATTTCAATAGACGAAATAGAGGGAGAAAAAGACATTATAGGTTTAGCTGGTATGCCAGAAAATGTTAAGAAAGCCTTAAATGAAATAAACAGATTAGGATTTACACCGATAGCTATCAGAACAGAATTTTCTGGCATACCAAGTATTGCTATAAAAGAAATAAACGATGAAATAAATAATATAAACGATGAAATAAATCAGATTAAACAAAAACTTAACTTAAAAATCAATGACCTAAAGATTTATTATACAAAAATTTATGTATTGAACGAAGTATTTAAAATATTAAATAACACAGCATCGACTGAAACAGCATCTTTTGTTCATGGATTTGTTGATGCTAAAGAATCTAAGCAACTAAAGACAATACTTAATAATTCGACCCAAGGAGCATATATGCTATATAGTCTTGGAATAAAAAGAGGAGAAAAAGAAATACCAACAAAAATGGATATACCTAAGGCATTTAAACCGTTTGAATCTATATTAAAAATGTATGGAACTCCAAACTCTGATGAAATAATACCTACAATTTTTATGGCAATTACAATGCCAATAATATTTGGTCTAATGTTTCCAGATATCGGCCATGGTTTGTTAGTTTTACTATTCGCTTTATTTTATTTAATGCCTAGAAGTAAAGATATAGGAAAGGTAATTGCCATATTGGGTATAGCAGGTATGATAACTGGATTTTTAGCATCTGAATTCTTTGGCCCTATACCAGCAGAATTTTTACACTTAGATCTATTATGGCATAGCATTGGATTAAAAGCAGCTCCTTTAGAATCTCCTGTAGATGTATCAATTACTGGTGGATCATCATCTTTAATGAGTAGCTTATTTGCTGAAGCGATGGATATTTCATTTTGGGTAGGAGCATTTATGCTAATTTTTGGCACCCTTTTAGGAATAATAAACAGCTATCTAAAGAAAGATTACGAAGATATGATAGGAGAAAAGGTACCAATGTTTTTACTTTTTACTTCAGCAACTTCTCCTTTTTTAATTTATTTTAATGTATATAAAGCTGGTACAATAATAAAAACAGCAATATTCGGAGTTGGCAGAGGGGGGCCATTTGAGGCGTTTGTGTTTTATGGAGCAATAATTGCGTTAATTTGGATTCTTTTTGGAAAAGGTATAGTTAGAGCTGCGATGGGTGAAGGATTTAAGCTAAATCCAATGGAATCATTCATAGGTATGTTTGAAGCAATGTTACTTGCATTAGGTAATACTATAAGCTTCCTAAGAATACTGGGTCTTAGCCTTGCCCATTCAGGACTAATGGTCGGGTTTACCATACTTGCTTTAGTAATAGATCCTGTTGGACTCAGGAATCCATTAATGTTTATAGGAGCTGTAATAATCTATATATTAGGTAATTTACTAACAGCTGGATTGGAAGGAATAGTAGCATTCGCCCACGATCTAAGATTGCACTTTTATGAATGGTTTAACAAATTTTATACAGGTCATGGAGTATCATTCCAGCCAATAAAATTACCAAAAGTAAATATAACGTTCCATTAATTTTTTTAAGAATAACATCTGTTTTTATAAATTTCTTATTAAAACATAACAAATAGCGACAAGCCTTGCTCTTTGATCAGAATTAAAAAACTTTAAAATAAACTCATAAAAAACTTGGTAATTCTATTGAAGGATAGATTAAAAATTTAAAAATGTAAAGATATAAACAAACAAATGAATCGCCTTTGCTAATAAAGGTGTCCATAAACATAAAACATTAAAGAAAGTTAGCTTGAAGAAGAACTTTAATTGGTATTACTTGTTTTAGCCCAGAAGGAGTATATCTTATAATAGACACTGGCAATATACCATTTTCTACTTCATATTTTGCTATCTCTACAGGATCGCTAGAATTTATTACTTCAGGTTTAATTAATGGGGGTGCATTATGTGTTAATTGCAACGACCTAATACCTATTATTTTTGCTTTTTCATATTTTGTTAGATAAGGTGGCCCTATTTCTATATCCTCTCTTATTTTTGGATAAGTCATATATGTCCCTGACACTTGTCTCACCTATGTATCCTTTAATAATTTCTATTATTTTAGGGTTAAAAACTAAGTGTTTTTAGATATTTGCTCTATTAGATCATCGACTCTTCATGCTCTAAAGGCTTGCCCCCTGAGATCTTAATAATACTCCTTATCGATATTAAGTTAACTAAGAAAAAACATCTTTATCCTATCATATTCATCTTAAATATAATTAAAAGCTTTGCCCCGTCATAAGATGTATCTTTTTTACTTTGTCATAAAGATTTTAGCATAAAATACTTTAAAAGGGTATCATAATAATATAAATAAAGGATGAATTACTATGAAGAAAATATCATTAAAAATTGATTTGGGAAAATATATGAGTGTGAAATTACAACTGGATGAAGCTAAAAAACTCTTAGAGGAGATAGTAAAAGAGTTAAATATAAAATCAAAAGATATAAATGAATCTTTTAGGATATTAAATAATTTTGATGAATTTTATTCATATCAGCAAAAGAAATTTAAAGATTATTTAACACCAGATAAAGATGTAAGCGATATGATTAAAGGAGCAGTAGTTGTAGATAATTTAAAACTTTTAAAAGAAGATAAGAAAAAATATGTAGTAATTACATTTGATAGAAGATTAAAGGAAGACATTATAATAAAATCTCTAAAATTAATTGGATATGAACCTGTTATAGAAGGCAGTTAACCTTTTTTAAATTAAAGTATGCATAGCATTTTAGCTTAATAATAAATAGAATATTGTTATAAACGATCACTCCTTGGATTCTACATTATCTTTATTTACTTCTTTTTTCTTTCTCTTTTTTTGAGAACTCTTTGATTTCTGAGAACCCTTTTTGCTCTTTGCTTTAATGCTTGAGCTCTTTTTCTTTGATTTCTGAGAACCCTTTTTGCTCTTTCTTGTTTTCTTTATAGAAGAACTTGAAAGCTCTGCCATCTTGACTCCAACACTTTCATCATACATGCTTTTGGCCTCATTAATACTGATTTCTCTTTGTGTTGCCCTTTCTAAAATATCAAACGAATTCAACATAATTTCAAGCAATTCTGGACTTTCCACTTTATATTCTATAATAGATTCTGAATTTTCTTCCTCTTCTTCCTCTATTGATTCCTCATCAACAGCTTCGCTCATTTTCCCACCCTATTAGTATTTTATGCTAGGGAAATTTAATATTTTCATTTAATTTGCAGCTAATATCCTCTTCTTTTAACTTAGATAAAGAGTTTAATAAATTTGGGCTAGTCAGCAATAGAAATGGAAATACTTAGTTTTAACGACCCTTCTCTATGAAGCATACCTCTTTAATGGCTAGTACTCATTAATTTATTTTTACAATAAACCTTAAAAGCATTACCCCCAGCCCCTAGAAGGATTGAGACTTGTCATTTGTCTTGTCAGCTCCTAACTCCCTATAGAGTAATGTTTTCATTAGATATATGAAGTTATGAGGAAAACTACAATAATAAATTAAGGAGTACCTTTAGAAATCCTGGCCTTTATTATTATCTTTTTATTATAAGTTTAGTATATAAGCTTTTCTCCGATAAAATAAATTAATTCGCTATTTAGCAATTTTCTATATTGATGGCTATCTATAAATAATGAGGTAAGACATCTAATGTTCCAATATGAGGATTATATTACAGATTTGAGGAGACATAGCATGGTAAATTATAATGGATTTAAAGATGAAAACTATAACAATCTTATTAGTAGGCTTAGCAAAAATGCCATGCAAGCTTTTACGGGGCTATATATTTTACTTGAAAATAGCTCAAAAAATAAATACATGATGAACTTTGCAGAGTTACTTATTAGATCTCCTGAAAATGCTTGTGAACTAGCCCATGAGATTTTAGGAGATCAATTTATTTTTGTTATAAAAGTTATGTTAAAGGATATAGAAGGAAGCAAATTAGCAAACTTCGTGTTAAGTGTTTGTAAAAGAAATTTTAGTAGTTCTTAAAATAATATTAAGATTCACATAAAATAAAACTTCTATTTTATTATTAATGGTTATTCGACATGAAGTAATCATATAATCTTTTCTTAAAGAGCATGACTTTCAGTTTAAAAATACAAAATTTTAAGATGGCAAAGGTAATGTTAAAATTAATAACAAACAATATATTATAACTGCTGATAAACCTTTATATGATATTTTATTACTTTCCATAGCTGCTCCTGGATGTTTTCCTCTAGTAATTAAAAATATAAACAGGACAAATATTCCAAAAAGTGCAAAAGTAGAATACCATATCCCAGCCAATATTAATGCCACTATGAAAATTTGAGAAGCTACATAGTGACCTCTTTCACCCAATGCAGCTCTTAATACATGTCCTCCATCTAGTTGAGAAACAGGAATTAGGTTTAAGAAAGTTATAAAAAATACAATATATGAAGCAAACATCATGGCAGAAGGCTGTATAATATATCCTTGAGGTATCTTTTCAACATATGTTATTATGCTTAGGATTAATGGGACTAGACTTATTGTTGAAGAAGATACAGGTGAATATGGCATTAATGTAGAGTATTTTAGTCCTATAAATGCAAAAGGTATAGCCGCCAAAAAACCAAATAATGGTCCCATCACTCCTGTTAAAGCCAATATATCATTGGTTGGAGGCACCCATTCCATATTTATTACTGCCCCAAAGGTTCCCAGAAAACCAAATTGCAATGGAGGGGCTGGTAATAGATATGGAGGACTGGCTGGAACATTATACCTTCTCATAGTTATCCAATGACCAGCTTCATGAATCAATAAAGGTATAATCAATCCAATTAAATATGCGAAAGGACTCCATGCAAATCCTGTGTTGATAGTTTTAAAATCTAATCCTGAAATATAGACAGTTATTAATGTGGCAATAGCAAGCCCTATTACAACACTTTTTTTAATCCTACTTTCTTTTTTTACCATATAAAGCATTAATTCGTTATTTTCTTTCCTTAGTGCTACGTTAAAACTAATCTTGAATGATTCCTTGTAGAGTTTAACAAATGCAGATGATACTTTATCCCCATCTTTTAGGCCTAAAATTTTAAATTGATAAGAATTATTATTTTTTGAAATTAACGTGACATCAAAATACTTCGAAATTATATCGTTAACTTTTTGCTCATCAAATGTGGAAATTCTGTTCACCCGGTTTATTAATTTTAGAATGCGTTTAAATTTGCTCATATTGTTTAGTTTTAATGCACTATAACTATTTATAAAAGACCTTTAATTTTTGTTGCATAATCGCAAAAATCTTCTTTAAGCATTTGCTTGTGCTTAATTATTTTATTTGAATCAGCATTTAATATATACTTTAGATATTCTTCCTCAACAAAATGCAATGACGCTGGTATTGCTAAGCTATAGGGTTCTTCCATTTTTAAATCATTATTTGCTAGTTCATGTAAAGTATTAACGTCAACTATGTTGCTTTCTCCTGCATGAATTATTATACCTAGCAACTCGCTTAGTTCCTTAAATCCTGAAATTTCATTATTTAATTGTAACAGATAATTTATTCCTTCACTTATCTTTAATGATTTTCCTTCTTCATCTATATCAAATAGAAAAAATGTGTGAAGATCTAAACAAAGGTTTCCATATAGCCCATATAATATGCTATATGCCTTGGTTTTTCTCCATTTTCCTGGTATTGTTAATGTCTTTCCAAATCTATAATATTGAAGCCCTGAAATAGATTTAGCAACACATATCCCCGATACACCATTTACTATCTCACTTTTTACTCCCATTTTTTTAGCTTCTATCAATAAAGATTCATGCGTTGTTGCTATCATAGGATCTCCAAGTATTATAATCGATACATTTTTGCTCTTGGCTAAATTAATAATTTCATTAGAGTTATTTTCTAATAAATCCCTTTTAGCTATGAAAATCTCTTTATAATCCAAGAAGGTTTTAACATAATCCAAGAAGGTTTTAACATTTGGCATTGTATAAGAGTCAACAAATATTAAGTCTGATGATTTTAAAACATCCTTAGCTTTTTCTGTAACATATTTTGGTGTTAAACCAACACCTACTAAGAATAAAACCAAAAACAGGAGCACCTTACTTTTTGCAATACCCTTCTAATTCAAGATCAAGTTTATTTAGCCACTCTTTAAGAGTATTGCATACTTCTTCTGATTCATTCTCAAAGCCTTGCCTCCTCATGGCATCTATTCCTCCCATAATTATATAGTTTATCATTGATGTATAAATGGATATTTTATTAATTAGTTGATCCTTTAGCATTAACCAACCATTAAATGTAAGAGAATAAACTATCTTTTTTCCTCCCCTAACACCCTCTTGTTCATATGACTTGATTTCTATTAAACCTTCATTTTGCATATTATCTAACAATGGATATAAAGTACCTGCTGCTGGCTTCCATCTACCATGGGTCATTTCTTCAATTTTCTTCATTATTTCATATCCATGGCTTGGTTTTTCTGCAAGTATCCTTAAGACCAAATATAGCAGGCTTTCTCTATATGCTTTAGCACCTTTTAGTTGTGTCTCTTCATCTTCTTGTATTTTCATAAAATTGCTCACCATTTAACAATAGTAAGAGAGGGTTTATATTGATTTCTATTATATCAGCGTATTATCTATTGAATTTTTAATTAAAAAGTTTTTAAATAGGTGCTCAGTCCTGGTATCTATCTTCATTAATTCTGTAATACCAGCCTTCTTCATAGCACCAAATTTTTCGTGTCCTCCTAACCTTAAAGAGATATTATTTGCATTACAGCAAATTTTTGCCCTTATTATTTTATGTTTAAAGGTTTATTTTTCTATATTAACTTTTGTGCAATTACAAATTACCTTATCACTATAATTATATATCCCAAAAATTAAAACTTAAACCATAAAAGACTATAGCATGAAAGAAATTTAATAGTTCTAGAGCAGAAGTTGTTATTTGACGAGAAGCCTAAAGAAAAGAAATAAGATTTATTTGATAGAGAAAAAGAAATAATGGAAATAGAAAACAATATAAGCAGATCTCTAATTGTAATTTCTGGAGTTAGAAGAATTAGTAAAACCTGATCTTTCCTGCTCCGAAGGGCTTGTTCTCGAGGTCTTGAGGATTACTCTCCTTTATGTTGCTCTGATTCCTCCCTATGTGGGAGCAAAGTTACAACTTCTCACCCTTATTTGACTTGAGGGAGAAATCTCACCCTCCTTTTTCTTTAATTTGGTAACGAGTAGAGGCCTACCTCATATTGTGAAGAATACCCTTGATGGCTAGTACTCATTAATTTATTTTTAAAATAAATCTCTAAAACTTTACCCCCACCTTAAAAGACGAGTTTGCCGTTTAATTTATCAATAAAAAAAGAAGGACCTTATGAAAAGTTAAGAGAATTGCAATAGAGTTGGCATTAAATGAGATTAATAATTTAGTTAACATAAAAAAAGCATTTCTTTTATCACTGCCAGAAGATATAAAAGTGTATTAAGGT
The DNA here is from genome assembly GCA_002877855.1 of Caldisphaera sp. The sequence goes on from PNIA01000014.1 coordinate 14,614, forward strand.
GTTTGGTCAATGGAGAAGATAGAATAAAATAATGAGTTGTCTTCAGAAGAAAGAAGGAACTACAATTTCTAGCAACGTTTTAGATAATATTTTAAATAACTTAAAAAATAAGTATAATTAAGGGTTATGAATTTCTAGATCCCATATATAAAGAAGCTTCAATCATAACTAAATAATATTATGTTGTTATAATACACATTATGTGCTAATCTAAAATTATAATAAATCCTTCTCTACTTTAAAGGATCTTTAGTTATAAAAGCAGATTTTCGAATGTTTTTACTTCCTTAAAATTTTATTAATTATTTAAAATATAGTATTTAATTATTATAACTCCTTTAAGCCTTTAATTTTTATTAAAGGCTCTTTCCCTTTAAAATACCTTTTTTCTAGTTAAAGATAGGCTATAGCTATGTGGTTTGAAATAGCAATGCTGTTTATGGGTTTACTTTCAGCCATGGATATAGGCATATTTACATATATAGGATACAGAACATCTGTAACTCCTTTTGAGTATGGATTGATAGGTGCGCTATGGAGTGCCACTTTTATAATATCAAATCTTATTTTTGGAAGACTATCAGATAAGGGGAAAAACAAATTACTTATAAGCATATCATTCTTCTCTATTTTAATAACTGGTCTATTGTTTACATTTCACAGTTTGACAAGCTTAGCTATAGCCTATATGTTCCATGCTTTAAGTGTTGCTTCTTCTAATTTGGCTATATCAACAACTATTTTTGAAATGAAAAGCAGCAATAAATGGAAATTTTATACAGAGCTGCAAAGATTTTCTCTATATTCAATTAGGGGCTTAGCTTTAGTTTCTCTATACTTTATTAGAAATATATTTCAACTAGATTATTTTATCTATTTTACAGTTTTTATAGGGTTGGCAACATTTTTTACGATACCTTCTTTACAATTAAAAGTTGAAAGATCATTGCATTCATTATCAAAAGGATTTGATTCTATAACTAGCTATGTAAAGATGCTCTCATATATAGCATATGATAATGCCTTTGCATTGCCTAATGCAGTTAAAAGAGGTTATTTTAATAAAAAGAACTTGTCATCAAAAAATATTGCTCTATCAATGTTTTTTGTTACACTGGCAGGAGATTATATTTTTACAGCATTGCCTCTCTTAGCTAAATCCACCATTAGTTTAGGATTATTATGGTTTTCATATGGTATTTCAGGCATTATTATGGCTATTTCCTTAATTTTAATCTCTTTAATTTCATCAAATAGTAAAGGATTGGCAATTTTAGCTATACTATTTAGAGGTTTATGGCTTGTCATAGCAATATCATTGATAAAGGACTTCGTTAGCTTAATAGTTTTTATAACAATATCTTATATGCTTTTTAGTATAATTGATATAATTTTGTACAATTCGTTTTCAGAGAGTTCTAGTGGATATGGGTCTCATTCATATTATATGCTTAGAGAACTAGGTACATTAATTGGATCAATGATTGTTGGATTAACATTAGAAAGAGGAGAAATTATATTTGATTCTGTACCATTAATTTCTACTGCTTTATCTATTATATTTATTATTTTATAGGAATAAAAAGGAAGAAGTAATTTAAGTACAAAAATTAATAAAATAATTTAGAAAGATGGTGTCTATGCCTAGAAAAGGAAGAAAAAAAGATAAACACGAAAGCAAAGACAAGAACTTAAGTAATAATGAAAATAAGAAAACTAATAATAAGGGTAAAAAAAGTAAGAAGCAACCAAAGCTTAGCAATGAAGAATTAGAAAAATTTGTTGAGGATATATCAAATGAACTCATTGGCAAACTAGGACTAGATCTAATTGGTTTAAACCCAGAGGATATAAAAAATATCGTTGAAGAAGTAATAATTTCTATATCGGAGTCTAGAGTTACGAAACCAAGCGAGGAATCCATAATAAAAAAGGTTTTATTATCAAAAGAGCAATTTATGAAAAGCATTGCATCTATTTTATTAGAAGAAGGAAAAATAAATGATAGAGAAAGGCTAGAGTTTTTGATAGCATACGCCCCTGATATAGCTGGCAAAGCTACTCCTATTTTGTATCAAATAGCTAAAAAATTAAATGCAAACGATATAATAGAAAGTTTAAGACAGCTTTGGAACATGTATGGTAAACCTACTCCAATAAAATGTCCTAGATGTGGATTTAATTCAGTTATGCCTGACCTAACCTGTATAATATGCGGGGCTATTCTAGACGAAAAAGAAATTAAAGAAAGTCTGGATTTTCAAAATTCATTAAAAGATCTAACAAGACATTACAATACAAGGCTTATAGAGGAAATAATCAACTCTGGTTACGTAATATATGATGGAGAAATTAAACCCCCAAGCCTGTTAGAAAAAGATAGGATAAGCATAGCAATTCATTTAAATAAAAATGAAAAAGACTATTTAAAAGCATTAATATCTAATCTAGCTTAGGAATTCTATATCAATGTTTTCAAGGTTTAGCTTTTTACATACTTTACAGACATCTTTACTTGAAAATCCTCCACAGATCTTGCACCTATTTGCATTAATAGACCTAAACTTTTGAATAATTTTCTCCGATCCAAAATCAAGTTCAGGCCTATTACCACCTATTGAGTAAAAGACACTTTTTGATTTAATATATGGATAACACAATGGTTTTACAATAATTTTAGCAATTATCTCATATGCAGATAAAGTTTCTCCCTCGATTGATGCAAATGGATAAAATATATTTAATCCGTTAAACTCTAATGTATCATAGGTCTCTGAAATAAAATCTCTTTGCCCATTTAACAATGAGTCTACCAGAATTAATGATATATCAGTTCTCGTTATAGGTAAAGCAATATTTTCATAACCTATTTCTTTACTTGCTTTAATGCTCCATGCTCTTTCAAATCTAATGCATTCCTGCAATGATATATTTTTTAGAGCATCATAATTAAAATTATTTATTTTTATTCCGATAATATCACTTCTATCGTTTTTATCAAGCAATCCGATAATATCACTTCTATTATATACATTTGGTACTAATATAACTATTTTTGATTTAAACCTTTTTTCAATCCTAGAAAGCATGTTGGCTAAAACTATGGAAGAGCTGGGTGCAAAAAAGGTTATTGGTATTACAATTTTGCTGTTTATATTTAGGATTTTTATCTTACTTATTTCTTTTTTTACATCTTTTTCTACAGAATTATTTAAGCATTTTGCGCACAAAGCTTCTCCACTATATCTTCTATAATATACAGCCTCTCTTTTTTTGCAGACTGAACACAATACCATTTAAAATCTCCATTAATTCTAATAATAATTTAATAATTAAAACTTTTGCAAAAGGGTAAACAATTAATATAAGGTAATACAGAATATATGAATAATTAGGGTACTGCAACAAAATAAATTGTGTATTCATATAGGTGATGAAAATGCAAATAATACCATTTAAAATAAGCAAATATAAACCCCTGTTACAAAAAGTTATATTGCTAAATAGGATTCTTATTATTTACCCTGGCAGAACTTACTTAAATTACACAGACCTAGATAGGCTAGAAAGCTTATGAAGGTGTGAAATATGACTAATAATGAGCTTAAACAATTACAACTAATAAAGGAATCTACTTTTAAGCCAGAGATAGAGAAAGAGGCTAGAAAGCTTCTTTTAAAAGAAATCTATGAAGATGTAACAAAATGGTATTCTAAGAATGCCCCTAATGGGGGAAGGCTTGCAGATTTACCTCAATGTGTTAAAGATTATTTAGAAGATAAAAGAAATGAGCCGTGTGAAGATGATATTGTCTTTACATATAATGCCATAAAGGTCTTACAATCGAGATATATTATAAAAAGTCCTTTTCTTACACCCATGGAAACACCTTCGATGGTTATGAGAAGAGTTGCAGAAGGTTTTTCGTCCAGAGTAGATAAAGAAAGGCTCTACAACTTATTAATCCAAGGTAAATTTATGTTCAACTCACCCACGCTATTTAACATGTTTGTTGATGGTGCTAAAGGAGCATTAAGTGCATGCTACGTTACCCCAGTATTTGATAGCATGGAAGGCATACTAGATGGAGTAAAGACTCAAGCACTAACATTTAAATATGGTGGAGGTCAAGGTTTTAGCTTTTCTGAACTAAGACCTAGAGGAGATATTGTTGCAGGCACAAGTGGAGTTGCTAGTGGTCCGTTAAGCTTTATGAGGCTTTATGATGTAGCAACAGACGTAGTTAAACAAGGTGGCAAGAGAAGAGGAGCCAATATGGGTATATTGCATGTATGGCATCCAGACATATATAACCCAGACTATGATCCTTGGCAGGCTTTATCTAATACTCTCCCACCACAGGTAAAGATGTTTATTAAGGCAATAAGAGACGCTTTCGATCAAATTGAAAAAGATGGTTCATACGAAGTAAATCCGATACTGAGAGAAATGGCAGATAGGCTATCTAAAGATAGCATTTTTGTACCAGAAGATGCAGGCTTTATACAAGCTAAGAAAAGTCCAATGCAAGACTCATTTTTAACTAACTTTAATATAAGTGTTGGTATAAATGATGCCTTTATGAAATCTGTTATAGAAGGTAATGATTGGTGGATGGTAAATCCCAGATACAGCAAAGATAGCGACGGGATTTACAGGATACATTATAGTATTAGTAATGAAACCAGTCTCGGTAGGATTGGAAAATTAATAAAGGAAAACAAATGGTTGCTAGAAAACCCGTATTTAAATATTTTTGAAGATGTTATGGAAAAAGCCAAATCAATAGCCATAAATGATTTAATAGAAGGTAAAAAAGAAGTAGATTTTAGTAAAAGAAATACCAGGGCATGGAAAATTAATGCGAGACTTCTATGGGAAGAGATTATAAAATCTGCATGGGAAGGAGGGGATCCTGGACTAATATTTTCTGACAACCACAATAAATGGAATCCAACACCCTGGCTTGGTACAGTTACTGCGACAAATCCATGTGTTGTTGGTAACACAAGGGTTCTGACACCATCAGGATTTATAAAAATTGAGGATCTTTATAATAATTTAAAAATCTTGGTACCTAATAATAATGTGATGTATTCTGAAAATGTTGAAGAAGATGGAGATAAGTTTGGATATCCATTAAAAATCTTGGTACCTAATAATAATGTGATGTATTCTGAAAATGTTGAAGAAGATGGAGATAAATCCTTAGCACCTAATGGTAACTCTTTACTTCTTGTAAAAACTAAAGAAAAGGAGCTTAGAATTGATAACCTATCTACTATTGATTCATATGTGTGGAAGATAGGTACAAAAAAGGTCTATAAAATTATATTTAATGAAGGGCTTGAACTCGAAGCAACTGGAGACCATAGAGTCCTTACTGATAACGGCTTTAAGGAAGTGTTAGAGCTGAAGCCTGGAGATATGGTAAAAGTTGCAAGAATTGATATTGATCAACTTAGTAACTATGGAATAAAGTACTTTAATGGAGTCAAACTAACAAAGGAGCTTGGATTCATACTCGGTTGGTTAGTTGGCAATGGTTATATAAAGGAAGAATCGAAAAAAGTGAGAGTAGATCTTTACTTTAATGCAACAGAAGAATATGTTGCTAAGATGATTATCAACTATATATGGGAAAGCTTTGGTTACAAGCCCAAATTATATAAGAGTAATGGGAAGTTATCACTTACTATAAATAATGGGAAGGTTGCTGAAATACTTAAAATGCTTATGAAAGGCGATACAATACCAGAGGTTGTATATAGAGCTAGCCCAGAATTTGTAAAAGGATTCCTAAGCGGGTTGTTCTCTGTTAATAGCTATGTTGATAATTACGGCACTATAAGACTAAAATCACCAAGAATTGAATTACTAAAAGAAGTTCAGAAATTACTTACCCTTCTTGGAATTCAATCTACTATAGATGATAACTTAAACACAAAAATCTTAAAGCACCTCAATAGAAATGGCGAAACAAAAGAATATAATTCACATAAATATTATGAACTTATGATAAGAAACTATAGCAAAAAGGTATTCGCTGACAAGGTTACTCTTATCAAACACAAACAGGAGAAATTGATGGGCACACTTAGCATGATTAGTATGGATAAGCCTTTTGTTACAGTTAAGGAGGTAGTCTATGTTGGCGAAAAGATAGTATATGATACAACAGTACCAAAATTACATTATTATGTTACCAACTCAATTATTAGTCACAATTGTGGAGAACAACACCTATACCCATTTGAAAGTTGTAATCTAGGCTCCATAGACGTAAGCAGGTACATAAATAATGGAACATTTGATTTAGAGAGTTTTTCAAAGGATTTGCCAACAATAGTTGACTCTATGGATGCTGTGATAGATTTAAATAAGCATCCAGATAGGAGACAAACACTAATAAACTCAATAACCAGAAAAATAGGTCTTGGAATAATGGGGTTAGCAAATGCCCTAGCTCTTTTAGGATATCCTTATGATAGTGATGAAGCTGTAGCTTTTACTTTGATAACAACTGCAGCAATAGAAATATATGCATGGAAGAGAAGTTGGGAGCTTGGTGCAAAATTAGGTCATGCACCAGCTTTTGAATGCAAAAGATGGGATTGGAAAGAGATGAAATGTGTTGAAAAAGCCCTGCCAGAAGAAACCCTACCTTTACATACACCTGCTTTACTAAAGGCAAAAGATGTTATGAAATTTGAGGATAGCTGGTTAAAGGTAAAATACCATGATGTTAAGATACCTGAAGATATAATGAAAAGGCTTTTAGGAGAAACTGCTAACAGGATAGAGCAAGATGGATCGATTAAATTAATTAAAGAAGATAGGTTTTATGAGGTTTTAAAGATATTTGGAATAACAAACAATACATTTGAAGAAATAAGAGATAGGTTTGACATCAACAATAGTAGGCATCTATTAGCATTAGCTTTAATTGATCCAGAAAAGGCATGGGAAGTACTAAAGACCTATGGAAAGTCTATAGGTGCAAGAGCTCCAAGAAACACTGTAGTAAATACCGTTGCTCCAACAGGTACAATAAGCATAATTTCAGGTACAAGCAGCGGTATAGAACCATATTTTGCTTTAGTTTATTTAAGGAGAGTAGCAGTTGGGGAGTTTTGGGAAACAATAGCTATATTCAGAGATAAAATACTGGAGCTTTCAAAGAAATATAACCTCTCAGAAGATTTTTTGGAAGGTTTATTTAAGTTGATTTCAAATCATAAAGGGAGCATTAGATGGGCTCTTAATGATATAGAGAAGTTTATTTCTGAATATAGAATGGAGGATAAGAACGGTAAGATAACGGTTAAGTCTGGGTTCGATTATTCTGCCTTACTTAATGATATAAGAAAACTAGCAAATCTATTCCCGACAAGCATGGACTTTGATATATGGTATCATGCCTCTCATCAAATAGCGTCTCAAATATATACAGATCAAGCAATAAGCAAGACGATAAATTTGCCAAGCGATGCAAATTTAGATGCAGTATTTTCCTCTTATTTGATAGCATGGTTGGGTGGATTAAAAGGTGTTACAATATATAGAGATGAGAGTAAGGGAATACAGGTAATATATTTTGGTGGAGAAGCAAAAAATATTACAATCCAACCTATAAAACCTAAAAAGAAATCAAGAATGATACTAATAAGAAAGGAAATGAAAATTAGTGATGTTGAGTCTGATAGAAAATTGTCCCAATTGTTTGGATTATCAAAGGATAGCAAAAGCGGAATTGTTAGCGTAAAACCTGATGAAAATAGCACATGTAAAACATGTGACCTATAATTTTTTAATTTAAAAAGAAAAGTCTTATTATATGTAAAAACAAAGATAAAAAGGGTGTTCCAGAGAAGATGGGTAAAAAAGGTTCCAAGAGCGCTGGAAATGTGTTAGTTGCTTCTGTCATAATAATTATTATAGCATTATTATTAATTGGTTACTTCTCTTATGGAGTAACAGCAGTAATAGTTGATGGAATAAGCATGAAACCAACGCTGCACAGCGGTGATATAGTGTTTTCGTATAAGGAACCTTATAATAAAATTGATATAGGCAACATAGTCATATATAGATATTATGATATGCTTATAATACATAGAGTTATAGGAGAATACTATCATAATGGCATTCTGTGCTTTATTATAAAGGGTGATAATAATCCTGTTCCAGACCCTGGTTATCCTAACTATTGCGGCTATTATTCTGTAGATGGATTTACAACAGGAGGTGTTCCTTATTGGGAAATTAAAGGAGTTGTTTACACGATTAACGGAAACACTCCATTAGTAATACCGTACATAGGATCTATGACACTAGCAATCAGAGGAACAGGAAATGATGTAATATAATAAAGTAACCATTAATGTTTATCTTTAGATAACAAAAACTTTGAAGCTTCTCTTATCCATAAACCAGTTGAACTATTTTTTATTAATTCATTTAATACTTCATTCTCACTTTTTTCAATTTTTTTCATTAATAATGACATGTTTTTTTCAATTTTTTTCATAGCTTCATAATGAAATTCGCAAAGGTTCGTATCGTATAGATTATATGAAGCTTCCCTATTACAAATTACACATCTTTTCTCAGGCTCTTTAATATTTAGAGAAACAGCCAATTTATCTCCTATTTCTTTATCAGCAAGCTTTTCTTCTATAAGCTTTACTAAAAATGACTTAGCTTCATCAATAACCTGATCCCTTGTATATTTTCCGCTTGAAATACCTTCAAGCTTTTCTTCAAAGCTTCTGGTTAATTCTGGAGATATTAACTCACTTGATATTGCCTCAATTGCTTTATATAAAGAGTAACCTAAATTTGTTACATAAGTTTTTCCTCCTTTTATAGAAAGATATTTTCTCCTATACAGCATCTCAATTATCCTTGCCCTAGTAGCCTTAGTCCCTATGTTTACTTTTTCCATCCATCTTAACAAGGAATACTTGCTTAAGGTCGTATTTGTTTTCGGCCATATTGTTTTTAATGAGACATTAACAACATATACTTTATCCCCATTTTTTAAAACAGGTATTTCGTTTGCTTTTGGATAGGAAAATGTATAATATTTAAACCATCCTTCGTCTAATATTATTAAACCATCAGCTTTATATTTTCTTTTTAGACCATCTAAAAGCTCTGCATAACTCCTATTAACTACGGCTTGCTTACCAAAAGCAGCTAAAAATCTTCTTACTATGAGGTCATATATTTTAAACTGGTCTCCATATAGTTTCTTTTTTGGTATTTCCCCTGTAGGATATATAGCTGGGTGCGCTGGATCTTCTTCCTTTCCTTGTTTTGGGCTCAGATACCCCTTAGTTTCATTTAATATGCTGTTAGTTAAATCCTTATAATAGTTTTGCTTACCTAATCCATATATTATTTCTTTATAGTTTATAGTTTTAGGTAATTTTTGGCTATTTGTTCTAGGATAACTTATTAGAGCATCTAAATAAAGCTCTTCTGCAATACCTTGTGTTTTAAATGGCGAAAACCCATATATTCTTGATGCCTCTTTTTGAAGATCACCTAAATTAAAAGCTGGTGGAGGATCAATCTTTTCTTTAAATTCTTGGTAACTACTGACAGTTAAAATTGGATTGTTATTTAAATAGTTCACAACATCCTTTGCCTGCGAAATATTTTCTGGATACCAATCTTTAGTCGTTATTTGAAATTTTTTCTCATTAAATTCACCAACAATGTTTATGTTAAATATTGGAATAGGTAAATAAAGATTTATTTCTTCCCACCTTTTTATAGCCTCTGCCAAAGTAGGGCTTTGTACCCTACCAGCACTCAAAGATATACTCTTCCCTGCAGAGATCTTAAATAATTTCATAAGTAATCTAGATACATTAATCCCCCAAAGCCAATCCAATTCATGTCTTGCAGAACCTGCATTTACATTATCCATATCAATATTGGTTAACTTATTAAATGCATTAATTATATCGGGTTTTGTTAAAGTAGAGTATTTCATTCTCATGCCTTTATTTAAGTCTCCAAAGTTCTCAATAATTTTATACCCTATAACGCTACCTTCTATATCATAATCGCATGCATTTACATACATATCAGCCTTTGGCAAAATATTTGACATAAGCTGATAATACGGTTTTGTATAATAGGCACTCTTATCAAACTCCCATGTAGGTCTCCATATTATTTTTGTTATAGGTACGCCCTTTCCCCTTGTAGATGGCCCAAACAGATGGCCTGCACTTGGCAATACTAAAATTGTTTCTCCATTTTTATAAACTACCCAATAAGGAACCCTATAATAGTTGCATTTATTATATCTCCCTAAAGATCCTAAAGCATCAGCTATCTTTTCAGCTGCTTTTGGCTTTTCTGCAATTATTGCCACAAACCTTTTATTTACATTACAATCTGATTTATTATATCTACTCATAGATTTCCATCTTAATTATTGAGCTATAGAAATAAATATATGTTTTTATCTGTTATCACTACAAAAATCTGAAATTATATCTAAAATTTTTTTTGCATTATTCTCATCAATTATATTTTCTTTTTCTTCTGGCAAAGATGATACTATAGAGATTAAAAATGGTATATCTTTCGGACATATGTTTAATACCATGATAGCAGTTGTTTCTTTTATTTTAGCTTCTTCCGCTAATTTCTTTATCAATTGATAGGCTTTCTCATGATCTTTATTTCCAAAAGTTTTTAGATAATCCCAGGTTTTTTCTTGTATTGCATTTAATTGAGAAGAACTAGACATCCTTTTTTCCATTAGCACCTTGGCTTGATAATATGTCAAATACTGCTTTGAAGAAATGGTTCTTTGCATAACCTAAACCCCTATTTATCTGTCTCCTTAGCGTTTTGCTTAAATGGCCTTAAATGAACGGCATAGGTTATCAAGGTTTTTTCTTTATTACCTAAATTTACCTTTACGACATAGGCCTTTCCCCTCTTATCTACTATTGTTCCAGTTAAACCATGAAATCTCCTATGGGGCATGCCATCATGGAAAGACGAATCAATCTTAATAGTTACCTTATCTCCTACTTGATAAGGATACAATGCCTTGCTTAATCTAGGCACCCCTCCTTTTTCTCTTACATGTTTTCTTAGCAGGTTTCTTGTCTTGCTTCTATATCCTGTCGGAGCTTTTACCATTATCATATCACCTTATTTACCATTATAAGCCAAGCCCAATAGAGCTTACCATTATCATGGAGCAGGCTCTCTATCGGGTAATTGCACCTTTATAATTTTGTTCTGTAAGCCTCTATATAAGTCTTTATTATTAAATTTAGCTTTTATAAAATAGTTTTATTAAAAACAAAACCCAAAAATGATAAAAGTCATGATCAAACGATTAGATTAATAAATCCAAATTGCCATAGATAGTAAATATTAGAATGCTTACTTGGTGTTTCTGTTTTGTTAGTGTTACGATCCTTTGACTGATTCCATTAATGCCCTTCAGGGCGTTGGTTCCCAAGGCCTTAAGGGTTACCTATAGGAGCTACTCTGATTCCTCCCTATGTAGAAGTAAAGTTTACTTCAACTGCTAGCTCTTATTAAGTTAACCTAAGGGAGAAATCTTAACCCTCTTTCTTTTTTCTTTAATTCTGTAACAGAGTAGAGGCTTACCTCATTTATCAGTAATACATGTTCCATTTGATGGCTAGTTTTCGTTTATTTTTATCTTAAGCAAACTCTAATAACTTTACCCCGCATTAAAAGGTAAAGTTTGGCTCTTTGAATCATTTGAACCAGAAGTTTATTAGTAGATAGTTTTTAGGAAATTTTTATTAAACCTAAAAAGGCTTAGTAGTTTGTATGGAGCCGCGGTAGTATAGTCCGGTCCAGTATGCGGGCCTCTCGAGCCCGTGACCCGGGTTCAAATCCCGGCCGCGGCATAAAACTATTTAATTTTTAAATGACCAGATACATAAACTATGTAAAACCTTTGTTAAGTTTGCTAACAATTGATGAATTTAAAGAATTGGTATCTGCTGAGGAAAGGCTCAAGTCTATAAGTATATTAAAGGAAATTAGATTAATAATTTAATTAATTATAAATTTTTAATTATAACTGCTATGTAAAAATAAATTATGTTTGTAAAGCACGAAAACTATTTATAAAGTAAGATAAAATTAATCATATAGATAAGCTTGATAAGACCTTTCTTTATTAATAAATAGCAATAATACAATACTTATGAACGACCTTCTTCTACAAACTTAGCATACGTTAAAGTCAAGAAGATAGAAATAATTTTTTAAGATCATAAAGAATAACCAGAGATTTTTTAAGATCATTATCAAATAAAAATTTAAACTTTCATTAGATCCAACAAATATCCACCAAAAAAGGTGATCTTCACTTTTAAATTGCATAT
>PNIA01000022.1 GCA_002877855.1 Caldisphaera sp.
ACCATAATTAAATGTGTATACAAGTATTATAAACTTCACGGTTTATCGGAAACTGTTGACGACGGCGTAGATACTATAATATCACACATGGTCTCTGTATTCTTATGTTAAAATAAAGCTTATATTTTTATGTTAAAATATTTATATGTAAAATATGATATTTCAAAATATCACAATTACATAAAGAAAAATTATAATCTTTTAACTTTTAACCTTGCATATATAATTAAAAGTAAGATACCTAGAACTATTATAATAGCTACTTCGGGTGGTGTTGTTAATAAAAGTAAGATACCTATTAAGGTAAACATTATGGTAATTATTAAATAAATTATCGATCCCCCTTTTATTCTAAACGAAATATTAGTAGGCTCATGCCTTATATGCCATAAAGCGCTATATCCTATTAATGCATACATGAATGAGTCGAAACCAGCTGCTACATATAAGGGTATAGAAAAGCTCTTAGTTAACGTTATTAAAATAAGCATAAATATTGTTATTTGGTATGAATATGATAAACTCTGTACATGAATAAATATTTTAGCATAGAATATCAGAAGATATTAACGCATAAAAATTTCATAAAAAATCATGAATATAAATAAAACAAATCCACCTCATAATATTTTAATAATCAATACGATGAAATAAATGAACTTATAAATAACATAAATAACAATAACATAGCCTACTCAACAACACACGGACTTTTGATTAATCTCTTTGAAATCATATTTTCCAGCTTCATTTTTAATTCTATAAATAATATTTAAAAAATCTAAGGATCTAAGAAAATTTGCGGATTCGAACTATCTATACAAAAATTAATAAATTAATTATCCTGAAACCTTTACCAAGATCCTACCATTTCTTTCTCTAGAAAACAAAGAACTTATAGCTGCTTTTATATCTAATAAACTAAATACTTTCCATATTATTGGTCTGACTTCATTTCTACTGGCTAAATCTATTAATCTTGAAAGCTCTCTTCTTGTACCTCCAGTTACACCAATTATTTTAATTTCCCTAGAATATATTTCACTTATAATCATACTAGCTGTTTGACCAGTTAATGCACCAAAAGTCACGAATTTACCTCCAGTATCTAAAAGCTTAATGCTTCTACCTACAGTTTTGGATCCAATTGAGTCTATAACAACGTCTGCAAGCCTTCCACCATTTACTCTTTGTAGGGCATTTAAGGCTTGATTCATATTTACAACTTCATCTGCCCCTAACTCCTTAACCCAAGGTTTTGATGAAATTGCTATAACTTTAGCTCCCATCTTTTTGGCTAGTTGAACAGCAAATTGACCTGTATTTCCTGATGCGCCTACAACAACAACAGTATCATCCGGTTGAATACCAGACTCTATTAGTGCATGAAAGGCTGTTAATCCAGCTATTGGTAAACTTACTCCTTTCTCCCAACTAACGTTATTTGGTATCTTCATTACATTTTGATATTTAACAACCGCGTATTCTGCAAATCCGCCGTTTGTTATTCCTCCAACTATTCCTCCATTTCTGCAAAGATATTCTTTGCCTGATATACATAAATCACACGTACCATCAAAAACCCTAGGATATACTATTACCCTATCTCCTTTATTTAGATTTTTAACCTTTGAACCTATTTCCTCAACATAACCGCCAAATTCAGAACCAGGTATATGAGGAACAGGATTAACATTATTTAATCCGCTTATTATATAATAATCAACAGGATTAATTCCTGCATATGCAACCCTTATTTTAACTTCGTCATCTGATATATGAGCGTCTGGAACATCAATTACAGAGAGATTATCAAGGCCAAAAGGCCTATTAACTACAGCAGCTTTCAATCAAGACACCAAATATTAATTGCATTTATAAGTAAATAAACATTTATTATAAAAATGTAGAAAATTAGTTATTAAAATGTTATATATTTTAGCATTTAATTATATTAATAAGTAATTTTTATTAGACTCTATAATAAACAAAGAACTGGATAGGCTATCCAGAAGGGAAAGAAAATGAAAATTGCAATATTAACAAGCACGACTGCAGAAGAATTGGTTAAGGACGTAATTAAAAATGACAATAAAAATAACTACGATATTGATATAATTGCCTTACCAGTTCCAGTAATATCTATATTGGATACTAATATAATATCAAAAATAATACTTAAGAGAACCTATTTATTAAATAAGCTGAAAGACTATAACTTAATAATAATTCCTGGATTAGTAAGAGGTAATGCAGAAATAATAGAAAAAACGACCAATGTAGAAACTTATAAAGGACCAAAGTCTTTAGGTATATTACCTTATGCTCTTGATTTCATATACAATGGAGGTAAATTAGACAAAATTAAAAGTGCTGATGAAGTTATGGGATCGATTATCCCGAAAATAATTTATAAAACAGCTTTTAAAATAAATAACATAGATATTCCATTAAGAGGACCTCCCACAATAATAATAGCCGAAATACATCCTGATGTGAAGATTGAAGAAGTTGATGAGATGGCAAAAAGATTTGTTAATGATGGTGCTAAACTCCTCATAGTTGGTTCAAAAAACGACCTTAATCCTGAAACTATAATGGAAAAAATCAAGATAGCTAATAAGTATGCTCCAGTTATTGTTGAACTAAACGATATTTCTCTATTAAAGAGCCATCAAGATCTAGGAATTGTAGGCATTAGTGCTTCTACTAATTTTATACAAGAAAATATAGACGATATACCAAAAGATTTAGCAATAATTATAGGAGATAGAAATATAAAAAAACTTAAAAGAATTGGAAACGATTTAATTAATAAAGGTTACAAAGTTATAGTAGATCCAGTATTAGGTATACCTGGTATTGATTTTGTTAATAGCATGAAAAGATATATAAATATTGCTAAAAGTCTAAATGCACCAATATTATTCTCAGCAGCAGATGCAACAGAAGAAATCGAGGCAGATACTATAGGAGTACATGGATTACTAGCTATGATATCAATAGAATTAGGTGCATCTCTTTACTTGGTTGTTGAAGAGACATATAAATCAATAAGAGGGGTATCTGAGGCAAAAGAAGCAATTAGAATTGCAGAAACTGCTTATTCATTAAAATCGAGTCCTAGAGGCTTATTCAGCAAACTATTAGTAATAAAGCAAATGGATAAGCCAATAAGTATAAGTGATCAGGTGAAATATGATGAAGTAAACTATATACCTCCTAACTATAATTTTAATGATTACATACAAATTACAGTTGATTATAATATGAAAAAAATAAAAGTTTTATATAAGAGAAACAATGAGATATTGGCAGCACTAGAAGGAAAGCATTCTATGAGCATAGCAAGGGAATTAGTTAAAAGAATTAATATAACTCCAGATCATGCTGCATACTTAGGATATGAATTGTCAAAAGCTGAAATAGCTTTAAAATTGGGCAAGACCTACGTTCAAGATGAACCAATAATAGTTCCACCATGGAAAGGCGATAACGGTGACTAAATCTATATCGATATCACCTGGAAAGGTAATATTGTTTGGAGAACACTTTGTTGTTAGAGGATCTAAGGCCCTTGTTGCTGCAATAGATTTATATGCAAAGGTTGAAATAGAAGAATCAAGCTGGCCTTCAGAAATTATTAGTGAAGGAACCGAAATAAGAGGTAAAATTACTGCAGATCTTAAAGTAATTGGTTCAAAAGAGCTAGAACCGTTTGCTAAAATTTTAAGTGTATTAAAATCATGGGGCTTTCAGCTTTCAGGCTTTAAAGCAAGGATATCTAGCGAAATACCTATGTCAGCTGGTTTAGGGTCAAGTGCTGCAAGCGCTGCCGCATTTAGCTTGTCATACGCAAATATGTTAGGATACAAACTTAACGATAAAGAATTATTTACACTTTCTAATGAGGCAGAAAAAGTAACTCATGGAAACCCAAGTGGTGTTGATAGTGCAGCAGTGACTTATGGCGGCATATTAATTTTCAAAAAAGACGTGGGCATAATTTCAAGACTAAACACTCTCTTTTCAGATAAATTTTCTTTAATAATAGCTGATTCTGGTATAAAAAGAAGCACTTCAGTTCCTGTTAGAGATGTTTTAATATTATCCGAAAAATTATGGCCTGCTATATCATTAATTTATGATGCAGTGGATAAAATTATTGATTTAGGTAATGAAGCAATAAGTAATGGAGATTATGAAACTTTAGGAACTCTTATGAACATAAACCAAGGCCTTTTAAATTCTATTGGGGTCTCATCAATAGAATTAGAAGAAATTATCTATAGAAGCAGACTTGCGGGAGCTATAGGAGCTAAATTAACGGGAGCAGGTAGAGGAGGATCTGTAATAATACTGGCACCATCGAACAAGATTGAAAATATAATCGATAGAGTAAAATGTTGCGTTAAATGGGCTAGCAGAATAAAGATAAGCCAAACTGGCGCTAGATTAATCTCAAGCTAAAATGTGAACAACTTAATTGAAAGTGTTCTAGAATTTCTAGGAATTTTCACAATATAAATTTCTTATCCGAATTGTATACACCTCTCTTAGGTTAAAACCATAAATCTAATCTAGGAAGTTGTTTTTATTATATAGATACACCAATATTTAAATTATATGCAATATTAAGCTAAAGTATCCAAATTCCGTATAATATGAATATTTTGTTTATCTTTCTTTACTTTGCTTGTAAATAACATTTTTCTTATATTGTCATTTTATTTTCTTCATTTAAAAATCTGAAGTCTTAACATAGGGATTTAGTATATAAATTAGCTCCGCTATTTAATGAATAGGGTCTCCGGTGATTAAAATGAACTATTATTTAATTAGTTTAATTGTTATTATATTGATATTGATAATTAGTTCTTTAATTTTAAGTTTAAAATGGATTTTTAAAAATGTTGATAAGAATAATTTTATCGATTATTGAATTTATTAAAAATCTTTATCAAACATGTTCTTTATTATTTAAAATTACCCTCCCCCAGTTTGAGGCAATAAAACTATGATATCTCCTCCCTTAACTTTACTCTTTAAATCTGCTCCTCTCCCATTAACAACAATTATATAATCATCGCTTCTAAGCTTTTTTAAAAATGGCAATAAGTCTTCAATGGTTTCTTCTCCATTTACTTCTCTCTCTTCATATTGTTTTCCAGATAGATCAGTTAAATACCCTAAATATTTTATTTTAATTTTGTTTTCCATCGCTGTCCCCCAATTACTTTATAGCTTTAATACACAAAAGTTTTAATTTATATTTTCACAATCATAATTTCAAATAAGATGCAAAACAGAGTTAAATTTTCCAGATAATATTTTTCTTGCTTCAGAATCTATTAGCCATGACATCCAAGTTATTTTAATTGGCTCAACACCAATAAGCCTAAAAATATTCTCAGTTTCCTTAATATAATTTATGTAATCTTTATGCGAGCTTTTTAATATTATACCTGATTTACTTGTCAACTCATTAACTAACTTTATGACTATTTTATCAGGCATTAATGTATCAATACCCCCCATGATTCTTAAATATTGATAAGTAATAATACCTATACCCTTTACTTTACTTAAATCTTCACGCTTAAAATTATCTAAACTATTTGAAGAGGCCCAATTTCTAAGTTTTTCTCTGTCTGTGTTTCCATTATAAAAAGATAAAACTCTTGATATTCCTTTTGCTGCCTTCCAAGATCTTTCATTTTTCCAAACACTTCTTAGCTTTTCGATATCATAGTTAATAATATCATTAAATGATCTTATCTCATTTGTATCATAAAATTTCTCTTTGAATTCAATAACTGCAGGTATGACAGAGTTAAAATAATTTAAGCCAACACTAGTAAATGATGCGTCCAAAACCATAAGAATTCCTATGCCTTCCCATCTCATTGATCTTAAACTTCTGTTAACGAACTCATCTAGCATATAAGCTTTTTTTATGTATTCATCTGTGATTGTTTTAAGTCTCTTTAAATTCTCTTCTTTAAACATAAACCTCACTAATAGTTTTGTTTCTATACATATGCTTAAATTTTCTATATTTAACTTATTTATGGTGAAATGAATTGGAGTTTACAACTTTAGGAAAAACTAATGAAAAAATTTCTAAAATTGGTTTAGGTGCATGGCAGTTTAGTGATGCATGGGGGGTTACAGAATATAACATTGCTAAACAAGTAGTATCATCCTCAATAGAGCTTGGCATAAATTTAATTGATACTGCCATGATATACGGCAGAGGTATGAGCGAGTCATTTTTAGGAAAGGCTTTAAAGGAGCTTAATATTGAGAGAAGTAGTGTTTTCATAGTTACGAAAATTCCTGGAGAATTCCTATCGTATGACGATGTATTTAAAGCGGTAGATAGATCTCTTGAAAGATTACAAACTGATTATATAGATGCGTTGTTAGCGCACTGGCCACCAGTTTGGCATAATCATCCAACATGCGAATATATGAAGGCGTTTGAAAGACTTGTTGAATTAGGAAAAATAAGATATCTGGGATTGAGTGATTATCCACCTGAACTTGCTGAATCCGCTAGGTATTGCTTATCTAAAAACGACCTACAAATAATGGAAATAAGATATAATTTGGTTGAAAGACAAGCAGAAAAGGAAATTATACCATACGTTGAGTCTTCTGAAATGACAATGCTTGCATGGAGCCCGTTAGCAAAAGCAGCTATATTAGGAAAATACAGCTTAGATGAGATAAATAATTTCAAGGATGTAAGAAGAAATGATGCAGTATTTTTCCCTGAAAATTATAAACAAATAATAAAACTAGCTGATCTTATTAAGGAAATTGCTAGAAAGTATAATAAAACTCCATCTCAAGTAGCATTAAATTGGCTGTTATCTTATAGCAAAAACATCGTTCCAATACCTGGGGCAAAGAGCAGAGAACAAGCAATTGAAAACGCAGGTAGTGTAGGCTGGAGATTGAGCTATAGCGATTGGAGAAAAATAGATGAAATGAGTAAATCGATTAAATTTACATATGTTAACTTTTAAACTTTTTTAGCTTGTAAAGGTTTAAAGAGAAAAAGTTTTTCTAAAAGGGACTAATAAACATCATATTTATGATTTTTTATAAAAATTTTACATTCACCTAGACCTAGGCTGATGAAATATGAAATTCTTAACTAAGTAAAGATGAATAACAGCTAAACGAATAGCTCAACTAATACTAACCTTAAAACTTATTAATATACTAAAGACAATATAATAAAAGGTGAGAATGTTGTCGCAATCAGATCATCCTGCTATGACAGAAGGAGCATTAGAATCTAGTTATGGAGGAGAATCTATGGCACATATGAGGTACTTGATTTTCGCTGATATTGCTGAAAAAGAAGGATTTAAAAATGTTGCAAGATTATTTAGAGCTATTGCATTTGCCGAACAAGTACACGCTAGAAATCATTTCCAAAGATTAGGCAAATTAAAGGAAGGTAAAAAAGTAGTTGCTGATGCACCGTTTGGACCTGGAAACACATCTAAAAATCTAGAGCTTGCAATAATGGGTGAAGAGTTTGAAGTAAACGAAATGTATCCAACATATATTGAAATGGCTAAATTCCAAAAAGATAAAGAGGCTGAAATTTCATTTAGATATGCATTAGAGGCTGAAAAAATACATGCTAAACTATTTATGGAGGCAAAAAAATATGTTGATGATGGGAAGGATATGCCTATTGATGGATTTATATGGATTTGTCCTGTTTGTGGGCATACACTAATTGCTAAGGAACCTCCAAATAGATGTCCAATATGCGCAGCTTTTGGCAAAGATTTTATTAAATTTTAAACCAGCGGTGATTTTATGTATAATGTACCTTTACATGATCTTCACCAAAAATTAAATGCTAGCTTTGGTGAATTTGCTGGTTGGAACGTACCTATGATATACAGTTCTACTATGGAAGAACATGTGGCTGTAAGAAAATCTGTTGGTATTTTTGATATAAGCCATATGGGAAGACTTAAAATAACAGGAAAGGATTCTTTAAATTTATTGGAAAAAGCTTTTACGAAGAAAATATCTAAAACAAAAGAGAATTTCATGAGTGGACCAACTCTTGCATTAAACGAGTATGCAAGGGTTATTGATGATGAAATGTGGTATAAAATTAATGATGAAGAATGGTTGGCAGTGCCAAATGCAGCAACAAGAGAAAGAATGATAAGTCATTTTAAGCAAATTTCTGAAAAAAATAAATATAATGTTGAAATAAAGGATTTAACATTTGATTATGTCCTATTAGCATTACAAGGCCCTGAAAGCCAAAATATTATGGATAAACTTGGTGCATCGTGGACATCTACCTTAAAACCATTAGAATTTAGATTAAATGAAAATATAAGAGACTCAAACGTTTTTCTTATAAGTAGGAGCGGATGGACAGGAGAAGACGGTTTTGAAATATGGGCAACTCCTAAGGATGCTGAAAAATTATACAATTACATATTAAAAGAAGGCGTTAAGCCCATAGGAATAGCGGCAAGAGATACATTAAGGATTGAAATGGGATTTGTTTTAGGAGGAAATGAATATGGAGAAGATCCATTAAAATACCCATGTGCATTAAGCCTAAAATACGGCATGGGTGCAATAGATTGGGAAAAAACTGGATATATTGGAGAGGAAAGTCTTAGATCATGCCGTAAAGAAGGTTTAAGATGGATTAGAATAGGAATTGAAATGAAGAAAAGTTTTGCCCGCTTTATACCAAGGCATGGATACAAAATATTAATTGATGATATAGAAGTAGGTTGGGTAACAAGCGGAACATATAGCCCTATTTTAGAAAAAGGAATAGGGATGGGATATATAGATACTAGATATTCAATTGTAGGAGAGCCTATTACAATAAGCGATGGTAAAGGTAGGTCAGGAGAAGCAAAAATTTCAGAATTCCCATTAATTAAGAAAAAGTAGCTAATGTTTAGTTAATGTTATTTCTATCATTTTTCTTATTGTTTTCGGATCTATTGCTTTCCCTTTAGCCTTCTTTAAAACTTTTCCTACTAAATAATCCAATGCCTCCCTCTTACCTGAAATGAAGTCTTCTACTGCTTTTTTCTCTTCATTTATTACTGAAATTATTAAATTCGTAGGTTCTACTTTTTCTGGTAAAACTAAGTTCATATCATTACCATTTTCAAGCAATTTTGGTAATATATTATATTTTAATTCGTCGTATGTGTATAATTTATTGGAAACCAGAGTGCTCAAAAGTTTCAATATCTGCGTGTTTGGCCAATTACTTTTTTCATAAATATTTTTGCCAGATTTTTTCAATAAACCTTTATAATCTATGGCTAAGATTCTTGCCGTTATCTTTGGATCTGAACCAATCCTAACTGATTCTAAAAATAGCTCTGCTGCAGGTTTAACGGTTATTAAACTCCAAGCTATTCTTTGGGATACACCATACATAGTTATTCTATTCATAAAGTTCTCTGGAGTCATAAAATTACCAGATAATGCTTCTTTTAATAATGGCTCGGTCTTTATTGAGGGTATATCTGGGTCTGGAAAATACAAGTACTCTTCTTCTGTTTCCTTACTCCTCAAAGGCTTTGTTACTCCTCTTATTGAATCCCAATGTCTTGTCTCTCTTTTTATTTTACCTCCTTCTTCAACTATTTTACTTTGTCTGAAAATTTCATATTTTAATGCCTTTTCTAAATCTAATGTACTACCTATGTTCTTAACTTCTACCCTTTCCCCTCCTTCAACACTTACATTTGCATCCACTCTAAAAGATCCTTCTAACCTTGGATTAATTGCACCAATATATTCCATAGTTAATAAAAGGTATTCAACAGCTTTTCTTGCATCTCTTGGCGTAGGTATTTCAGGTTCTGTTACAACCTCCAATAGCGGAACCCCGCTTCTATTATAATCTAAATAAGCATATTCACTTAACAAAATATTGCCTCCACTATATTCAGTTTTTCCTGGATCCTCCTCTATGTTCATCCTTCTTAACGTAACGCTTTTCCATGTCAGGTGATCTGAATCAAAATACTTCAAAATACCTTTTAAACAAACTGGTATACCTCCTGCCTTTTCATATTGAGTTATTTGGTAATTTTTAGGCAAATCTGGATAAAAATAGTGTTTTCTAGTAAACACCATAAATTCAGGTATTTCGCAGTTAAATGATTTTGAAACTAATAGAGCTAACTTTAATGGATTTCTTCTTGGAACTGGAAGTGCTCCAGGTAATCCTAAACAAACCGGGCAAACATTTGTGTTTGGCTCATATTTTCTGTAATTTGAATCACAATCACAAAATAGCTTTGTTCCTGCTTCACTTAATTGAGTATGTATTTCAAGTCCTATTTTATATTTCATTTTAATCGCCTGCTATCAAATTGTATAAACCCGTTATTTCTTCAACCAAAGATCCTAGAGATATCAATTTTTCCTCTTCAAATGGACCAGCCATAAATTGAATCCCTATAGGTAAATTATTGTAAAAACCTGCAGGCATAGCTAATGCTGGAACACCTGCTAAGTTTGCAACAACTGTGTAGATATCCATTGCATATAATTTTAATGGATCTTTAATTCTTTCGCCTATTTTAGGAGGTAATATGGGTGAAACAGAACTAGCAACAATACAATTTTTTGTCATATTTAAAATCTCGTCTCTTATAATTCTTCTTCCCTTTGTAGCAGCAATATAATAATCATTTATGAAACCTTCACTTAATGCCAATACCCCCATTAAGATTCTTTTCTTAACTTCAAATCCGAAATAATATCTTCTTGTATTCTCACTCATTTCTTTATAGCTCAAACCTTCAGAAGAAATTGGATATAGTTTTCCATCATATCTAGCTAAATTGCTTGCAGCTTCTGCAAAAGCTATAGTATAATAAGCGGGTAGAGCGTATTTTAAATTTTCAAATTTACCTTCGTATTCAATAGCTACTCCCTCATTTTCTATTTTTTCCAGTAACTTATAAATAGTTGATCTTATAGGAGGTTCCGAATCTTCTATAAATTCTTTGGGGATGCAAATTTTAAATTTACTATTACTTTTGTAATTATTATTAACACTAGTTGCATCTTTTTCATCATAACCTTTTATCACATCCCAAATTAAAGCTAAATCTTTTACGCTTCTTGCCATAGGGCTTATTTGCTCCAAACTATTAGCATATGGAATTAACCCATATCTACTCACAGTTCCATAAGTAGGTTTTAATCCAACGGTAGCAGTATATGATGCAGGTAATCTTACGGACCCCCCAGTATCGCTCCCTAATGAAAGGTCACAACTCCCATAAGCTAGGCTAGCAGCGCTTCCACCACTACTACCCCCAGGAACCCTTGTTATATCCCATGGATTTCTTGTTAAACCATACGCGCTGAACTCTGTTGTAGAACCCATTGCGAATTCATCTAAGTTAGTTTTTCCTATTATAATCCCCCCTTCTTCTAATATTTTTTCAACAACTGTTGCATTATATGGAGGAATGTAGTTTTCCAATATCTTAGAGCCAGCAGTTGTTGGTAAAAAATTAGTTGAAATGTTATCCTTAATGCTAACAACTAAACCTGGTATCTTCATTTTCTTGCCAGATGCGATATTTCTCTTTATTTCACTTATCCTATCTAAAATAAAATCTTCAGAATCAATTGATATATATGCATTTATAATATTATCTTTTTTCCTAATTAATTCCAATTTTTTAAAAACATAATCTTCCATTTCTAAGCTTCCTTTTCTTATGTTTTCTAATATAGAAACAGCAGTTTCTTTCATTATTCTCCTCTCCATGGTATTTTAATTTTATTTTGGGCAACCCTTTCATTTGGTATTAAATCGTATATGTTTACTTTTTCTATATTCACACTATATGGTGGATTCAATTCGCTATCCCAAACGTTATAAAGAGGCTTAACATTAAGTGAGCCCAATGATGAGACTTGATTTAATAAGCTTCTAATTTCATCAATATCCTTACAAAGCTTTTCAAGCTCTTCTTCAGTAAAATTAATTCTCGATAGATCCAATAATTCATTTATTATATCTTTATCACATTTTTTACTCAAGTCTGCCCACTTTTTGTGTCTTAATAATGCATCTTATTATATTTTTTGTTCCCATTGATCTCTCTTTCCATATTTAGTCCGACTTGAGCCTCAATTACATCTATTGAATATGCCATAGCCCTTCTTAATCCATCGAGTATTGGATAGATTTCATAAAATTGCTTAGACCCCTTTAATGATTTGATTAATTCAAGTTCCTTATCAATTAATTCATGAATTCTAGAATATACATTTAGCAATTCATTAGCATTTTGGCTTGTTCCTATATTATCAACTATAGATATAACTTCTTTTGACACATCATTTATAAGATTATCAAGCATATCTGGTATTTGGATATCATTTATATTTTCTATCATCCATGTAGACATAAAAACTATGTGATCTGCAATCCTTTCAATGCTTTTTATAGTTGTATAAAGATTAATCGCTTCAGTCGAGTTATAAATGCCTAGATCCTCAAGCTTAACAGTTTCCTGAAGTGCAAGATTGATTTGCTTATAGATATATAAATAAAGTTTATCCATTACATCATCTCTTTTTATTATGCTATTAAAGATCTCTATATCTCTATTTTTTATTGCATTTCCAAAATCCTCTAGCATAGACTTAAATGTCTTCCTCATATTTTCTATTGCAAGAGTTGTAGGTATTGAACTCAAATCTACAACAACACGCAGCGTTACGCTGTTCTCGCTTTCTTCTAAAACTTCAAGCCCAACTACTTTATTTCTCACATTATTCATTATTTGATATACTCTGTTTAACATTAAAGGTGAAAATACTAGTTTTATCGAAGTATATCCTGCTAAATAAGCCGAGATTACCTCCATAATAATAGCAGAATCTAATAAATTTTCATTTATATAAATCTCCTTCTGAATCTCCATAGGTTTTTCTTTATGTTTGGATGAATAAATTTTTAATGCATTATCTCTTGTTAATTCCATAACAACTTCTAACCCTTTATCTATACCTAATTCATCAGCCCATTCTTTTGGTATAGAAATTATATATGTTGATCCTCCCGTTACCTGGACTCTTCTTACCATTTTTGTTTCTTTTTGATTTTTCTTAGACATTTTCACACCAATATATAAATCTATAAATAATATTTAAATATATATATTATATAATGATCTTTAGATAATATATAAAAATTTTTATAAAATAAATTAATTTATATTTATAAAAATTCAAAGTTTTTAGATGTAACTTCTCCTCTTATTGCCCTAGATGAATGGACTCCTAGTACTTTTACTTCATTTATATAGCTTAATCTTGAATAATCTCCTTTTATAACGACCATTAAAGGATAGCTTCCTACTTGCCTTGCATAGCAAAAACCTTTATCACATTCTTCTACCCATAAATCCTTTAATATTGTTCCTTGAGGGGCAACTAAAGATAGCATATAAGGATCAAATTGATCTCTAATATAGTGAATAAAAGACTTAGATATGCCTTCGTTCTTTTTTCTTATTCCATGATCAATTCTATATGCCTTTGTGTTTTCTAATGCAAGCAATTTTCTTACATTTACCCTTCTAACCATTAATTTCCTTTTAATTATTTCTTCTAAAAACTCTTTATTATATCTATAGGTCTCTTTTGTTTCTCCAGGTAAACCTAATATGAAATTAATACCTGGAAGCAATTCTGGCAAACCATTATAGCCTCTAGATGAACCAACAGAATTAACAATTTCTATGGACTTAATAGCTTCATCGAATGTTACCTTTAAGTTGTTTATCTTTATTACCTTTGGATCTAAAGATTCGATACCAAACGCAGCCACATCCCCCGGGGTGTGATATTTTATTATTATATTTAACGCATCCATAGATTCTTTTGGGTACCTAGATATAGTACCAGGATTTACATTATCTATATGCAATACGTGTAAATTAGGAGCGTTAGACCTAATTCCATAAAACAACCTTCCTAATTCATTTGAGTTAGGAATAGGCCATTCATCTTCTCCTATCCTTTCTGATCCATAGACAAGGATATCGGCTTGCCTCCCTAATCTAAAAGATCTTGCCCCATTATCATATAATGCCTTTACTTCTTTAACTATACCTTCTACTTTTCTTTGTATAGGTTTTCCTCTTAATGGCTCTACACAGAAGCTACAACCGCCAGATATCCACCTAGAGCATCCTCTATATGTTTCTAATTCAACAATAAGGTTTTTACCGTAATTGGGGTGTTGCTTTATTATTCTTGCTCCTAAAGCAGCAAACTTATCAACATCATCATAATTCTCCCTTATTTTATAGGGAGATGCGTTGCTTTCCCCATCTTTAAAAAATTCATAAAAATAAATTTCAGGATCACCAATTACTAGTACATCAAAACCCGCTTTTTTAAATACTGATGGACTTATTGCATCTTTACCTCCTATTTGACCTATTCCCCACTTTGCCGCTGGACCAACAAGTACCTTAAAGGGTTTATTTAAAATTTTAGCATATAATAAAAGTTCTTCACCGGTTATAGGTTTTCCTCCGATGTATTTGCCTGGGACTACTACACCCGCGGAAAATATAGCTAAATCATAATCATTATAATTAGTTAACTGGGTATTTCTTAGCTGATCTATTGTTACATATTTTATTTTAATATCATTATCAACACTCCATATAGCACCTGATATATATCTGGGATAAACATCTATATATGGAGGTACTCCTAGGCCTCCAGGCTCATCATTATACCCATCAACTATTAAAACTTTTCTCATCATTTTTATCTTCCTTTTTATTTAACAAAAATGAGTATAATAAAGCTAAAACTATAATAAATATTATAACAATGATTGAAATATATTCTGGAATAAAAATATTGATATCCAGAAATTTGCTTATGCTATTTATCAAAGAACTGATACCAATATAGCTCAAACCAATGGCAAGAAAACCATCTATATGCTTTAAATTTATCAGAGATTTGTTTACATTAAAATATATAGACCTAATAATCATTGTTCCAAATATAGTTGAGGAATAAGCTATTATTTCATTTCTTGTTAACAGGACTATCGCTGGAATTGAATCAAAGGCAAATATTAAATCAGTAACCTCAATTGCCAAAATAACCAAAAAATATTTAGTAGGATAAATTTTACCATTCTTTCTAATAAAGAAGGAAAATTTTTCATTTAATAATTCATCTTTAAATCTTTTCTTTAAAAATAATACAAACCTAGATTCTTCATTTTCATTTCTTATTTCATTTTTGCCTAATTCATAAGCGCTAAATAAAACAATTAATGATAATAAAATAGAACCAAAGCTAAATATATCAATTAATTTTATACCTGCAAAAACGAAAAAGAACCTAAATATTAAAGCAGAATAACTTCCTATAGCTATAGCTCTCTCTTGAAATTCAAAAGATATGGAAAATTGTTTAAATATAAGTAAGAAAACAAGGATATTGTCTAAACTAAGCGAAACCTCTAACAAATAAGATACTAAATATAGATAAGAACTGTGAAAACCATAATTTAAATAGAGCAATAAAAGGAAAAACATTGATAATGAAACCCAAATTAAAATTAAATACTTGAAATCTTTTTTAAATAGGAATTCAATACTAATACCAAATAAAAGTATTGCTAACAAAGAAAACCATATTAAATACATTTATACCACTTATGGTGTGATTCTTTCAGTATCCCTCGGTAAAAGCCTCGCTTCTCTTACATTATCAAGGTTTAAAAATTGCTTTACTATTCTTTCAAGCCCAAGTCCTACTCCTCCATGAGGCGGAGTTCCATCTTTGAAGAAGTCCAAATAGAACTTAAATCTCTTTTCATCTAATCCTTTGTCTTTCAAGTTTTTAACTAGCACATCATATCTATGTTCTCTCTGACTTCCAGTTGCTACTTCTAGCCCCTTGAATAATAGATCAAATCCATAAGTCCATTGATTGTCCTCTTGCTTTCTCATAGTATAAAATGGCCTTACTTTCCATGGATATTCAGTTACAAAAACAAAATCACTATTAAATTCCTTTTTAACATACTCTCCTAAAAGCTTTTCTGATTCGGTATCTAGATCATCACCTATTTCTAGGTGTTTTCCATAATAATTTTCTAGTATTTTATAAGCTTCCCTTATAGGTATTCTAGGTATCCTTTCTGGTATCAACACTTCTAAGTTGAAGAATTCTCTAACAGGTTTAAGGTATTTATCGCTTAAAGCTTTTTCTGACATCCTCTTAAAGAATCCTTCAACAGTATTTATAACATCTTCAACGCTACTTATATAACCCATCTCCATATCAAGCCCATGGAATTCTGATAAGTGCCTCACAGTATGATGTGCTTCAGCTCTAAATACTGGACCGATTTCAAAAACCCTTTCTAATCCAGATATAACAGCTAATTGCTTATAAAATTGAGGGCTTTGAGCTAAATAAGCTTCTTTACCAAAATAGATAACTGGGAAAACTTCAGCTCCTCCTTCTGTACCTGTTGCAACAATTTTTGGAGTAAATATCTCAACAAAACCGTTATCTGTTAGATATTCCCTAAATGTCTTTGCTACCCAGGATTCAAAGATAAATATTGCAGACACCTTTCTGTTCCTAACATCAAGCCATCTATAATCAAGCCTAACATTAAATTGTGCATCAGTACTGCTATCAGGATCTAATGGTATTGGTTCAAAGGGTTTGTTTAAAATATTTAATTTTTTAACTTGCACCTCATATTTTAATGATGACTTACCCTCAGTCAAAATCCCTTCAATGCATATAATTGATTCCTTAATTAATTCCTTTGATTTCTCAATTTCTTCTTCAGGCGTTATGCCTTTTTTAAAAACAAGCTGTAAAACACCTGTTCTATCTCTTAATAGTACAAATTTAACACCACCAAGGTCTCTAATATTGCTTACCCATCCGCATATCTTAATATCTTTATTTAAATAGTTTTGATGATTTTCATAAATTTCTTGGATAAAGTTATTTTTAAGCATTTTATATCTCCCTACGAATTTATCATTTATCTCAATTTTTAACTCTTTATGTTAAATTAACTCTTTATAATTATTAATAATAAATTTAATTTTATTGTTAATAAAAAGATTAAATATTATACAGCTGCATTAAAAAATAGGATTTGACTTGAGATGGAAACTATGCGTATCTGATAATATAAGTGTAGCTATGAAAATCAGTAGTATGGGTTATGATGTTCATGGTCATGATATAAAATTAACCCTATGTATTTGCGATAAAGTTTTAGATAACAATCCAATTATTGACATAGAAAATTTACAAAATTTACTATCAACATTTCTAAAAAGATTAGACAGAAAAAAATTATGGGAAATAGTTGGGAATGAGGGTACTTTTGAGGATTTATTAATCTATATAAAAAATAATATAAAAATAAATAATGTTTGTGAAATTAGAGCTGAAATACCTAATAAAGAAATTTATTTAGAAATTTAACAAGATAAAGGGGATAAAAATGTCAAAAGAGTTTAAACCGCCAAGAGGCTTTAGGGACTTTCCTCCAGAAATAATGATACTAAGGAAAAATTTAATATCGAGGTTAGAAAATGTCTTTAAAAGATACGGATTCGACCCATTAGATACTCCAGCTGTTGAATATTGGGAGACTTTATCTGGAAAATATGGAGAAGAGGCAGAAAACAGATTAATATGGCGTTTTAAAGATCCGTGGAGTGATAAGGATTATGCTTTAAGATATGATTTAACGGTACCATTAGCTAGATTTATATCATCTCATCTTGATATTCAAATGCCATTTAAAAGATATCAAATAGGCCCTGTCTGGAGACATGAAGAGCCTCAAAAAGGAAGGTATAGAGAGTTTTATCAATGTGATGCAGATATTGTCGGATCTCCTTATCCTGAGGCAGATGCAGAAATGATTAATTTAATTATTGACGCTGTAAAATCTCTTGGCTTCGAGTCAGGATTTGAAGTAAAAATAAATGACAGAAGACTTCTATCAGGAATATTTGAGCAAGAACTCAATATAAAATCTCCATTAACTATTTATAGAATTATTGATAAGCTAGACAAGATAGGCATAGATAACGTTAGAAAAGAGTTAAGCGAAAAACTTAATAAAGATGTTGTAGAAAAAATTGTTAGTCTAATTAATATGAAAGGTAAACCGGATGAAATACTAGAAAATATCGATAAAAGTTTTGGTAAAAATGTTTTGGTAAAAAATGCGTATAATCATTTAAACGAAATGCTGGAATTGGTTAATAATAAAGATAAAGTTGTTGTTGATCTAAGTTTAGTTAGAGGTTTGGATTATTATACTGGTCCAATTTATGAGGTCGTATTAAAAGAACCTAAAATTGGTAGCATTTCTGGAGGAGGTAGATATGATAATTTAGCAGGCATTTTTTCAGGAAAACAATTACCAGCAACTGGAGGAAGTATTGGAATAGAAAGAATAATTGATGCTGGTTTGGAATTAGGAATTTATAACCTTGATAAGAAAACTTATACTGATATACAATTAATATTTATCGGACAAGATGCGTTTAGGTATGCATGGAATGTTGCAAATCTTTTAAGATCTAATGGATATAACGTTAAAATAGATTTGAATAGAAGTAAAGAAGATCAGCAAAGAAAAAAAGCAAATAAATTAAACATACCTTTATTTATTTTCATTGGTAAAAAAGAAGAAGAAACAAAAAGTGTAACAATATACAATACCAAAACTAATGAAAGAATTAATGTTAATTTAAGCGATATTATAGATAAAATAAGGAATCTTATATAATGAATTCTTAATTGTATTTATAAAAATATATTAACTTAGAGAACAACTGTTTTTATTGGTGATTATATGAAACCTGCTCTTGTAATAATTGATATGTTGAACGATTTCATTTCAGGTATTTTGAAAACAGATGAAGCAATATTAACAGTTAAACCAACAAAAAAAGCTATTGATGTTTTTAGGAAAAAGAATTATCCAATATTTTATGTTAATGATTCACATTATTATAATGATTTCGAAATCTCCTTATGGGGACCACACGCTATGAAAGGAACTGATGGCGCAAAAGTATATAAAGAAATAGAGCCAGAAAAAAATGATTATGTATTAGAGAAGCATGTATATAGCGCTTTTTATAACACACCTTTAGATTACCTATTAAGGACAAACAATATTGACACAGTTTTTCTAGCAGGCTTAGATGCTGATATTTGTGTTAGGCACACTGCCGCCGATGCTTTCTTTAGAGGATATAAAATATATGTAATTAGAGATGCTGTAGCAGCAAGAATAGATAAAAACTGGGAAGTATATTATAAAAAGGTTTATAATGCTAATATAATAAATTCTGATGATCTTGATAAAATTATCTAAACCTTAATAATTTCTTTTAAAATAAAATATCTAGGGAAGAGATTGGAAAAAAGAAGTACAGGATCAATTGATGTAAAGCTTTTCTATATTTATGCAAATTCAATAGTTGATTATAAGGAGTTGGATTTAAAAAAGTGTGATTCGTGCTTTTGCACTAATTTGTCTATTGATAATAATAATGAACCTTGGATTTTCGTTGATATAGATGGAGAAGGAACTCTCGAAATAGATAATGAAAAATATGCAATATATGGAAGTAAAGAAATAACAGATGGAAAATGGATAAAAGCAACAAAATCTGGTCTAATAAGGTTATGTCCTTCCTATGTTGGCTTATTGGGAGAAAATAAAATATCAATTAACAAAATATATTTAATTTATTTTGAGCCTTCAACCTTTAGATTTTTAATAAAAGCAAAGCTAGTAAATGACGCATCAAAAGTTTTGCCATCAATTTCTGATGAGTTGCTAAGGATCCTTAATGATTCTCTAGACGAGATAACAATTGATTCTATAAAAGGAGATAAAATTGAAACTGCTTTAAAAACACAGCTAATAAAAGCCCCATGGTATCTTAATAATCTTGAAAATTATATAAGCATTAATGATATTGATGGAAAAGAAATAGATTTTTCAAAATTGAAAAAAAGTGCTGAAAGAGCAGAATCTATATTAGAAAAAGGTATGGAAAGATTAAGAAATAAATTCGGGCCTATAGGTAACCTTGACTTGATAGCGCATGCCCATATCGATTTTACATGGCTTTGGGATACAAACGTAACAAAGCAAAAAGTCTATAGGAATTTATCTAATGTGATATCATTAATTAAAAACAATAATTTTTTAAAGTATGGTATATCAAACATTGTTTATTTGAAATGGATTAAAGAAGAGTATCCTGAACTCTATAAAGAAATAAAGAATTTTGCGATGGAAAATAAACTAATACCGTTAGGAGGTATGTGGGTTGAAAGTGATACCAATTTACCAGGAGGAGAATCTTTAGTAAGACAGTTTCTTTATGGACAAAGATTTCTATTAAAGGAATTCAATAAAATTTCAACTATTGGTTGGTTGCCAGATTCTTTTGGTTTCTCTGCACAATTACCTCAAATAATGAAGAAGTCTGGAATAATTGGCTTCTATACGCATAAATTATATTGGAATAGCATAAATAAATTCCCCTATTCTGTTTTCTTATGGAAAGGTATTGACGGATCTGAAATGCCATCCATAAATTATCCAACTTATGGAAGCGATTTATCTCCAAGTCAATTAGTAAACGCATGGAATGATCATAAAATAAAAGATTTACCGGCATTTTTAGTTTTTGGTCATGGAGATGGAGGAGGAGGGCCAACATGGCTAATGCTAGAGAGGTTTTTAACGTATAAAGACTTCCCAGGTTTACCAAAACTTACAGTTAAATTACCTCAAGAGCATATAAGTGAAATTAAAGAACATATGGAATCATTACCTATTTGGTATGGAGAGCTTTATTTAGAAACCCATAGAGGAGTTTATACAAATGGCGTAAAGCTAAAAAGATTGATAAGAGAAACAGAGATGAAATTAATTCAAATTGAGACTTGGTCTTCTCTTTTAAATAAAAATATTAACATGGAAAAGTATTGGATAAAACTTCTCGAATTTGAATTTCATGATGCTATTTCAGCAACAACAACTTATCAGGTCTATGAAAATATAATTAATGAGCTTGATTCAATAATAAATCAGCTTAATCAAGTTTTACTGTCAATGTTGAAAGATCTGATAATAAATGACAATAATTATATAACTTTTTTCAATTATCTCCCTTGGAAAAGGGAAGAATTAATAGAATTAGAAAACCCATTAAAAGGTAAGGTGTGCCAAAAATTTGGAGAAAAATATTTAACTGAAATAGATTTACCTCCTACAGGATTCATTTCATATGAAGTTGGTCCTTGCATATCTCAGTTTAACACAGAAATTTCCAACGATAAATATATAGAAAACGATTATTTTATTTTAAATAAAGAAGGAGAGAATATAAAAGTTTATGACAAAGAAAATAAAAGGTACTCTATAAATGATATTTATTTACTTCTGTGTGAAGATATGCCAGAGAAGTTTGATGGATGGGATATAGATGAAAGCTATAAAAGAGTTTGTAAAAAAATTAGCTTGAATTTTATCGGTTCTGAAAAAGGACCATTAATGAGCTGTTTAAACTTTGTTAATGATATTAACAATTCTGAAATAAAAACAAAGATTTGTTTAAGAAGAAATGTGATAGAGGTTAATCATGAAGTTGATTGGCATGAAAATCTTAAACTGCTTAAAACAGTTATTGAAGCAAACATTATGGGTCAATACAATCATGCTGAGATACCTTATGGAGTAATAGAAAGACCAACTCTACCTAGTAACAGTTGGGATAGAGCCAAATATGAAGTCCCTATGTGGAAATGGACTGATGTCTATGACCCTGACTATGGTATATCAATAATAAACTTTGGAAGGCAAGGTTATAGCGTTTCTTCAAATGTACTAAGCTTATCTTTATTAAGGTCGCCCTTATTCCCCAACCCAAAACTAGATAGAGGTAGACAAGATATAAAATATTGGATATATCCTCACAAAAATACTTGGAGAGAATCCCTTACTCCTAAGTTAGCTATGGAATTAAATAATCAGGTTATCTATATTAAAGGAAAATCAGATAAAAGAAGCTTCTTGGAAATAGATCCAAGCTTGATGATGTTTGGATCGTTAAAAATGATGGAAGATTCTGATAACTTGATATTAAGAATCTGGGAGACTTATGGGAAAAGCGTTTGCATAGATCTTAAGTTTGAAAATTATATTATAGAAGGCGAAACCAATTTAATTGAAACAGAAAAAAATGAATTAAATAAAGTGTGCCTAAAGCCCTACGAGATAAAAACGTTGATATTAAAAAAGGTAAAGTCTTAATATTCTATTATATATTATAAAACATGGTGCAAAGATTGTCAATTGAAGTATTGGGGATTGAAGAATTCCACAATATGATACTAAACGAGGCAAAGAAAGAGAAAAGTAAATACGATCCTAAAATAACTGAAGAGGAAATCAGAAAATTATTAGATGAATTGAAAGAAAGAAATGCAGAAATAGTTAAGATAGGCGATAAAGAAATTATCAAGGTAAAATTGAAGAATTCTATATCATTTATAGTTGTTTATCAACCTTATTATAAAATTAAAGCAGTTGAAGCGATGAAAGACTTAGAGAAAATTTCGTCGATAATAGAAAACTCATATAATTTATTGGTATTTTATTCTAGGAGAGGGAAGCTAACTACTTCAGCATACCTATATTTAGGTAATGTCATGGAGGAAAACGAGTTAGGAATATTATTTATTAATGGCAATGCAAAAGAAATAATAGAAGTTTTTGATATATTAGAAAAAAATGGTTCTTACACACCTGAAGAAGAAAGTTTTATTAATATAGATTAAGACTTATTGATACTGTTTTCAACTAATATTCTTCTCTCAACACTAGCTACATGTCTCCTTACTTTAATTACCGCATCAGGATTTACGCTTATAGAATCTATACCCTTTCTAACAAGGTTCTCAACAATTTCCGGATAAACGCTTGGAGCTTGACCGCATATACTTACGGTTGCATTATGCCTATGAGCTGCATCTATTAGCATACCTATTGATTTGAGAACCGCTGGATCTCTTTCATCAAAATATCCCATCTTAGCTAATAATGAACTATCTCTATCAACACCTAATGTTAATTGGGTTAAGTCATTACTACCAACACTAAATCCGTCTACCATTTTTGCAAATTCATCTGCTAAAATAACTGTGCTAGGAACTTCAACCATTATCCACACTTTAAAATCCTTTCCTCTTTTAAGTCCTTCATCTTCCATTATTTTCATGGCTCTTTCTAATTCCCAAGTAGTTCTAACAAATGGAAACATTACATAAACATTTTTTAAACCCATTTCTTCTCTAACTTTTTTAATAGCTTTAACCTCAAGTCTAAATGCTGGTTCATATGGTTTTTGTATATATCTAGAAACCCCCCTCCATCCTATCATTGGATTTCTTTCATCAGATGGCTCATATTTTTCTCCTCCCTTTAACCTGCTATATTCATTGGTCTTAAAGTCACTGAATCTAACAACTAAGGGTCTTGGTGAAATAGCAGCAGCAACTTTTGCAATCCCTTCTGCTAATCCATCGATAAAAACATCAGGTTTTCCTTGCTCTATCAAATAAAGCGGGTGATAACCTATCTTGCTTGAAATTATAAACTCGACTCTCATCAAACCAATTCCATCAAATGGTAAATTAACATATCTATCGATTTCATCAGGTTCTCCTAAATTCATATAGATCTTTGTGCCTGTAACAGGGTAAAGATCTGCTAAAAATTCTAGACTTATTTTTTGTTCTCCTTCTTCTCCTTTCTTTTTAGACTCTTCTTTTTTCTCAGCTATTCCATAAGTAACTACTCCTCTGCTTCCGTCAACAGTTATTGGCATTGAATCTTTAATAGCAGAGGTTGCATTTCCTGTTCCAACAACAGCGGGCTTTCCCAATTCTCTTGCAACAATAGCAGCGTGTGCTGTCATACCACCTTCATCGGTAACAATAGCTGAAGCCATTTTCATATAAGGTACCCAATCTGGGTCGGTCATTTTAGTTACCAAAACGTCTCCAGGTTTCATTTTTTCAGCGGCTTCATTAACTGTATGTATTATCTTTGCTAATCCGCTTGCTATACCCGGGCTAGCTGGAAGCCCTCTAGTCAAAATACTTCCTTCTTTTCCTGTTTTTTGTCTAGACCATACCGTTTCAAATCTTGCTTGAACTATCATAACATTTCTTGGAAAAGTTAAATCCATATCTATAGCCCATTCCATATCTAATGCATGATTAAATGCATCTTCAGCCTTTTTTGCAATTTCTGCTAAATATTTTATCTCTTCATCCCTTAATGATGAGGACTTTGAAGTTATGCCAAACATTTTTAATAAATCATATAAAGGCCCTTCCGGATAATCTTCCGGATTATCAAGTAACTCTATATCGACGTTTTTCTTATTTACTGGATCATAAAACCTGCCTATCTTCTTTGCTGATATTCTTCTTTCAATTATATTTAATGTATTTTTATCTAAGACAAAGCTATCAGGTGTAACAATACCTCCTACAATTAGTTCTCCTAGACCCCATGATGATTCTATGACAATTTTATTTGTTTCTCCAGTAGCTGGGTGAACTGTAAACATTACCCCAGAACTCTTACTATTTACCATCTTTTGAACTATAACAGCTATTGATACCTTTCTATGATCTAACCCTAAGCTTTCCCTGTAAATTAATGCTCTTGCAGTCCATATGCTTGCCCATACCATCTTTACATACTTTAGTAAATCTTCTATACCTTGCACATTTAAATATGTATCTTGAATCCCTGCAAAGCTTGCTTCAGCAACATCTTCTAAAGTAGCGCTGCTTCTTACAGCAACTCTAGGATTCTCAATCCCTAATCTTTTGCCTAGCTCAATATATGATTGTTCTATCATATCTTTTAAATCATCTGGTATATCAGTAACTTCGAATTTTCTTGTTATTTCTTCACTTATTTTTTCGATTTCTCCAGGCTTTAATGAACCAATCTTTTTAACAGTATCATTTAAATATTGCTTTAAACCTGTTTTTTCTATAAAGTATTCATATGATTTTGATGTAATTACTAATCCGGGAGGAACTGGAAAGTTATGTTTAGTTAATTCTACTAATCCTTTAGCCTTACCTCCTAATAGCTCAATATTTAAATCCTTAATTTCATCAAGCCATAATATATAAGAATTTTCCTCCACTACTCAGCCCCATATTTCACAAAGTGAAAGGAAACCTTTTAAAATCTTATGCTCCAACAAACCTTATACTTATTATTTAAGATTAAAACAATATATTAGAGGGGAAGAATGGAAGAAACAAATGATAGAACAAACTTTAAAGAAATAATAAAGAAAAGAGCAGAAGAGTTAACATTTGATATAAATTTTGATATGCCGATTGGTTTCCTTAGATTTATGAAAATGCTTAAAAAAGCAATATTACAATCCTACAAAAGCAAGAAAAGAATTATGATAGTTTTAAGTGGGGATAATCAAGAAGAAATTGGCATATTAACTTCAAAATTAATTTTATCATATGAAAACATATTGAGGGAAGAGCAAATTATTAAAAATTTGAATTTTTTATATGTTTTTTATGATCACAGCGATGCATCAAAGCTGAAAAAAGAGATAGCTAAACGGAATGTAAAAGAAAAAGGAGGAAAGCTAAGCCTATCAATATATAGAATTGAGGATTCAAAAAAACTTATGGGACAAACATTTCAAGGTGCAATAATTGATTTATATGAAGACCTTAGACCCAACTATATAGGCATTATATCTGGTTTAGTAGAAAAAGGAGGTTTGCTAATTTTACAAACTCCTTCGTGGGATAAGTGGGATAATAAAATAACGTTCTTTAAGAAAAATTTGATAGTTCCGAATTATGAAAATCCTAGAAACATTTTCATAACATGGTTTAAGAAAAAAATAATTGAGCATAGAGAAAACGTTTTCGTTTATGATGCAGATAATGATAAATTATTAAATGAACCTGAAATAATATATGATATTCCAGAAGAAAAAGAATTAGTAATACCATCAGACATAACTTTTCCTAAAGAAGTTTATGAATTAGCTTTAACTCAGGATCAAATAAATGTAATTAAAGAAAGCGAGTCCCTAATAGATTTTAATGAAAAAAAGAAGGTAATAGTCGTCACAGCAAATAGGGGTAGGGGTAAGAGCTGTGCAATAGGATTGAGCTTATCAGGTTTAGTAAAATCTTTATCGGATAAGAAAAAAGTAAAAATTATTGTTACGTCTCCAAGCCTTGAAAATACTCAAAGCCTCATGGAATTAGCTATAAAAGGGTTAGAAAAACAAAACTTTAAAATCAAAGTCGATAGAAATAAAGAAAATTTAATTTATGGTATTTATGGAGACAACTTTTCAATTTCTTATTTGGAGCCAAAAGATGCAATACAAGAATGGTGTGATATATTGGCTATAGATGAAGCTAGCGGGCTCCCTGTTACGTTGTTGGTCAAATTATGGCAATCCCATAAGAAA
Source organism: Caldisphaera sp. (assembly GCA_002877855.1). Next base: position 26,670 of record PNIA01000022.1, read on the forward strand.
ATTTTAATTGCTTCTACTTTGCACGGCTATGAAGGGGCAGGTAGGGGATTCAGCTTTAGATTTTTAAATTATTTAAAAAAAGATGAAAATACTATATTAAAACAATTGGAAATGGTTACGCCAATTAGGTATGCTGAAAACGATCCAATTGAAAAATGGGTATTCGATGTTTTATTATTGGATGCAGAGCCAGTAGAAATTGATGAACAGGATTTAAAAGATATAAATGAAGGGAAGTTAAATTACCTAATAGCAAAGCCTGAAGAACTATTTTTCAACAATGAGCAATTACTGAGGCAAATATTTGGAATATATGTGCAAGCCCATTATAGGAATGAGCCGGATGACTTAGCATTAATTGCTGACGCTCCCCATTACAGCATAAGAGCTATAACAACTCATAAGGGTAAAGTTGTATCGGCATCTCTTCTTGCAGAAGAAGGTGGTTTAAGTTATGAATACAGTAAGTCTTTATTGCTAGAAGATAAAACAAGAGGCAATATAATACCAGATAGAATCATAAAACATTACAGAATCTTTGATTTCGGAAACCTTAGAGGATGGAGGATTGTGAGGATTGCAACTCATCCACTGCTTCAAAATAAAGGATTAGGGAGCAAATTAATATATTATTTGATTAATGAAAGCTTGGAAAAGAACTTTGATTGGATAGGCAGTGGTTTTGGTATTAATGTAGAACTATCAAATTTCTGGATTAAAAACAAGTTTTCTATAATCCACATGAGTCCTGATAGAAACCCGATTAGCGGTGAATATACTGTATTAGTTCTTAAAGCTTTATCTGAAAAAGCAAAGAAAATAGAAAAAATTGCCGAAAGCATTTTTAAGAGTAAGCTGATCTATAGCCTTTATGATACTTATAAAAATATGGAACCAGAATTGGCATTAGTTTTGTTGAATTCAATACCTATAGATAAAATGGAAGAAATAAACGAAATTGAAAAGAAAAGACTTTGGGCATACCTTTATGGAACTATGACCTATGAAACAACAAATGATATAATATTTAAAATAGTAAATAATTATTTTAAAATTTTACCAATAGATAACGAAATTTTGGATGATTTTGAAAAGAAGTTACTTATATTAAAAGTTATGCAAGGAAGAAGCTGGAAAGAAATTAGTAAAGAGATGAAAATATCAACAGATAAAGCTGAAAATATTATTAAAAAAGCTATAATAAAATTAGCAAATTATTACTACAAAATAGATCAAAATTTTTCGCCAGGCATAGATTCTTCTTCTCTTTAATTATT
>PNIA01000001.1 GCA_002877855.1 Caldisphaera sp.
CAAACAATAATTCAGAAAAACAATGAGGCTTGGAATTCTTTCTTTTCATTTTTAAGGATATCAGATCCCAGCAATAGATACTACACTCCATCCAGACATACAGAGGGCAAACATAGCCATTTATAGTGAATAAAGTTTTTAGACTTTTATTAAATTGCCAATAAGATAAGTTAATAATTTAAAAATATCAAATAATATAATAATTTTAACTCGTGTTGCAGTCTTTATAGCATTGGTGAAAAAATGGCTGGTATTAAACCAGTTGTTAAAAAATATTATGAAGTGATTGAAGAAAAACTTCCATCAGATCAAGCCTCAAACAGTTATATTAGATGGTTATTGACCGACAAAGATGGTGCAAATAATTTTTTTATGAGATTATTTAGAATGGAAAAAGGTGGACATATTAATGCTCACTTTCATCCATGGGAGCATGAAATTTTTATAGTGGAAGGTAATGGAAAAATAAAGATTGGATCAAAAATTTATGAGATTTCATCTGATAACTTTATATATATTCCACCAAATATAAATCATGAGTATTGGGCTGATACTGATTTGAAATTTATTTGTATTATTCCGTCAAAGCCAACTGCTGAGAAAGTGGAAAGACCTATAGAAGCTTAAATAAAATTTAAGTGGGGAATATGTTGTTGGATAAGGCTGAAAAAATAAAAAGGCTGAATTCAAATATAGAAAAATGTAAAAGGTGTCCTTTATATAAATCCAGAAAAAATCCGGTGTTTGGTGAAGGAAGTATTAATTCAAAGGTAATGTTTGTTGGAGAAGCTCCCGGTAGGAATGAGGATTTAGAAGGTAGGCCATTTGTTGGTTCTGCTGGAAAAATTTTAGATGAGATTCTTTCTGAGAATGGAATAGATAGGGGTAATGTATATATAACAAATGCTGTAAAATGCAGACCACCAAGTAATAGAACTCCCTATAAATATGAAGTAGATCAATGTAGCATATATTTAAAAGAAGAAATAGAAATAATTTTACCAGAAATAATTGTTACCTTAGGGAGAATATCTGGGGAATCCGTATATTCTATTCTTGGCTTGACATGGCATAATTTGGTTTTTGAAAGAGAAAAAATTAAAGAGGCTTTATATAGTAACAAAAAAATAAAGATATTGTCAACATACCATCCCGCAGCTGTAATATATAACCCAGAATTGAGAAAAAAATTAGAAGATGATATTAAAAAAGTCAAAGATATTATAGAAAAAGAAGAGCCTAAGGGAAGAAATTATAGAAAAACATTAGACGACTTTTTTAATGTATAACAAAAGTCGTCAAATATTATTTAGAGGTTTCATAGTTTAATAGTAATTGGATTTTTTATAAGTGCTAATGATATAGGTTATAGCTACTAGTACACCGATCGAGATACCGATAATTAAATAAATTAAATTAAATGCTATATTTAACGAATTGTTTGAAACAGGCACATAATTGATTACATTACCACCATTTAATGTTAATTCGCCCAAATACCATATTATTGAATCTACAACGGCTGTTTCCATTATGTTTAATGCATCAGCTGGATCATAATTTATTATTTGTCTTGCATATGTCATGTATGCATTGTCTATCGAGTTTTCCAATCCTCTGGAGGCTAATTGCGAACTTATTAAATTGAATTCATTTTGGAGTTCATTAGCATAGCTATTAGTTACTATAGTATAATTTGTTCCTGTTACTATAAAAATTATGTTTAGGGAATTTTGTAGAGCATCTTCATAAACTCCAATAGCTGCAGTATAGTAGCCATGTGAAAGCAAGTTATTTCCATCTGATAGCAAATAGCTGAGATCGCTACTTATAGCATTTAATGCGTTTGCTTCTCCTATATTTCCTGCAGAAATGAATTGGCTGACATAATAACTTATGAGAGAATTAGCATAATTTATAGCTATGCTTGTAAATTGTGAAGCAGAGGATGCTGTTGAAATTATCATTTGTTGTGTAACAAATGGTGGTGTAGAGCTCGTTGCAAGGGCAGCTTTGTACCAGGAGTACGCAGTCTCTAGCCTAGCTTCAGAGTAAGCTAGGCTTTGAGCTATATCTATCAATGAAGCATTTGCAGTGCTTTGAACTATGCTTTCTGTATATTTTGCATTATAAATAGTATCTGCTATTCTACTAAAGGCTGTGGCAAGTAATTCTTGAGAATACAAGGTGCTTAAGTTGCTGTAGTTAATTAAGTAATTTTGAAGATTATTAGATTGATTTATAATGAATTGCGATTGATTTATAATGAATTGCGATGGATATATAGTCCCATTATTTGATAATTCATATAGCCAAATAGTATAGTTAGCAGTTAAAGCATCATAATAAGAGGTAAAAGCATAGCTGGCAGATGCATATGGTGTTATATTTAAATAGCTGTTAGCTAAATTTAAGTTATTTTTAGAATAATTAATTAATTGAGATATGCTCAGTAAAAGAAATCCTTGATTTGATAATTTATTTATGGAATCATTTATTTGAGATAATAAACTGTTAGTTCCACTTATAAAATTTATAGCAGCTTCCTTCATTGCTGCATTAAACATAGAGTTATTTTGAATATTAATATTGATTGAATAAGGTGTAGATCTATATATTTCATTTGTACCTGCTATAATACCTGGGATTGCTACATAATATTTACATGTCTGATTTAAATTCGTTCCTAGGTTTCCGATAGGAAAAGCTAAAGTTAAATTGTTTTTATTAGCTGCACTACATTTTTCGCTTAGACCTCCAATCGGTTCAGAAAGACCTGACGGGCTAACTGCTCCTGTTATGGCATAGTGGTGTAGAATTGATGTATTTAGACCATTAATAAGACCGTAAGTTGCTATCATAACTCCAAAGCTACCACTGGGACCCGAAATTGTACCAGAAGTATTAATATATACCTTCAGATTATAGTTTTTATAGTCTAAACCTGAATAAAGCATTGCAACCATATAGGCCATTTCCATACTTGATAGTGTTGAGGGCTGAACTTGCCCATTACTAGTTACAGTTACTTGACCTGTACCTGGATATGAAAGGGTTATAGTAGTATTAATCACTGCACCAGAATTATTACCCTCCACGGCAGGAAGAAAAACCCATGTAGATTTTTGCCATCCAACTTGCTGTGCATTAGCTAGTGGAATAAATAAGAAAAATATTATAAATGAAATTATAATAAAGCTAGATATTTTTGCAATACTTTTTTTCTTCCATCTCAATTTTAAGCTCCCCACATAACTTATTATGTTAGAGGAGAGTTTTAGCTTATGGTGAGAAAATTTGGGAGGTAAGAAACAAAATAAAGTTAGAGAGGAACAAGTAGATTCAAAGGCATCAACTATTAAAGAATTGAAAATAGTTTCTACTCAAGTAATAACCAAAGATAGAGTCTTCCAAAATCCCAAGTTTATGTCATTATTGTATTTAATTTCAAAGTTAGGTGCTGTTCATGAAAGGACGTTGCAAATAGTAATACATGATTTACAGGGTAAGGGTGCGGATTTCGGCTATCAGTTTAATTTGCTTGGCAATGATCCCTATAGTCCTGTATTGAAAAATGATATTGTAGCATTGTTATATACGGGTTTAGCTGAAGCAGAACCTAGGTATAGAAAGATAAGATTAACTGGAGATGGAAAAGAGGCTTTAGAAAAAATAGGAATTCAGAAAAATTACCAGGATTTAATAGATAAAAACTTAAATGAAATAAAAAGCAAGGCATCAATGATAGATGCTGAAATAGATTTTGAACTAAGGAAGTCTAGTAAACTATCAGGAAAAAGGGCAAGAAGATAATAGGGTAAGTTTTTAAGGATTTAAGCCAATTTTCCTATCTCAACCTCTTATTATGTTATCTTAATCAAGAAGATAATAGGTGCTGAATTTAATGACAAAATATGTACATCTCCTTGGAAAAGAATCAAGAAGAAAGATAATAGAAATATTAGCAACTACGCGGGGTGTCAGAGAGCTAGCAAGTGAACTTAATATAACTCCTGCGGCCGTTAGCAAATATTTAGCTGGATTAACTCATCCATCTGATAAAGTGCTGGAAAAAGCGATTGAGATAGCAGATGAAGATGAAATAAAAAACATAGCCAAAATAGTTTCTCAAGAGTTTATAGATGGGCTTAGTAGCTTTGTAGAATGGAGTTATGATAAGAATTTGCTGGATATAAAGTTTTACAAGAGGTTAAATGATTTAACTGCTAAGGTGGGTCTAGTAACTTTAAGTCAGAAAGCAGTAATTCCAAAACAAGATTTAATTAAAGATTCTGATTATTAAATGACTACCAAAGAGATTTATTAATTCCAAGCTTTCTATCAGTTTCTGTTATCGATTCTTCCTTTGATGCTATACCAAGGGAAGCTCTTACAGCATCTATATTTTCAGGAACAACTATTGATTCTTGGTGAACTGCTTGGAAGTATTGAACTTCATTGTGATCTACACTAATAGAGTCTTCAAAAATTATTAGTTCATTTAAATCTCCTCTTTCTCTAGATAATCTTGCTGCATCTATTATTTGAGCTGTGCTCTCTATACCTGTATTTTTGCTGTTAACTAAAATAATTCTTGGAGTTTTTATTAATGTTTCTAAGATTTCATCCTTTTTTATGTTTTCTTGAAACCTTATGTTAACATGATGTATGTGCATTAATGTTGTGGGAACAACGACAGCTGCTGTTGAAATGTTTATCCATGGTAAAACTGATTTTACGTCATGTGCATGATGGCTTGGCAAATGTGGTGGATTAAGAACTATAGAATTTATAGGTCCCTTCTTTATTTCTTGAGGATCTGCTCCTCTTCTAATTAAAATTGCATTAACTTTATCTATCTGGGCAATTTGAGATAAAGGACAAATGCTTCTTAGTAAACCTGTTGTATTGCAAGAAACAACCCTTAAATATTTCTTTCCATAAGTTTCATCATAATTGCAAAGTGAGTTAAACGATTTTTCAGCTATTTCTGGTTTTTCTCCGCCTTGAAAAATAGCGTTTATGCTAAATGTTTTGTAGAGCTGTTTATAGGATTCTCCTATACCATCTGGTGTCGAGTCTATAACTATATCAGATTCTTTAAGCAATTCATTTAGAGTACCTCTTACTTCAAGTCCAGACTTCTTAAACAGCTGGATATCTTTTTCTGATGAAACATATAATTTAAATCCTTTGTTAAATGCGTATAGAGCATTATAATCTGGTTTCTTTTTTACAATCCCCGAAACTTCCATATCATCTTGTTTGTTAACTGCTATAGCAACTCTTTTACCTATTGTTCCGAATCCATTTATAGCAACTCTTATTTTATTTTTCAATCTTTTTCCCCTTAAAAAATTTATTATAAGAATAGGCCAAAGCTTCTATTCCTGGCATTGGTCTTCCAGAGAGAAAATAAACTACAGCGCCTCCGCCGGTACTAACGTAATTAATTCTCCTTCTAGACCCAGGAGATAAATCCTCTAATATTGAGATAAAGTGGCCACCACCAAATATTATGAAACCATTGGATTTTAATGTAGCTTCTGCCAAGCTAATTGTACCATGTTTAAATCTTTCATCTTCTATAACACCTGCAGGTCCTCTCATTATTATGGTTTTTGATTCTGTAAGTATATCGCTATAATTTTTAATCGTTTCTGGGCCTATATCCTTTGGTGAGCCACTTATATTACTTATTTTTTGGATTTCTACATCGTTGTTTATCTCTGATACTACATCTACAGGAGTTATTATTCTATTATCTTTTACCAAATTTTTAGCTTCATCGTATAGATGTTTAAACTTTTGATTTATTATATTTTCAGCATCTCCTACATTATATCCTTTGGCCTTTAGTGCTAAGAGAGAAACAAGACCACCAGTTAATATATAATCGGCAGAATTTGTTTTCAATAAATGATCGATAATTTTTATTGCGTCTTCTAGCTTACTACCTCCAATAAAATATGTTCTAGGCCTTTCTCCGTAAAAAGCCTTAGATAATGCCGATATCTCATTTTCCATAACTCTTCCTGCAATGCTTGGCAATACGTAAGGAAATCCTGCAATGCTTGCTTGGCTTCTATGAGAAGCTGCAAATGCATCTCCTATATAATAATTAAAAAGTTTTGATAATTTTTTAACAATATTTGTTTCTGCTAATTTTTCCATAGGCATCTCAATGTTTTCTTCTGATAAAAACCTTGAATTCTCTAAAACTAGTACTTCACCAACTTCTAAGGTTGCAATCCTTTTTCTAGCTTCTGGTCCAATTATATCGCTGATAAATTCTACATTAAATCCAAGTAATTTAGTTAGCATATCAGCATGATTTTTTAAAGAAATAAAATCTTCTTCACCAGGTCTTCCCTGATGACTCATTATTACTACTTTTGCACCGGATTCTACTAATTCTTTAATAGTTTTTGTATGGGTTCTTAATCTGCTTGTATCAATAATAATACCATTTTTTACTGGAGAGTTTATATCTATTCTCAATAATACTTTTTTATTTGTTAAATCAACATCATCGAGGGTAGCTATGCTTTTTTCTTGAAATGATATCACCAAATCATCCCTCCATATTAACTAAGCGAAATATTAAATTCCCGAAATATAAGCTATTTTACTGAGTTAATAAGTATTTCTCTTTATTTGTTATTAAAAAGTAAGTATAAAATATAAGATATTTAAGCAAATTTAATTAATATAGATGATGACTTAAAGAAAATTACTTTAGGAATGTATAGAAAATAAAATAGATCAATATTAAGAGAGGTATAGAAAATGAGGATAACTTGGTGTGGTAACTCTTATTTTATAATTGAAAACAATGGAATTAAGATAGCTGTAGACCCACACGATGGAGGTAGTTTAAATTTAGTTAAATGTAAAGTTTCAGCAGATTATATTATTGTAACGCATAACCATTATGACCATAATGCAATTAAAATAGTAATGGGAAATCAGACAAAGAATATTATAAAAAATCCAGTTAATAAAACATATAGTTTGAATGGCATGGAATTGAATTTCTTTCAATTTAATCATGACAATTTTGATGGAAATTTGTTTGGCAAGGTTTATGCTTTTAAATTTAAAATAAATGATCTGGTATTAGCAAACCTTTCTGATATAGGCGAAAAATTTAATGAAAATAAAATGAGAGATTTTATAAATGTTGATATTTTGATGATACCTGTTGGTGGAGTTACTACTATTGATTATTTAGAAGCTCAAAAATATATAGATTATTTAAAGCCTAAGATGGTTATACCTATGCACTATTGGATTTATGGTTCAACATTGCCTTATGATTCAATTGATAATTTTTTGAAAATATCAAAATATGAAATTATACATATCAATGAAAACTTCATTGATATAAATGAATTAAATTTTAAAGATAAAACTAAGATAATAGTATTTAATTCTAAATTACTTTCGCTAGAAAAATAAATTTATAAATTAATATTTTTAATAATTAAAAATTATACTAGTAAAATTATAAGATGATAAGAATTTTTTTATAGTAAAAAAGGAAAGCCAAAATCATGTTAATATCTATATTAAAAACATATTGTATTATTTTGTTTTCTAAATTACTTAATGAGAGCCTAAAACGGATTTCTTTTTTCCCAAATACTAGTAATATCTTTTCTTTTTATTTCTCTCATCATTTCCTCTAGTTTTTTGTAAACTGTGCTATGCATTTTTCCTTCTATTAGCATATCAATGCCATGCTGAGCTATCACGGCTCTATCATAATCTCCTATTATACCAACCATATTGTTTCCCACGTGTATTATAGTTCCTGTTATTTCTTCCAAAGTTTTTTTTGCTCTTCCGTCTTCTCCAATAATTCTACCCATAATCCTTTTTATATGGTTAGGAGAATTTCCTATTCTGGACTTTATATCTATTGTTATTAATATATTGTCTGTATTTAATAGATCCAATACTTCTTCCTTTGAAAATCCAATGGATGCTGCAACAATTATATCCTTAGCTTTTATAAGATCAGCAGGAGAAGCCTTTTCATTTCTAGGTTCTATTATTGCCACCGAGTTTTGCCTATCAAGGGTTATTTTAGTTCCCAGTATTCTTTCTATGTCATTTTTTATGTTATCAATCTCCTTGCTTACCTTTTCAAAATCTTCGATTGGTATAGGTGCATAAACCTTTACCCACTTTTCGATCCTACCTTGATAATTGTCTATAGACATTTTGTTACCCCCATTTCGAATTCTTCAAAATCTTCAGTTATTATAGATTTCGAGAAAAATTCTCTAATATTCTTTAAATCTCTTTTTAGTAACTCAAGAGATTTTGGATGTCTTATATCTACCGATTGAGATACGTCAATAATATAGGGTTTGTTATTCCAATACATTATATTGAATTCGCTAAGATCTGCATGAATTAAATTTGCATCGCATACCATTTTTCTTATATCATTTTTTATACTATTATATATTTCATCAATTGCATCATCGTCTAATTCCTTATATATTTCATATAGTAATGGTGCTCTATATCCGTTTTCTCCAATAAATTGCATTACAACGATGTTTCCCGAAACACCCTTTGGATCAGGTACATTTACTCCAACTTCTCTCATTTTTTTAAGATTGTTAAATTCCTTTTTTGCCCATAGATAAATTAAAGACCTAAATTTATTTGGTATAGATTCGAATCTAGGATCACCCAAAATGTATTCTCTTATGCTTTTTTTAAATTCAGCCGCAGAAGTTAAGTAAATTTTTATTGCTATTTCTTCATCTTGCCACCCTTTTCCCCAAAAAATTTTTGATTCTTTACCAGAGCTTATGGATCCATTTATATTTTTTATGATCTTTTTGTTTATTAGTTTATCTATGTGATAATTGGTAAATGAATCAATTACTTCATCAACAGTCTTTATTATATCTTCGTCTTTTATGATTTTTTCTTCTTTCCTCTTCTTTTCAAAATATTTATTCAACCACCTTCCTCTCCAAGTAGATCCTTTGGTAGCAATCCTTTTTGTGATAACATTTTTATCTCATCATGTTGATATTTATGAACTACTTCTCCTTTCATATCAGAAGTCCCCCAAGGTAGAAATAGGATAGTGTCTCCCTCATGAAGCCAAACCCTTCTTCTCATTTTCCCTGGTATCCAGCCCTTGTATTTATTTCCATCAATGCATACAACCTCTACGAATCCAGCACCTATTACTCTTTGGACAACGCATATTATAGTACCTTCTTCGTCATTTGGTAAAGGTGTTTCACCTTTCGATCCATTGTCACGATTCTTCTGTTTTACCAAGATTAACCTCTTCCTCCTATAGTTTAATGTTATAACTAGGTTATTTTAATTTTTCTAGTTGCATAGTCATATGCTATATCTATAATCATTTTCATTTAATATTTATAAAAATTTCATTTAGGTTTTATAAAGTCATATATTCTTGTATAGTCTTTGTTTCCTAGTCCATGCAATTCTGCTTGCTTAAATATTTGACTTGCTGCATTTATTGTAGGCATAGCTAATCCTGCGTCATAGGCAGCTCTACTAGCATACTCTAAATCTTTAGCAGCTAATGATAACTTAAAATGTATTGGAGAATTTTTATTTACTATTCTATCAAAATATTTATCTATTATGCTTGAAAATGCTGTGTTTTTAGTTATTTCCTTTATTTTTTCTTTTTCTATTCCATAAGATTCTAATAATGCTATTGATTCACTTAAGATCGAAATAGATGAAATAAGTATTGAATTGTAAGCCAACTTTGAAACTATGGCTTTGTATTGTTCGTCACCAAGTTCTATAACGCTACCCATGGTACTAAGCAAGCCTCTGGAAAATCTAATGCAATGTTTTTCTCCAGCTACCATAAAAGTTGCATTTCCTTCTTCTAAATTTTTTGGCCCACCTATTATTGGAGCTTCAACATAGCACATACCAAGATCCTTTAGCTGCTGAGAAGCGATGATACTTAAATTTGGGGTTATTGTAGAGGAATTTATAAAAAGTAGTCCATCAGCTCTTTTCATTTGACTTATGATGTTTAGGAATGCGTTGTCATCTGATACAAAGGTAATTGCTACATCAGCATTTTCTACTGCATTCCAAGGAGAATTTTGTGTTTCGCTATTTTTTATTTTATTGGATAGCTCTTTTGCTTTTTCAATAGTTCTGTTCCATAAAATAATAGAGAAACCACCTTCGGCTAATTTCTTTGCTGCAGAACTACCCATTAATCCAGTTCCTAAAATTGCTACTTTCAATTTTTTCACCACATTTATATTTTAAATCTAAAGTTTTTAATAACTTTAATTATTTTTATAATAAAGGTATATATCTTTATTTAGCATTTTATCAGCTTTTTCCAATCTTAAAATGTATTTTTTAGAATGAAGACTCTGGCAAAAAATATATGGTGAGTTTACTGCTTTTAGTTCTTTTTTCTAAATAAAATTAATGTATAGGCTAATTTTAATAAGATTTAACATGTCGATTTCTTTACCTTTTGCGACTTCCTAAGTCATCCTAAGCCATTAATTTGTTAGCTATTCCTTATATAATATAGGTATCATTTATTTTTGTGGGTAAAAACAAAGATAGAAAACAAAATAAGGCTTTTGTAAAAAATATTATAGGGAAAAAGAATGCCAGAAAAAATATGCCCCATTTGTGGGAGGTCGAGCAAAGATATAGCATTTATAGGAAATTTATGCAAAGATTGTTTTATAAAACAAAAAGGACTAGTAAACATATCTAATGAAATTGATTATACATATTGCACATTATGTGGATCTTATAAATATATGGGTCAATGGTTTGCAGGTCTAGGTAGCTTAGAAGAAACATTAATAAATTACCTAAAAATAGTTATCACGGAAAAAATGAAACCTGTAGATCCAATAAAAGATGTCTATGTTAAGTCTATAGAATTTTTAGATAGGTTAACGTTGAATAAATTAAGAATCAGGGTTTTATTTGAATCAAATTATAATGGTTTTCTACTTCAAGAAGCAAAAATTTTAAATGTAAGATTAAACAAAACTATATGTCCCGTCTGCTCGTCCATAAAAACTCAAAGAGGCTATAATGCAATTTTACAAATAAGAGGTTATCCCAATAGGATGAATGAAAACATTTTAAAAGAAATAAAAGACGAAACTATTAGGTTAGCAAATAAACTCTATGGAGAAATAATAAAAATTGAGGAAATAAAAAAACAAGGACTAGATCTATATATTAAGGATCAAGAGACAGCAAAAGGAATTGCTTTTAAATTTAAAGAAAATTATTTAGGAAAATTAATAGAAACCTATAAATTAATAGGGATTAATAGAGATGGATCTAGAAAAGCAAGGTTATATATATCTTTAAGGATATTAAATTTAAGACCTAAAGATATTTTCAATTTTAAAGGAGAAGATTATCTTTGCATATCTAAGACACAAGATGGATTTTTAGCAGAAAGCCTTAAAAGTAGAGAAAAAACAATTATATCAGCCGAAAATTTATGGAAGTATGGTTTTAAGATTGATAATAAGAAGGCTATTTAAAATTGCCAAGGAAGGGCAAGGCTTGTCCTCATTTATCAACTTAATAATGATGAGGAGCTAGGTCTAATTTTACTTCACAATATTAAGGGACATCAAAAATAGAGTATCACATGTAAAAGGAGTGTAAACCTTAAGATTTCAAGGAACTAGCCCTTAATGGCAAAGAGAACTCTGATAAAGGTGAGATGTATAATATATTAAATAAAAGATAATTAAATTTTTATTTTTAAAAAAATAATGCCTCATAGCCTCGACCCTTCTTCATCTTTATTTATCTGAAGCGGCCTTTTCTAATCACAGGCAATTATATATTTATAAAAGTAACTTTAATAATCTAAAGGATGTTATATCGTTTAATTCGTTAAGATTACAGCCTATTTTAGTTTCTTTTATTTTCTCGTATTTTATATTTAAAGAAGATAAAGCTTTAATTAATGAGTTAATACTATTAGTGACTATTGCAATATTTTTATAGCTCTTTGATTTTTCTATTGCTGATGATAATTGATTAGACCTAGTTAGGTAAAGTAGTGCTCTTAATGCAATATTTGATATTCTGTTTTCTCCAATATCATAATCTTCCATAACATAACTATATATTAAGGCCAATGAGCATGGATTTATTTTTTCTGGAATTGAGAAAATTATACTTGATGGTTGATTATTTTTAGATATGTCCGAAAGACTTTTTGGATCAATATTTATATTATCAAAGATAGTAACTATTATGTTGTCTAAAGGAAAAGAAAACCTATATATATCCATCATTTCAACCCTAATGTCTGATTAATTTGGTTTTCTACTTCGTTTTCAGGATATAAACCTATAAATTGATATAGTGTATTTCCAGATGTTGAATTATATACTATAATAACAGGAACGCCTTCTATTCCTTGGTTATATGTTGTTTCGGCTAAGGAATAGGCATTTTTCATAGTCTGATTTATTGCAGTTAGATTTATGCTAAGGCCTGACCTATTCATTATTTCATAGATTGTATATGGAGTTGGCATCTGCAATTGTTTTGTGACATTGTTTTCATATAACAATATATTATGTACATAATAGGCATAATTTTGATCTAATACATTATAGAATTGTTGAAATCCATATTTTTGGTATATTAAGTCAAGCATGGCTAACATTTCTAATGAATATTCATGAATGGGCATACCAACAAATTCTAGTCTTGCATATCCATTATTGGCTAAATAATAGAAATATGGTAAAGATTGATTTAATTCAATAGCACAATAAGGGCATTCTGGATCATATACAATAAATATATAGTATTTAGAAGATATATTACCAGCCCCAGGCATAAGGCTAGAATTTATATAGACAAGTAATGGTTTAATATTTATCAATTGCTGACTTGTAGTTACTACTGGTGCAGATGTGCTTGTAGAAGTAGTGGTTGTACGCATTACGGATGTTGTTGTCGTAGGTACTGTTGTTGTAACAGGCTTTCTTGTTGCATAATATGCCCCCGCACCTGCAGCAACTACCACAACTACAATTACGACAATAATCACTGCGAGCGTGGATCCGGATAAAGATCTACTTTTTTTATCCATACTTTATCATCCAAAAAAATGTTTGTATGGAACCTTATTATCTTTTTACTGTTTTGAAGGATTTCCCTCTTTGGTTTGTGTTGGTTCTTTCTCTTCTTTTGTAACTTCTTTTAGTTCTTTCTCTAGTTCTTTTTCAATTTCTTCTATTGGTTTTGGTGGTGGGGTTGTTGCTAGTGTATATCCTATCCAGCCTATTATAGCAAATATAGCCAATACTGCAATGCTACCTGTTAGTTTTAATAAAAAATACGATGCCTTTACTGCTAAAGGTGGATACCATAGCAACATTAAATATGCTATTATAATTATAATGGATACTATTATCAATAATGATCCAGTAGCCCTATCTTTATTCAACCAATTCACCTCACTCTTGCATTTATTTTAAATATGTGCTTCAATTTAAAACTTTATCGTATATAATATATTTTATAAATTTAATTTTTATTTTTTAATAATAATAATAAATTATCTATTATTTCTTTATCTACAGATTCAATAGATTTCATATTATCGTTTTCATATTCATTTATGGTGATTACTTTTATGCCGTTTTTTTCTGCTATTTTTAATATGTTTTGAAACCTTTTTTTAACCTCTATCAAAAAATTTTTATTTTCAAATACTGATATGTTACCCCTTGCTGAAACTCTTTTTAAAGAGATATCGATAGGTACGTCTAAAAAAATAATTATGTTTGGATCAGGAGCAAATTTGTTTAATTCTACGATCCAATCTAATGTTTCATCATTTAATCCTTGATATGCAAAGCTACTGTATTTGTATCTGTCGGTTATCACGATATATCCTTCATTTAACAATTCTGCTAATCCTTTGCTTATTCCATCACCATAATAGTAGTGCCATAGTCTATCCGCAGCAAATAGTAAACCCATAATTTTATTATCCACGAACTTTCTATTTAAAATATTATTTATTATATTTCCTATAACTTCATTCGTTGGTTCTTTAGTATAGATAGTATTATAGCCTAACTCTTTTAATTTTTGGGAAATAGCTTTTGAGTGTGTTGTTATACCGCTACCATCAATTCCTTCAAATGCTATCAAAATCCCTTTTTTCAATTTGGGTCCCAGTGTAAATATATTTTTTCAGGAATTATAAAGTAACTTTAGTTGTTCTGCTTTGATGATTAAAGTGCTACCGAGTCATAAAAGCCTAAATTTTTAGGCAAACCTAAAAAAGGGCAGAAATCTAAATTATAAATTGTGGGAAAATTAGATGGAATACAAACAATTGCTAAAAACGTTTGGACCAGCATGGATAGTAATGATAGCAGATGTTGACGTAGCATCTATAGTAGAGGGATTGCAGTCAGGAATATCTTGGGGATATAGATTAGTATTTGTTATGTTAATTTTGACTATTCCTTTATATTTTATACAAGATGCTGCTGGTACATTGGGCACAATTTCGGGTAAAGGGTTGGGTGAAGCTATAAGGTATAAATATGGAAGAAAAAAGGCAATAGTTGCTTCAATACCGATGGCAGTAACCGATTTTCTTGAATATGTTGTAGAATATGCAGGAATAGCCCTTGGTTTGCAATTGCTTGGTTTTCCATTAATAATAGGTCTGCCAGTTTTCTTTATTTTACATATAGCAGTTGCCACAAGTAAAAAATATAGACATGCAGAGATGTTTTTAATACCTATAAGCTTTATTTTGGTTGCAACAATAATTTGGTTATCAATAATATTTCCAATCAATTTTAAAGATTTTGTTAGCTATGGTCTAAATCCTATACAGCCTTATAATAATACCTCGTACGATTTTTTATTTGCTGCCAGCATAGGAGCTGTTATAATGCCTTGGATGTTATTTTTCCATTCTGGAGCAGATTCAAGAAAAAAACTTAATAAGAATAACATGAGATCAGAGAAACTTGAAACTTTAATTGGAGCAATGATTTCTGAAATATTAATGGTAATAACTGTTGTGGTTGGATTTAATTTCTCTAAATTGGATCCTAATATAGAGGATTATTCAAATTCCGTGCTTAGTCCAAAAGTATTTCAAAACATATTGCTTAATTTTAATCATGAGGCCGTATATATATTTGGCATAGGATTTTTGGCATCTGGTTTTTTGGCCTTGGTTGTAATATCAATGGCATCTGCTTGGGGTACTTTGGAAGCCTTAAATATAAGAAGCCATAAATCATATATAATTATATACATAATAGAATCTTTGCCTGCATTAATATTAGTTTTCTTTTCAAGAAACTTGGTTTACCTTATGATAGAACTAATGGTTATATATACAATAGTAGTTGTTCCCCCATTATATTATTTGGGCAAATTGGTTTCCGATCCTGTAATAATGAAAGGTAATCCAATAAGAGGAGGTAAAATAAAGATATATTGGGTGTTGTCATTCTTTGTAGTCTTAGGAGGAATAATAGGATTGGTTTCCATATTTATTTAAGTAGTATAGCTTAAGGATTTTGGTTTACATATATAGAAGTGGGGCAGTAGGATGAATAATGCAATAAGCTTTCAACTCCTTGATGTTAGCTATGAAGTAATTGATAATATTCCTATAATAAATTTGTGGGGAAGAGATGATAACAATAGTAAAGTCTTATTAACTTATAACAAGTTTAGACCATATTTTTACCTTCTATTAAATAATTCATACGAAAAAGATAAAATAATGAAAGCAATTAATAAATCTTCAAAGCCAAGGAGTCCGATAATTGGCTTAGACATCTTATCATTAAATTATATGGGCAGACCTGTAGATGTTTTAAAAGTAACAACTGTTATTCCTGAAATGGTTAGAGAGTACAGAGAAAGTATGGCTTCAATAGATGGTGTAAAGGATGTTCTAGAAGCAGACATTAGATTTTCTTTAAGGTATATTCTAGATAAAAATCTATATCCTATGAGGTGGTATAAAGTTAATGTTAAGCCTATCAACAAAGATTCTTCTTATATTGTAGATAAAATATATGAGATTGATGGTGAATTGGAAGAGGATGAAAGTAAAATAAATGTTGATCCTTTAAAAGATTTAAAAATTATGGCATTTGATATAGAGGTATATAATCCTCAAAGAACTCCTGATCCGATAAGGGATCCTATTATTTTGATAAGCATAAGATTTAATAATCAAAAAGAACCAATATTGTTGGAAGCAAAAGGCCATGATGATAGTGAACTAATAAATGAATTTATTGATTTAATAAAAAAGGAAGATCCGGATATTATTGTTGGATATAATCAGAACAGGTTTGATTTGCCATACTTAATAGAAAGGGCGAAAAGATATAAAATCAAATTAGATCTTGGTAGAAAAAGAGATTCTGAGCCTAATCTAAGCGTTTTCGGTCATTACTCGATCCAAGGAAGACTTAATGTGGACTTATACGACTTTGCTGACGAGTTGCAGGAGATAAAAGTTAAATCATTGGATGAGGTTTCAGACTATCTTGGCGTAATGCCTAAGGATAAAAGGACTAATATTAATTGGTGGCAAATATCAGAGTATTGGGATGATCCTGAAAAAAGAGGCTACCTTAAAAAATATTCCTTAGATGATGTTGAATCAACCATTGGATTAGCAAATAAATTCTTGCCTTTTGGAGCCCAGCTTAGTATCATTAGCGGTTTACCTATGGATCAAGTGGTTTCTGCGAGTGTTGCTTTTAGATTGGAAGCTAGATTAATGAGGGAAGCAAAAAAGAAAGGGGAACTGATGCCTAATAGAATTGAAAGAACTATGGAAAGCTACATGGGTGCAGTAGTGTTAAAGCCAGAACCAGGAATACATGAAAATGTAGCTGTCTTAGATTTTGCTAGCATGTATCCAAGTATTATGGTAAAATATAACGTAGGTCCAGACACATTGTTAAAGGAAGAAGAAAAATGTAATATTATATATGATTCACCGGAGGTAAACCATAAATTCTGTGGAGATAGACCTGCCTTTATGAGACAGGTATTAGAAAGGTTTTTAAAGTGGAGAAGCGAAATAAAGAAGTCTATGAAACAATATAAAGAAGGAAGTCCAGAATATAATTTGTTAAATGAAAGGCAGAGGGCAATCAAAGTTTTAGCTAATGCAAGTTATGGTTATCTAGGGTGGGCAGCTGCTAGATGGTATTGTAAAGATTGTGCGGAAGCAATAACCGCATGGGGTAGGAATCTAATAACAAAATCAATAAATTATGCAAAATCAATTGGATTAAAGGTATATTATGGGGATACAGATAGCCTATTCGTTGAAAATAATGAAGAAAAAGTTAACAAAGTAATAGATTTTGTTACAAAAGAAATGGAATTTGATATAAAAATAGATAAGGTCTATAAAAGGATATTCTTTACGGAAGCAAAAAAGAGATATGCAGGCCTTTTACCAGATGGAAAAATAGATATTGTTGGCTTTGAAGCTGCAAGAGGTGATTGGAGCGAATTATCAAAAGAAGTTCAAACAAGCATAGCTGAGATTGTGCTTAAAACTGGAGAAACTAAAAAAGCAGTTGAATATGTTAAGAAAGTTATTGATGATTTAAAGAACGGTAATATATTTATGGATAAATTGATCATATGGAAAACATTAACAAAAGATCTTGACAAATACGAGGCTGAGACTCCTCATGCTTATGTAGCTAAGTTAATGGAAAAAATGGGATATAAAGTAACTCCGGGAAGTAAGGTAGGTTATGTTATAATAAAGGGAACAGGATCAATATCGAAGAAAGCAAGACCATATTTTACTGTAAAATCAAGTGATATAGATGTAAATTATTATATTGATAAGCAAATAATACCAGCAGCTTTAAGAATATTAAGTTATTTTGGCATAAATGAAAAAGAATTGAAGGTTGGATCTAAGCAACCTTCACTATTTGATTTCTTAAATTCAGGTTAAATCACTAAATGTGGCAAATTTTACATCTCCTCTTTTAGCAGATATTTTGCTTCCCATTCTAGCACCTATAAGCAATGCTATGCCTTTTTCTCCTGCTAGATCTAATATTCTTTGGGTTATTATACCATCAAAAATAATTGCATATGCAGAATTATTTTGCAAAGATTCTAACCAAGTAAATAGATCTCTTACTTTTATCCTAGTTATTTCTTTCCATTCTCTATCATATATTATGGCTTCCAATGTACCTTTAACATTTTTAATATTATCTATAACATCTTTTGGTACAACTAATTGAGTTGTTTGTGATTTTTCTTCAACTTGTTGAACTTGTTGAACAACTTCCCCGCTTGTTTCGGGTTGAACTATTTCCTCTTCTTTTTTCTGCTCACTCTGCTCTATTTGTGGTACTGTTTGCTCATGGGCTAATTCAGCCTCTTCTTTTGTTTCCTTTATGCTGGCTAGTTGTTGCTTAACTGCTTCTGCAGGAAGCATCTGTGATAGTGCTCTAGCAATTTCTTTGCCTGTAAGTTGCTCGACTTCCATGCCATTTGGTGCCCTTGCAACATAATCTACATGGACTTGGTCTAATAGATTTTTTAAAATTAAATCCCCTCCTCTATCACCATCAACAAATGCTATAACCTTTTTGTTTTTAGCTAACTCGACAATCGAATTGGGAATTTTTTCTCTTGCCCCCTCCAATGCAACAGTATTTGTATACCCATATCTCATTAAGTTAATTACATCAGCTCTTCCTTCAACAATTATTATTGTATCAGCCTTTTCTACATCAGGTCCAGCTGGTAGTTTTTCTTCACCAAATTCAATAACTTTTGGTTGTATTTCTGATTTTTGAGCTATTTGTCTTACTATTTCTTTAATATCTGGTTCTTGTTCTTTTACTCTTTGAAGTAGCTGCCTTGCTCTTTCTACAATTTTTTGCAGTTTTTCTATTCTTAAATCTTGTATATCATCAATTGTAATTCTTGCATCATATGGTCCCACCCTATCTACTGCCTCAATCATTGATGCTAGTAAAACTGTTTCAACTCTATCTAAATTGCTGGGTATTTGCAAAATACCAACGGATTTTGTTCCCTGGTATTTCATATCTATATGAACCCTACCGATCTTGTCTTTATTTTGCAATTCTTCCAAATTAAATTCGCTTCCTAATAATCCTTCAGTTTGGCCAAATACAGCTCCTATCACATCATGCTTATCTACTCTACCATCAACCTCAAACGAGGCTTTTATTAGATATTTCAACTTTTACACCCTTGTTTTTATTATTGTGTTTTTTGATGATGAGATGTATCAGAAATAGTAGATGCTGATACATCCCATCTTCTCTGGGCCGTTGCCCTATCTAATTTGAATATGATTTTCAGAGCATATAAGTTTATAAAAATTTAAAATTAAATTATTTACAAAACTGTTTATCTTGTTACTCCTTTTGTTATCTCTTCAGCTAGATTTCTAACACTTTCGTTTTCAAATAATTTTCTAGCTGGTTCAAGTAATTTAATTATTTCTACTGTAGTGGCGTTTTTTAAATCAATTGGGTGTAATTTTCCATTAATATAAGCGCTTTCCAGTTCTTCGTATGATGTAAATGTAACATTTCCCCCATATTTTTGAGGTCTTTCTATTTTAAGTTCAAATCCTTTTTTAGAAAACAGAAGATATTTGTTTATCTCTAATATAGGATTTAGCTCTGCCTGTCTAAGAGGACAATATGCATTAATAATTTTGTTTTTTATTGTATCTGGTGGATCATTGATAAATATGGCAGAAGTAGGCTTTGATTTTGACATTTTAAAGTTTGCTGCAATCTCGTCAATTTCCTTCGAATCCATTCTTTGGCCTCCATCAAGTCCAGTTAAAATAGGTGTATGTAAAGCGATTGGTTTTTTAACCTTTATCTTTTCAGCTACCTCCCTTGCTAGTATATGGGCCTTTCTTTGATCAAGACCTCCTAAGGCTATATCTAAATCCATATAGATTATATCACTAACTTGCATGGCTGGATAAACCAATTTAGATGTATCTAGCTCAGCTTCATCTGTAGATCTTCCCATAATAGTTAATGCTCTCTTCATTCTTGCTAAGCTGGTCAATTTCATGCTCTTAATAACTAATGCCCAATAGTCTTTATCAGAAGCCATTTTTTCTGCATCAACAAAATTTATTTTATCTATGGGAATTCCTAGAGAGCTCATTACATCTCTTGTTAGCTTTGCCGCCTTTCTGATTAAATCAAGATTTCCCCCTAGTTTATCATTTATCATTGCATGCCAAGTTGCTTCTAAAATATAAAAATTAACTCCTGATTCTACTAAATCCCTCACTTTAAACATCCATATGATCCAACCCAAATGAGCTAATCCGCTTGGCTCAAATCCTAGGTAACCCTTTAGCTTATCTCCATGATTTAATTTTTCTTTTAGTTCTTCTTCTGTAATTATTTCAACTAAATTATTTTTTATAAGATTATATTTCTCATCAAAATCCACGGTTCATTTCACCGCTTTTATCTTTATTAAAATATCAAGGCTTTATAATATAAATACCTTTCTATCTTAATTAAGGTATTTTTGCCCTTTCAAATTCTTGACCTGCATTAATAGGTTTTGTGGCATCTATTCCCATCTTTGAGGTTAATCCATCAATAGAGCTTGGGTCTAAACTTGATCCTCTGGCATTATTAATAACGATAAGGTCTTTATTTGCTTGAAAACGCGTGGCTATAGCCCACTCGACATCATTTGGATCATCAATATTGATGTCTTTATCGACTACAACTACATGCTTTAGGCTTGGATGTGCAGCAAATGCTGCTAAAATTGCATTTTTAGCATCTCCATTATGATTTTTATCAATTGATATTATGGCATGTAGCCATCCTCCACTTGCAAAAGTCAGTTTAACACCATATACTTTGGGTACGACCTTTGAAACGCTTTCATAAATGGTTGCTTCCCTTGGAAATCCCATTAACATTGCGTGCTCAAATCCTCCTGGTAATATAATGTGAGATGTTTCATCTTTTTTATAATATACTTTTTTAGCAAATAAAATAGGTTGTTTTCTAATAATATCATAGCCCCCCATAGCCTCTACGAAAGGCCCTTCATCGACCAATCTTGATGTTAAATAACCTTCTATTATATAGGCGCTTCCGTATGGAATAGGGTTATTATGAACTGGTGATTTATATAGTTCCAAAGAACCAAGTAAATTAGCAGCTGCATTTATCTCATAATATCCTAAGGGAGGAGAGGTTGCCGATGCCAAGATTATTGCTGGATGTACCCCAACAACAACTGTAACTGGTAGATCTACGCCTTTTCTTTTGGCTTCATTATAAAGATAATAAAGATGCCTTGGGACTAGTCTTATCACAGCTTCTTTTTCATTCAATAGCATTATTCTGTGTATGCTTGCATTACAAATATTATTAAAGCAGGAAATTATTATGGAGCTAGTTAAATAGTATCCTCCATCTTTTTCATAAAATTTTACAAATGGTAGTGATTTTAAACCATTACTTGTTTCGAATAAATTAGGAGAACCAATTATGTTTGCTTTGGAATTTGTAGTAAAAGAGTTTAATAATTTGTAATATGCCTCTTCAAGATTAATTGAATTTAATGCTTTTAACATTTTTTCTCTGGTGTCTACAATGTTTCCAGAGGATGCTAATTCAGAATCCTTTACGCCAAAAACCTGTGCATGCAGTTTACCTTGGCTTTCTTTTAATAATCTAGAAACTTCATACTCTCTGGCAAGGGCTTCTTTATGATATTCAAATTTGATTTCATCTAAGAACTTAATTAATGATCCATCCAAGCACTGCTCCCCTTTAATGCAATAGCCATAGCCGATCTTATGTCTTTATCTTTAAAAAATTTAAACAAAGGGATTTTAGGTATAACCCTGGCAACCTCATCCTCTCGTATCACTTTATAAGGTAAACCATTCTTTAGTAAAGAAATGCTTGCTTCACTCCAGCCATCGCCTGATCCAAGCAAGATTTCTTTCTTTTTGTAATCAATTTTTGATACATCATGATAAATTTTATTTCCAATTTTGTTGCAAGGTATTTTTCCTAAATCTATTATTATATCATCTACTATTACAACATATCCGCAAGTTTTTCCAGGATCTATCCCGACTATTGTAAAATTAAATTTATCATCTGGGTATGATATTGCTTTATTTAATGCTTTTTCCGGATCTTCCTCATAAATTACTTTTTTAATTCCATTTAAAAGAGGATAATAAATATCAAATTCTGGAGTGTTTTTTAATGGGGAAATAATAACATCATAATTTATAATATTTTTATTAAAATCATTTATTATATTAATTCCCTGTCTATTTAATAATTCTTTCTTTTCCTTTATTATTTTAATTGCCTCGTAGTCTCCTCTGAGACATATTATTGTTTTTTCTATCGAAATTGTGCACCTCCTTTCTTTTCTTAATTATAAAAGTTAATTAACTTTTTTAAAAACTTGAGAATTTTTTTATTTGTTCAGGAGGATTTAAAGCAATACTTGCAGCCCCATATAATACTTGGTCATCTCCAAATGAGGATCTTTCAATTTTTGGAACCCCTAATGCACTATAATAAGGTATGTTTTTAATCAGAGAAGGTCTTATTATGTCTTCGTTATATAGATAAATGCTTCCTCCTATATATATTGATTCGGGATCGTATGCTGCAATAATAGTTGATATTCCTGCAGAGTGTATTTTATTAATATATTCAACAAGAGAAATTGCAAATTCATCATTTTCTCTTGCTAAAGCATATAGCTTTTCTGGTGTTAAATTATCTTGGATTGCTAAATTATATGCTTTTGTTTTTTTCTCTTTCCAAAACTTTGCATAGTTTAATGCTGTTCTATGTATGTTTTTACCACCAGCATATGCCTCCCAATGCCCGATAGCCCCACAGCCACAAATTTCATTCGATTCAAAATTTATTACGGCATGGCCTAACTCGTGGGAATTACCTCTTCTTCCTACCAATAAATTTCCATCAACTATGGCCCCCACTCCTATACCAGTACTTATAGTTATATAGACAATATCGTTACTTTCTTTTCCTTTCCCAAGAATTTTTTCTGCCCATACTGCTGCCATAGCGTCATTGCTAATGTACACTTTTTTGTTAAACTTTTTAACTAGGGGTTCTTTTAAAGGCAAATTCCTAAGACCCAAGTTGGGTGCGATTTCTATTATACCTTTTCTTAAATTTAATGGGCCTATAGAACCGATTCCAATAGATTCAAAATCATTATCAGGAGATATCGTTTCTATCGAATTTATTATGCTTAATGAAAGCGATTGCGGTGAATCTTTAGGGGTATTTTTCTTGATTTCATCTATTTTTTTCTCATCTTCAAATAATGCTACCCTAAGATTTGTAGCACCAATATCAACTGCTATTATTTTCATTTTAAATTCCCTTTAATATTAATTTTGATGTAGATAAAATAATTTTCGGAATATTAACTAAAAGTATATATTTGAGATTATAAAAATTTAAGTATTCAATTATGAATACATAATGGTGGTAAAAAAATGGGAGTGAGCAATATGGAAAGTATAGAAGAAGGTAAAGAGGAAGTTGTCTTAATACCGCCTTATGTTAAATACTTATCAGAATTGGCAAAAAAAGATCCGATAGCATTTTGGGAAAAAATTGCTGAGGAAAATACGCAGTTTATATATTGGAAGAAGAAGTGGGAAAAAACATTTGAATGGGGTAAAAATGGTGAACCGTATAAATGGTTTATTGGGGGAATAACAAACACCGAGTATAGCCATATTGATTATCAAATTGATAAGGGTTACAGCAATAAAGCAATTTATATTTATGAAAATCCTGAAATTGGTTTAACAAAAACATATACATTTGCTCAGTATAAAAGCATAGTAGACAAAGTAGCGGCTGCAATGAGAGGAATGGGCATAAAGAAAGGAGATAGAGTGCTTACATATATGCCAACTAGACCTGAATCAGTTGCGGTTCTTCATGCAGCTGCAAGAATAGGGGCTATCCATTCATCAGTTTATGCTGGATTTTCTGCTGGGGCATTAAGAGATAGAATTGATGGCGTTGAATCGGAGTGGATTTTCACTCAAGACTATAATTTGAGGAGGGGAAAACTTTCAAATCTAAAGGCAACAGTTGATGATGCAATTAATGGTGCTAAAACTAAGATAAAAAGGGTTGTTTTGTTAAAGTCTGGTTATTCACAAAACGATGTTAATATGGTAAAAGGAAGAGATATCTATTTTGATGAATTTTTAGACTATTCAAAAGACGGAACAAGTGAAGTTGAGTGGATGGAATCAAATGAACCAGTATTTATAACACCCACATCTGGTACAACAGCAAAACCAAAGCCAGTTGTACATAAACATGGTCCTTTCCAAAATCATGCAGTAACTATGGCTAGATGGATCTATGATTTAAAACCAACTGATGTTTGGTTTATTACAAGTGATGTTGGATGGCAGGCAGGGATAAGCTATATGGTTTGGGGGATTCCTATATTTGGTATACCAAGCATTTTATATGATGGAGTACCTGATTATCCAAGACCTGATATGTGGTGGGAGGTTGTTGAAAGGAATAGAATAACAAAGATCTGGTTTTCTCCAACAGCAATTAGATTACTAATGAAATATGGTACAAGCTATGCTAAAAAACATGATTTATCAAGCTTAGATGTGATATTTAGTGCTGGAGAACCATTAAATCCTGCCCCATTGAAATGGCTTATGTATGATGTTCTAGAAGGAAGAGTTCCTGTTATTGATCATTATTGGCAAACAGAAACAGCAGGTCCAGTAGTAGGGTATACATATGGTATAAAAATGATGCCCATTAAAATTGGAAGCGCTGGAATTCCATTACCAGGAATTTTAGGAGAGATAGTTAATGAAGATACAGGAAATCCAACAAAGCCAGGAGAAAAGGGGGTATTAGTAATAAAGCATCCATTTCCAGGATTTACTTCTGAATTATGGAAAGATCAAGATCGTTACTGGAAGTCTTATTGGGAAGCAAGGCCAAATCTAAAGGGAGTAATATATTCTGGAGATGCAGCATATGTAGATAAGGACGGATATATTTGGTTCCTTGGTAGAGCAGATGATGTAATTAAAATATCAGCTCATAGAATAGGTACCTTTGAACTAGAAAGCGCATTAGTATCTCATCCAGCAGTTGCCGAAGCAGCAGTAATAGGAGTGCCTGATCCAGTAAGAGGAGAAGTTGCGATGGGATTTGTTACTTTGAAAGAGGGATATAAACCAAGTAATGAGTTGAAAAAAGAATTAGTTGAGCATGTAAGAAAAGAATTCGGACCTATAGCAGTATTTCAAGGAATTGAAATAGTTAGATCTCTACCTAAAACAAGAAGCGGTAAGATAATGAGAAGAGTTATAAAGGCTGTTTATTTAAACCAATCTTTAGGAGATGTTTCTACACTAGAAGATGAAGCATCAGTAGAGGAGGTCAAAAAAGCAATAGAAGAATTCAAAAAGACAATATCTTAAATTTTATATGAACAATCTTTAAAAGAAAGTTATTTTTTATAAATTTTCTTTTAAATTATTTTTAAATTTTTAGAAATATGCTTTAGATTAAAATAGGTTATAAGTTAATTATTTTAACATTATTTAAAAAAGATAAATAGGGTTAGAGAATTGAAGTCCAAGAAAGATTATTTAGAAGGCGAGGCTAACAAAGAAATCAAGTTACGTCCAATAGGAACTGTTATTACTGAGTATAGCGATGATATTATAAGAAACTCTCTTAGAGGAGTTTTAGGCAAAATAATTATTTTTGATGAGTATAAAGAAGGCCTATGTTGTTTAAAGGATTTTTCTCATATAATAGCTATAGGATATGCTAATAAATCAAAACAAGGGTCAGAATCAACATTAAAAGTTAGATTAAGGAAGATTGAAAGATTATATAATTTAGAAACACCAGAAGTAGGAGTATTTGCTTCAGGATCTCCAGATAGGCCGAATTTGCTTATTATAAGCATATTAAAATTAATGGATATTAAAGAAAATGTATTGGAAGTTGATAATCTAGACATGTATAATGGAACACCTATTCTAGACATAAGACCTTTTACTTTAGAGAGAATGCCAATTGGTAAAATAGAGGTTCCTGATTGGTATAAAAAAATTTGGGAATCTCATCTCTCTAAATAGCATAATTTATTTTTTATCCATGAGTTAGTGACAATGGCATAGGCTCCTTTGACGGTTTTACTATTAAGATCAAGAATACTATTGCTAAAACAACGAATAGAAATGATATATGCATATCGATTGGCCAAATTAATGCGGCAGCAAAAATTAAAATATATGGAAATAATGAATACCTTCTGGCTGAAGTCCATCTTAATATAACTGGTAGCATAAGTGGGGCATGAATAAATATGTGAATCCCAACAAAACCAATTATTAATATATGAATAAAATCTAGCAATGTAATGATATTATAATAAAATAGAATAGATGAGGCTAATAAAATTAATGAATATAGCGCTGAGATTTCCTGCCCATAAAGCATATATAAAGTTCCTGCCTTTGCATAAATGTTTGTTGTACTAGTTGCAAGATTACTATATTTTTTATGTTTAAAAATATTTATCGATAAATAGAAAACAATTACTGATATAGAATATAAAATAACAGAGATTTTAAAATAATATTGGTAGATTAATGTTGAGATAGTCTGCAATATGAAAAGTAAATAAACCAAAATTGTATTTGGTTTGTCTTTAAAGGTATTGGGAAATGAATGTATGGTTACTGCATAAATTGCTGAAATTGCGTAAACAAATATAAATCCAATGGCTAATTGAAATATGCTTTTTGATAAATTAAGTAGTAAAAATATTGATGATAAAATACCTGTATAACCAATTAATGCAACTGATAATCTAATATCCCCTTTTGGTTTAGTTGCTGTTATAAAATTTACTATTCCAGAATAAAATAGTGAAACTATTAATAATATTATTTTGTTTGTAACTATGGCAGTTATGCTTAGAATTAAAATAAGAAATACCGAAGAGATTTGCAAAATTAGTATTGTAGATGCAAACTTATCACTCGGCTTTAAAGAAGATGAAGAATAAGAAGCAGCTACACCGGAAATAAATATTGGCAAAAATGATATAAGCATTATTTTTGCATGAATTAAACCTAAGCCTTTGGTAACTAAATATAATGAAACTATTAGAGCTATTAATGAAATGTATACCATGACCATACTTGATTGGTGAACTATTTTCATTATATTACTGTATTTTATTTTCATACCAATCACAAACTTGAAATAATAAACTATCTATTTAAGCTTTTCTTTAATTCCAAATTAACCATTGTCGATAGTTTTCAATAGGTCATGAAGTTTATATTATTTGATATCATTTTATTGTTTCTAATCCTTTCTTAACAGCATTACTTATAAACTTTACAGATAAAAATAAATTAAAGAGTGTCATAATGAAGCCGATGAGCAATACGAAGTTGAGAAAGGTACTTAATGAAGCTTCCCATGTCATCGAGGGGAGCTAGTCTCGTAAACAGCATGGGGAGGAAAATAAGGTGTGGGGATGAGAATTGATATCAAATATTATGAAACACTATGAAAGTTCTACAACCTTATCGTTTATACCCTAAGTTAGATTATAATGAAATAATTAATATTAAAGTGTATACAAAATAAATAATTATTAATTTTTAAAATTATTTTAATAAAATTTATTA
Organism: Caldisphaera sp.; assembly: GCA_002877855.1. The sequence continues at coordinate 27,863 of PNIA01000001.1, forward strand.
ACCCTTTAAAAAACTTAATTAAATTGTTTAGAAGTTAAAAGATAAAGGTATTGGTGAAAATATGAAGATTAAGGTAATAGGGGCAGGATTTGCTGGATTATGGACATCACTATTTCTATTAAAAAAAGGATATAATGTCGAATTATATGAGCAAAGCTATCCCGGTTACGGGGCTTCCAGTAAGGCTGCAGGAATCTTATCATTTCAAATACCTCTTCAAATAATGGATTATGCTATTAGATCTGCTAAACTCTATGAAGAATTAAATCATAATCTTTTAAAATGGAAGGAATCTATTTGGATACCAAAAAAAGAAGAATTTAGTTGTGCCTTAAAAATTTCTGATTACTTATTAAAAAAAGGCTTTAAAGGGAAAATTGTTGAAAAAGAATTTAATTCTTTTAAAATTAGTGAAAAGGCAATAATAATTGAACAGGCTGTAATAGATTCTGGTATGGCAGTAAACGAGTTAGCAAATAAAATAGTTGAATTGGGAGGGAATATAATTGGATCAAGGTTTACAAAAGATAAAATAATCGATGAAAAAAATAATGTTTTAGTTTTGGCTAATGGTTCTTGGATAAAAGAATTGATATATATAAATGGTTTAATAAATTATAAATGCCAAGCATATGATGTAGAAGGAAAGCAAATTGACAATATAATTGAAGACGACATAAAGGAATATTACTATGTACCAGAATCAAATAATAGAGCAATTATTGGAAATGGAAAAAGAGTTTTGTTAAAAAAGCCAGAAGATGGATATATAAGCAATATATATGATGCCTATCGCATATTAGAAAAAATTTCTAGTAATTATAATAATGCCCTTGATATGTATCCAGTTTCATCTTGGTCCGCTCCTTGTATCACATCTAACGATGGATTTCCATTAGTAGGAAAAATAAATGAAAATAAATATATAATAACGGCTTTAAATGGGGCAGGTTTGACTCTCTCTGCAAGCCTTGCTGAATTATTAGCTGATATTATAGAGGGTAAAAAAGAGCAGCCTCTGATCTTTAATCCATTAAGATTTAAAGACAATAATCACTATGAAATTAAGGAAGTATTTGAAAATATATGCTAATTTGTAAGAAATATAAAAATTAATTAAAAAGAGTTGTGTAATTTAAAGTTTAATAACTTTAAAAAGCATAAATAATAGGGTATCAATTTTGCCAAGAAGAAATGGATTCGATTCTATAATTGCTGAAAGTGTTGCGAAAATAGCTAGCGGAATCGAAGATCCTGAAGAATTCAGTTCAAACATATTATCAAATCATGTTATAGAATCTATTAAAAAAGTTGGAATGAATTTAAGGACAACAAGAGATGGTATAAATATTTGTTATTTTTGTCAAAAAGGGCCGTTTACTAAGAAAGGCTATTATTTACATCTGATGCGTTCTCATTATCAGAGCTTAATTGATCTTGTTGAACAGGAGTCTGAAAGGATAGCTTCAATATCGAAAGATGTTGAGTTTTAATTATTCTCCTATCCCTATCGGTTTCTAAAATAACAAGCTCGATATCATCGCTTGCCTTTAATGGACCATCATATATATAAATATCGTCTGTAATGTCTGTCCATTCAATATCGTTATCCTTTAACACAAAATACGCTTCATTACTCGCCTTGAATTTATCCTTTCTAATTATTCCAACTCTCAATAGCTTAGAAGGTAAGTTATACAATAGCCTAGTGTTTCTATCTTTAATGCCATCAGCTAATACATATTTTGTTTCAAGAGACTCTATCGTTACTATAAAGAATTCACTTTTTCTTTTCTTATTTTTTTCCTCACCTATCTTATATAATGTATTTAATGGATCTCCTTTTGATTCCATTTCTTCTGTGTCAATTATTTTCATTATTTCAAAAGACAAGTCTTTTAAATCCAAGATTTCTCTTTTAAACCAATTTACAGTTATCTTTAGTTTTTGATCGCTCATTTTTGATTAACCCTCTTATTATTAGTATTTGAAAATTTAAATATGAAACGGCTCTTCTTTATAAGAAAAGTAAAATGATATGGTAAATTAAGCAACAAACCTCGTCTTTTAATCAGGGTAAAGCCTTTAAGGTTTGTTTTAAAAATAATTAGATAAGCAATAGCCATAAAGGGTATTCTTCACAGGGAAGTGAAGTAAGCCTCTACTCGTTATCAAATTAAAAAAGGAGGGTGAGATTTCTTCCTTAGGTCAAATAAAAATGAGGAGTTGGAGTAACTTTACTTCCACATAGGGAGGAATCAAGTATCATAAAGGGAAGTAACCTTTAAGACCTTAGGAACCCTTGCTCTTCAAGGCAGGATAGAGGTCAGAGTAGACTATTCATAATAATGCTATGCCATGCATTTCATTAGCACAAGGTTAACTAAAGTCGTAAATTTTTTTAAGGAATTTGTTAATAATATTTTGTTGTTAAAACTGTTTAAAGTTAATTGTATAACCATGCTATAAAGATTATGATTTGCTGTTAGTTATTAATTCCCACTTTAAATCTTATTAAATAACTACAGTTTATTATATATTCCCTCGTGTACATATGTATTCAGTTGGTGAAGATATATATGTCAAATAGCCCTCCAATATTAGATATGCAACCAAAGATTTATCTTATAGAAGGAGAAAGTGCATTTACTTACCTTCCAATAATTAGAAAATTAGAAAATCAAGGGAAAAAAGTAATTAGTTTTGGTATTGGTCAGCCTGATTTTCCAACCCCTGATCATATAAAAAATGCGGCTAAAGCCGCTTTGGATGATAACTTTACAGGCTATACTGAGACACAAGGTATTCCTGAGCTGAGAGAAGCTGTGTCAAATTATTTAAATACAAGATATGGATCAGATGTAAAAGGCGAAGAAGTAATAATTACACCTGGTTCAAAGACAGCAATCTTTATGGCAACTAGCGCTTACATCAGACCTAATGATGAAGCAATAATAATTGAACCAAGCTACTATGCATATTCTCAAGTAGTAAAAATGTTTGGTGGGGTTCCTAAATATGTTCCTTTGGAATTTAATCCAAATAAGGGATTTAATCTAAATGTAGAGAAAATAGAAGAGGCTATAAATAAGAGAACTAGAATGATATTTATTAATAATCCACATAATCCAACTGGAGCCGTTTATAGTCCATCCCAACTTGATTACTTAATAGAAATAGCCAAAAAGAAAAATATTATTGTTGTGGCAGATGAAATCTATGATAATTTGATTTATGAAGGCAAATTTAAAAGCTTAATAAGTTATCCAGATTGGAGAGACAATCTAATTTATATTAACGGTTTTTCCAAAACATTTTCAATGACCGGATGGAGACTAGCGTATTTGGTTGTAAGAAAAGAAGTTATACCAAGATTTAACGATTTAGCCGTTTCTATTTATAGTTGTGCAACTTCTTTTGTGCAAAAAGCTGGAGTTATTGCTTTAAATGGTGATTGGACTCCAATAAAGAAGATGGCTGAAGAGTTTAATGAAAGGAGAAAGGTGTTATATGAAATCATAAGGAAAGCTTCTGGATTTGAAACATATATGCCAACTGGAGCATTTTATATGTTTCCAAGGGTTACCAATTTATTAAAGAGATTAAATGTAAATGTAAAAGATTTTGTAAATATTTTACTTGAAAAAACAGGAGTTTTAGTGTTACCAGGCGATACATTTCCAGATAAATTTGGAAAGGATTTTGTGAGGATTAGTTATGCCACCAGCATGGAATCTATAAAGGAAGGTGCAGAAAGAATAGTTGATTTTGCTAAAGAGATATTTTCTAAATAATTTTTATTAAGGTGTAGTTTTTGAAAGAAATAGGCATAATATCAGATTTTGGATATGGATTTTATTCAGGAATAATGAAGGGAGTAATAAAAAATATAGCAAAAGATATCGATATAATAGAAATAGATAATAATGTACCAAGTTTCTCTGTAATTTCTGGCTCTTACATATTATATACAACATATAGATATATGCCAAAAAATTCAATAATTTTGTCTGTTGTAGATCCCGGTGTGGGAACAAATAGAAAGGCAATAATTGTAAAAACTAGAAATTATGAGTTTGTTTCTCCAGACAATGGATTAATATATGAAGCAGCATTAGAAGATGGCATGTTAGATATATATCAAATTCTGTTATTTGAACTTAGAAAGTATCTAGAAACAAAATATGAATTTTTTAAAAACAATAAATTTTCGTATACTTTTCATGGTAGAGATGTCTTTGCACCAACAGTTGCATTATTGGCCAATGAAGAAAATATAGAAAGATTTACCAAAAGGATAAATATAAATGATATAGTTAAATTAAGATTAAGAGATTTTTCTAGGGTTGGAAATTTAATAAAATTAAATGTTATTTATATAGATAAGTTTGGAAATGTGGTATTAAGTTCTAAATTTAATGATTTAAAATTAAGATATGGAGAAAACATAATAATAAAAGTTAATGGCTTAGAAAGAAATGCATTAGTTGGTAAAAGATTTGCGGATGTAAAAAAGGGAGAACTCATATTATATGAAAATAGCTTTGGTTTTGCAGAAATAGCAGAAAATCAGGGAAATGCATCTAAAACATTAAACGTAAATTTTGGTCAAAATATTTCATTCCTAAGCCTTTAATTATAATGTTTAATTAATGTCAATCTATTAAAAAGTTAATATATTGTTGGCATTCAAATTATTGCAATTAACTTTTGTGAGTTCTTTTTGAGATGCTCCACTTAATTACCTTAATTATCGTAGAAAAATTCATATACTTAATTGTTGGCCTACAGTTTCCTTCTTTTATTGATTTTATGATGCTTTCTGGATCGCAGTTTTTTGATTCTATAATTGTTGGTGATGTACCAAGTTCTTGAATTATATGAGCATCACTACCACTAGTTTTAGGCTTTTTATATTTTTCAGCAAAATCTATGGCTGGCTTGTTTAAAAATAGAATACCTCTAGGATTCCAAACCTCTATTGCATCGAAATCACTTGGATTTTTCTTCATATAGAAACCTATGCTTTTCCTTCCTACATGAAATGGATGAGCGGCAATGGTTATACAATTATTATACTTTGCCCACTCATGCAACTCATGAGGATCTCTTGGTGGTTCTTCATAGGGTAACTTAGCACATAATACTAGCACATCCCCTTTATAAGTTCTTACTTCATTAGCTGGAATCACGCTCAAATTCAAATCCAACTTTTTAGCTGCTTCAATAGCTATTGCCGATCCTCTAAATGTATTATGATCAGATAAGGCTATTGCCGAAAGACCTAAATAAACAGCTCTTAATAAAATTTCTTCTGGAGTGGGTTTACCATCACTAATTGAGCTGTGCGAATGAAGCTCAGCAATGCATGGCAATTTTATTACCTATTTATTATTACTGAATAAAGTTCTTATTCTTATTAATATATAACCTTTTTTACTTAATATCTATTCTCTAATATGATGAAGAAATTGCTTTACTGAGCAAAATGCAATGAAGATTGGACTCGATTGCTGAAACACAAGTCTATAACATTTAATTTATTTTTTCTCTCGAGGAAACCGGTGAGAATAGGTCTAAGGGTAAATGCTATGGAAATAGTATCAACAATAATAAAGGCTTTTATAATAATAATTTCATTATCTATAGTAGCAATATTTTTGTATGGAATTAAGAATATAGTTAAAAGCATGAAATCCTTTATTAATATAGAAAAATATGATGGTAAGAAAAGTAAGGTTTCTATAGTAATACCAGCTAGGAATGAGGAGAAAAACCTAGAAGATATGTTGTTTAGCATGACAAGAATTAAGAATGAAATAATAGACAAAATTATTTTAGTAAATGATAGGAGCACTGATCTTACAGAAGAAATAATAAAAAAATATATGAATCTTGATAAAAGAATCGAGTTAATTAGCATTTCGAATCTACCCAAATCATGGTTTCCAAAACCATATGCACTATATTTGGCAACTAGGAAAGTACCTATCGGTGATGTCATATTATTTTTAGATGCTGATGTTAAAGGGGATTACGATAAAATTGTAGATATTTCTTCAAGAACAAAGGAAGGACAAATAATTTCATTTGTTCCTTATTTTTATTGTAATAAATTTTATTGTTATACATCACAATCTCTCTTATCAGCTTTAATGGTTGGTTATTTCGGATACAACAGAACTATAAATAAAAATGATAGGTTTGGCTTATTATTTGGTTGCTGCTTTTCTATAAGGCCATATACATATAATGAAATAGGTAGTCATGCATCAGTAAAAAAAGAGCTTGTTGAAGATAAACAATTAGCTACTAATGCAAAATCTAAGAATGTTAGAATTTTGTATGTAGATAGTAGAAAATTTATATATACAAAATCTTGGGATAATTACTATAGCATAAAAAATTTATTATCTAGATTATTTTATGACTATGCAAAAAATATCAAATCAATTAGCTTTTATCTATTGTTTATTGGGCTTCTTTTACTATTTTATTTTCCCTATATTTTTATCCCTCTTTTAATATTTAAGCAATTATTCTTAAGTATGATTGTTCTAATATCGTTTTTTATAGAGAATATATTTATTTACATAGGAGGGCTAACAAACAATATAAGAAAACCTTATAGCTTATTATATTTTATCTCGGCTTATATTTTATTGATAGCTCTATTAGAATCTAAGTATAGGGGCGTTGTGTGGAAGGGGACAAGTTATAAGCTATAGTTCAATAAATTTGATTGAATCTTTATATAATATTAGGCTTCCTGACCTGCCTACGTGATATCTGCTAGAAAATACTGTTATAACGGATCCTTCCATTGTATCATAATAAAATTCTTTATTATTAGGAACCTTATTTATATATGTACCATCAGCTTTCCATATATGTACTCCATCTACAACTTCATGACCTCTTATTATTAATTTTAAATTATTTTCTTTTAAAAACTTATTCCATGCATATCTCCCATAATAATAAACACCTTCGCCTCTAACATTGTTGTTTTCAAACCATTTTACATATCCGTCTGGATCATTCCATAGCATCTGAAAAATAATTTTATTTTCTAAATTTAGATATTCATTACTTAATTTAATATTTTTCAATGAATTTAAATAGTCAATTTTTAAACTTAAGCTCTTATTTTTGCAATCAATGCATGGAATTCCTCCATGAACAAAAAATATCTTATCGTTATTTACTGAAATGGAAAGGGATGAGTATATTTGTCTTAAATAATTTATAGATTCCTTTCCAAGCTTTGATAGTATTTCATCATAAAAACCATAGTATTGGTTCATCTCTATGCTTTCATGATTACCTCTTAAAATAAATATTTTATTCGGTTCTTCGTTATAAAGCCTTAGTATTTCCTCTAATACTTCTAATCCTTCGTATCCTCTATCAACATAATCCCCCAAAAGTACCGCTATTTTAATTCCATACTCATCTAAAATTTCTTCAAATCTTTCAACTACATCATAATATCCATGAATATCTCCTATAACTAATATAGGGTAATCATCTCTCAAGTTAATGTGAATTGGGCTTTTTGCTTGCTTTTCTATTGCATTTTCTACTATTTTTTTAAATTCCAGCATTTATTTTCTCCCCCTTCATTTATTATTTTAAAATAGCAATTTAACTTTATATTTATTTTTAAATTATTAAATTTATAATAAATTTATTGAAATTATTTTAGTTTCTGTCATAGTCTCTATTGTTGATCTAATACCTTCTCTCCCTCCTATTCCACTTAGCTTTACTCCTCCAAATGGCAAAGAATCCCATCTTAATCTTGGTGAATCATTAATCATAACTCCTCCAACCCTAAGCTTCTCAGCAATTTTTAATGATCTTTTAATATCTTTTGAAAATATGGCCGCTTGCAAACCATAGTTGGTGCTGTTAGCTATATTTATTGCTTCTTCATCATTGCTAAACGAAATTATAGGCGCTATTGGTCCAAACACCTCTTCTTTCATTATAAAAGAATCAATGCTTGCTTTGGAAATAACTGTTGGTTCAAAATAATAGCCTGGCAAATTAATTCTTTTACCTCCCGTTTCAAGCTTACCTCCTTTGTTTATAGCATCTAAAACAAATTGTTCCATTTTATTTAATGCATCATTTGAAATTATGGGACCTAAATCGGTTGATTCGTTTAAAGGATCATCAGTCTTCAATAAAATTGTTTTCTTTACAAAACTATTTACAAATTTTTCATATATTCTTTCATGAACAATTATTCTCTTGCCAGCATTGCAATTTTGCCCTGCATATTCAAATCTTGCCCTCACACTAATATTAATTGCATTATCGATATCGGCATCGTCCAATACTATAATTGGATCAGAACCACCCATTTCTAGCATCAATTTTTTAGCTTTTCTTATGGCTTTAGCTGCAATTGTTATTCCTGTTGTTGTAGAACCTGTAAAAGTAATACCTGAGATATTATCATTATTGATTAGTTGATCTCCTACTTCTGAGTTACCAGGCAAAACACTTAACGCTTCTTTAGGCAATCCTGCTTTATATAATATTTTACCCATTTCAATGGCAGTTAAAGGCGTGTATGGGGATGGTTTAACAATAACGGAATTTCCTGCCATTATATTTGGTGCAACCTTATGGGCAAATGAATTTGCAGGAAAATTAAAAGGTAATATTGCAGCAATAATTCCAATGGGTTCTTTTTTCTCTAAAACCAATCTATTTTCATTACCTGGTGGATAATCATACGCATCAACCCTATGTATCTTTCCTTCTAAAACAAATCTTGCTTCTTCTGCTGATGCTCTAAATAGATAAATAGATCTCATAACTTCAATCCTTGAATCCTTTATAGGTTTTCCGCTCTCCAGTGAGAGTAATTTAGATAAATCTTCCTTTTGTTTTTCTATAAGCTCAGAAGCGCTATAAATTATTTTAGCTCTATCCTTTAATGGCATTGAGGACAACCTTTCAAAACCTTTTACACCACAAGAAATTGCTTCTTTAACGGTATCTTTATTTGCAAAAGAAACCTTATCAATTAATAAATTGAAATTTCCAGGAGATCTTATTTCTTTATAGATGCCCGTATCTATCTCATTTCCTGCAAGAAGTATCCCTTTCATTTTTCCACCATATTAAATTTCTAAGCTTAAACTTAAATTTTTTTAACAATATCAATAAATATTATAATGTAGCTTTGAAAATTTTTCCTATCAAGGAGGGATAGAAAGTTATCTTGTTAAATATTCATTTGTTTAACTTTATCGGAGAGAACTTTCCCTATGTAAGAGTGAAGCGGTTCATTTCTTTTTATTTATCCTAACCTTCAGTTCAATTGAGGGCTTAACAAACTGAGAATGGCATCAAATTATCAGATATAGAAATGCTCTATTATGAATCTCCATTTAAAGAGTGGAGGTCATATGTTTCAACCCTAAATGATGCATGTAAATCCTAGCAGATAATGAGACGAAAAACCTAAAGGGATATCTTAAATATTAGAGCTGGAGAAAATCACTACATAAAATTCTGTTTATAATTTTATGCTATAAAAACAAGGGCAAATTCTTTTATATGGGCAAAGAATTATTGAGAGGATTTTATAATTTCATTAAGATATTTTAATCCATTATCTGGCAATATGCATATATAATCACCCTTTTCTATTAGCCCTTCATTATATGCCTTAATTATACCGGCTAAAACCGCACCGCTACTTAAACCAGGTATTATCCCGTTATGTTTAGCAACTTTTTTTAAGGCACTTATAGCATCATTTTTTGAAACGTCTAAAATTAAGTCTGGCTTTTCTTTAGTTAACCACCAATCATCAAAGTTCTGCCTTTTTATACCTGGTATAGGACTATTTTCTTTTGGTTGAACACCAAATACCTTTATATTGTTATCCCTATTGTGAAAGTAAAATGAAATGCCAGCTATATGCCCTCCTGTACCCATAGAAGCAAAAATTCCTTTGATTTTAATTTTACCATATCTAGCTTGGTATTCTATTTCCTTTGAGGTATACCTTATATGAACTAATACATTAAATATATTTTTAAACTGATTAGGTACAAAAGCATTGTCTTTAACAGCTTCATCAATTACTTTTTTAATCAAGTCATTTGTTGTTTCTCCTTCAACAACTGCTATTGATCCTAAAATTTCCAAAACCTTTAGAGCATATTCTGGAGCTCCTTTTGGAATAAAAATCTTGGATTTTTTATTTAATATTGATGATATTGCTGCTAATGCTATGCCTGTATTTGCCGATGTTACTTCATAAATAAACTCTTTGTTTTTAATTTCTTCTTTGCTATTTTCTATAATGTACCATGCTGTTCTATCCTTTATGCTTTGGCTAAACGGATTATACCACTCAAGCTTAGCCCAAATATTTATATCATTGTTTTCTATAATATTATTTAGCTTAACAATAGGTGTTGGTTTATCCTTATTTACTAACTCTAATGTATTGTTATAGACCCTAATTCCAGGATCAGAAATTTCATCATAATAGCCTAAGAATTCTATTGAAATATTTACTTCTTCTTCTTTGTCAGAAACTAAGATAAGTTTAGCACCTAAAAGTTTAAGAGCCCAAAATGTGTCTTCATTTTTTATTATCTTGTTGTTTTCATTTATCACAACTGTGTATCTTTGTGTATTTCCTTTTAATATTTCTTTTATTCTATCAATTATTTTATCATAGTCAGCCATGTTTGCCTTTAGATTGTCGATATTTTCCACCTTAGCCATATGTATGACCTCTACTCCGCCATTAACAGTAGATACCAAAGTCTTTTTAAAATGATCTTATTAAATAATAATATGAAATAAAAATAGAAAGGCTTATGGCAAGGGAAGCCCAGTATCATTATTGAGGTAATACCACTATGACAAAACAAATGACAAGCTTCAACCCTTCTAGGGGGCAGGGTAATGATTTTAAGGTTTGTTTTTTAAATAATTAGATAAACACTAGCCATCAAATGGGTATTCTTCACTATATAAGGTAAGCCTCTACTCGTTACAAAATTAAAAAAGGAGGGCGAGATTTCTTCCTTAGGTCAAATAAAGATGAGAGAGTGAGAAACGAATTTACTCACATAGGAAGGAATCAGAGTAGCCTATAGAAACCCTCAAGACCTCAGGAACTAAAGCTCTTTAGGGCATGGAGAAGTCAGATTGTTAATGTACACAATGTTGATCTTAAAAATATTCATTAATGTTATAGATCTATTTTCAAGGAGGTAAACTTTTACTGTAAAAAGGCAAGTTTGTTTATACTTTATCACTCAATTATTTTTTGTATATTTTGGGTTTTTAAATAACCGATTATATTCTCTATTTAGGAAATGTTTAAAACCTTCCTTATTTAGAGAATTTTTGGGGACAAAAATGAGCCCAAAAGAAGAAATATTAAAAAATGTAAGAAAGAGATTATCTTATTATAGATCTTTAGGAGCAGATCCTCTTTCACTTGCCACCGGATGTGCAGTAAAGGTAGATCTATTAAGAGTAGTTTATCCAGCTATGGAAAAAATTAAACCATACCTAACAAACAAAAACATAGAAATTGCTGATAGGGAAGATGCTGATGTATTTTTAGGGGATCCTGGATCAGTCGAACTTCACAGAAGAATTATGAGATTAGGAGAAAGGAATGAAATGAATTTAAAATTTAGCAATAATATAAGGGCAATAATTTTAGTTCAGGTATATCAATTAGCAGCTGATGAACCAGAAAAATTCATTAAAAAGATATTGCCAGTATATGAAAGCATATGTAATTGTGCACCATCAATAAATATAGGTAAAGGTCATTCTATTGTAACTCCTTTTAGGGAGGATGAATTTATGCTAATTGATTTGATATCATATGAAAAAGGTGATAAAATAATAGCAGCAAATAATGACACTATGCATATAATAGATCCAACTAATAGCCCATCTGATTATAGGCAAGTATCTGGATCCATATCTAATTCATTAAATGATTTATTTGTTATAGGGGCATACAAAGATTTGAGAATTTCACCGGTATTAAACGCACCTACAGAAGAACTGAAAGAGAAGTTAATTAAAAACACCAAAAGGTTTGCAAATGAAATAGGTGCACAGATGATTGATGTAGAACAGCCAAAAAGGGGAAGACTCTTATTGGGAGCAACTGTATTGGCTAACAGCGATAAGAAACCTCCAATGTTTCATAAACATGCAGATAAAGGCATGAGGATTATTGCAACAAGACCATTTGGAGAATTAGCTCCTATAACAACCTTTCTCTCAACAACCATAGATGAAACAATAATAGATGAATTGCAACAAAAAGGAATTGAATTAGATTACTTAGAAAAGATAAAAGAAAATGCAGTAAATATAATATCAGCACCTAATAAAGGAATGGGAGAAGTTATATCAAAATATCTGCCTGAATTAAATGAAGAATTTAGAAAAGACCAGCATATTGTTGCAACAACAGATGTTACAGGGCCAGGAATTTTTGTTGTATGGGAAGTATCTAAGCTAACAAACACACATATAAAGTTATATAATTTTCCATTGCTTTTCCCTGAAATATCTGAATTTGCTACAGAAAAATTCTTAATGCCGAATGCAACTGCAGGAACAAATGGGGGATTTATAATAGTTTCTCCAGAGGAAATATATGAAGATGTAATCAAAGATCTTAGATACAAAGGATATATGCCATCAGTTATAGGAGAGATTATAGAAAGGGGTAAACAAGAGGTTGAAGCACCTAAAGAAATAACAAAATACGTACTAGACCAAGAAATATTAAATAAGTTCAAACTATATTAATTATAATAATTGGGTGAAATTATGGAATCTTGTTTAAAAATAATAGTAAAGGGTAAAGTACAAGGAGTTGGATTTAGACACTTTATTTGGTCAAATGCTAACAGGCTTAGTCTTAAAGGTTATGCTAAAAATTTGCCAGATGGGAGCGTCGAGATAGTTGCAAGCGGGTCAAATGATAATTTAAACAAATTAATAGATGTAATTAAATCAAGTTTTTTTGAGGTATCAGATATTAACGCTAAGCCAAATGAAAATTGTAATTTTCGCGATTTTAGAAAACTATAGGTGGGGATAATGAAGAAAATAGATCTGACCAATTTAGATTGCCCAGAACCAATGGTTTTAGCATATAGAGAATTAAGTAAATTGGATCAAGGAGAAGAGGTAGAGATAATAATGGATAATGAGGATTGTGCATACAGTTCATATAATTTAATAAAGAACAGCGGTGTTGCTCTAGTAACGATAGTCAATGAAACAAACAAATTATATAAGTTGCATGTTATAAAGCTAAGAGATCTTAGAAATTCTATGTTTGCTCTATAAATTAAACAAATTTATTTTTAACTAAATTATTTACTTGACTTATATAGTTTTTGATATATAATTCTGCATATGGCCTGACCATATCTATAACTTCCTTTGCCTCGTTATCATCTAAATCATGCCTGCTATGTTTTCTGTAATTTTCTAGATCCCATCTAGGTATTACGTGTACATGAAAGTGAAAAATAACTTGACCAGCAGCCTCACCACTATTAGTTAAAACGTTAACCCCTAATGCATTAAGATTTATCCTATAAATTTTTGCTAATGCGGATGCAGCCAACCATGTTTTTGCTAACACATTAGGAGGGGTATCTTGAATTCCTTCATAATGCTCTCTAGGAATTACCAATAGATGTCCTTTAGATACAGGTTTTTTATCCAATATGACTAATAAATCTTCATCTTCATATATCTTATAGGCTGGCAGTTTTCCCGAAGATATTTCGCAAAATATGCAATCCAATTTATTCGCCCTAATACTTAAAAATGTATTGAAATATATTAACCTAAACCTTTAATTTTAAATATGTGTTACTTATGAGTAAAAGAAGAGGTGTATTAAAAGATATATTGGGAAAAGCAGTTTATGGTGAAAAAGAAGAATATTTGATAACATACTTAGACAGAAGCTTAGAGCATGGTTCTAGAGAGTTAAAAATATCATCAAGCAGAGTAATAGCTGTTAGCAATTGGGCAATAACCCTTGATGATAATGAAACAGTTATACCTTTGCACAGAATATTAGAAATTAGAGAAAAGAATGGAAAAATTTTGTGGAGAAAAGGTGAAAAATATGAGCTCCACGATAAAAGGAATTGATTATGAAATAAAGGTCGTAGAAGGTTTCAAACTACCTTCTTTTAGCAATCAAAATGAAATTATTGTAGGAAGAAGTATATTGGAATCAGATATTAAGACAGGCACGCTAGGGGATTCAATAGCAGGTCTCTTAATTCCTCCAATAGAATATGATAATGATTTAAGGGAACTAATAGAATTCTATAAAGTTAGAGTAACTATTGAGCAAGGATTCGAGATTAGACAAAGGTTCGGGAAATTAACTAACGAAATAGACATACCAATAGAGATTATACCTATCTCTAGAATGTCTTTAATTAAAGATTTATATCCTTGCATATTTAATCGTGCTATTGAAAAAGTGGGGCTTGATGGATTAAGAGATGAATACAAAAAATATATTGAAAATATTGGCAATATAAAAGAAAACAATAGTATAAATTTAAGTAACAAGGTTTTGTTAATGAGTGCAAATAAGCTTCTAGGTACAATAGGTAAAAATGTTATTTTAGGTTTTTTAGCTATAAATTCAAACAAAAACATTAATAATGAAGAAAAATGCGTTCCAAATCAATTACTTATGGACCCATACACTCTATTAACAATACCCGAAGGAAATTTAATAACTAATTGCAGCAATGTAAACAATTATTTACTTAAACTTCTTGGTAGTGAATACAAATGCAAGAGGCCAAGCATATTGTCAAGTAGCCAGCTTTGCTATGGAAATAAAACTATTGTAATAAAGAACTACATTTATGGATTATTTAAATGGTTTATGGCTGGCGCCGTTTCCGCTTCTATTTATCCTTTTAAGCAAACACCTCTAGATAGATTAAGCAATGAATACAAGGCATTAAGAGATATGAGAAAAATAATAATAACTCCTAAGATAATTGTTATATGTCCTGATAAATATGAATCAAGAATGATTAGAGAATTCATTGATGGTGAAGTGGTTTTAAAAAGCAAAGATCCTTATGCATGGTCTATATTGGGTGAAAGTTTAGCAAAAATCCATAACAACAATAGGGTTTTAGGGGATCCAAATCCTGGAAATTTTGTTATAACAGAAAATAATGAAATAGCATTAATAGACTTGGAGCAAGTTAGCAATTATTCACATAAAAAAGCCGCTTGGGATATAGCAGTTTTCTTTGCTTATGCCAGAACTTTTCAAGCAAACTCAAAATTGGTAAAAGAGGCACTATATGCATATGCAAAGTCGAGATCTAAAGAAGCTTGGAATTCAGTCCTGGATTATATAAAAGGGCCTCATCTCACAGCTTTAATGACCCCATTACCAAACTTGTTAGCTGAATTGAGATTATCGTTAAAGGATATAGATATTTGAATAACTTGCTCATAGATAAAATAACGAAAACAGTTTCTTTTATGATTTTTATCTTTCCTCTAAGATATTAGGTTTGTTGTTTCTTTAGAATATTAAGATAAAATTATTTTAAATTACTTTAATAAAAATTGTTTGTTTATTATTTTAAATTATTTTTGTTTTAATATCTTTAAAGCTATATTAATGCCTATAACTTTTGATTTCTAAAAAATAAAGGGGATAAGATTGTCTGTTCACATTAAAAGAAATAATATATCGATTAGCTTAGAAGAATATTTAACAACTATATATAAGCAAGGTGGGGAAACGAAGTGGGTAAAAACCGGCGATATTGCCGATTTTTTAGGAATCTCTCCTGCAAGTGTTACTGAAGCAGTTCAAAAATTGGCTAAAGAAGGCTATTTGCAGTATTTCTCTTATAGAGGGGTAATGCTTACAAAGAAAGGTGCAGATATAGCGTCAGCAATAGCAAAGAAGGAAAATGATATGAAGCAAATTTTAATAATGATTGGAATAAATTATAGAGAAGCCGAAGAAATATCATGCTTATTAGAACATAAAATAAGTGATGATGCATTGGAAAAACTTAAGCGTTTTATAAATGATTGTATCTCTAAAAATAAAAATTATTAAATTTGGAAAAGCAATATAATGTAGGCGAGGTTCTTTGAGCAAGAAAAGATTTGGGATAAGTCTACCAGAAAACTTATATGAGCAGCTTAACAAGTTATCAAGCAAGCTAGAAACAAATAGAAGTGATCTTGTAGAACAGGCCGTGAGCGTATTTATCAATGACTACAAGCACTACTTGATTCCGCATATTTGTACAGGAGTCATGATAGTTTCATGTAAGGATGAAACAATTGCTAAAGAATTAATTGATGAATATTCTGATATAGCTAAAACATATATCCATACACATGAAAATGCTTTGTGCATAGAAATAATATTTGTATCAGGACCATCTGAAAAAATTGCACTCTTTCAGAAAAAATTGGCGCAAAATGCCAAATGCAATCCAAGGTATATACCCGTTTCTACTATAAATACAAAGTGATGAACTACAATAAACAGTATTATTCATGCTTAGGATCATAAAATTTAATAATTAGAGCTTAGGAATATCAACAAAAGACCACGCAAGATCTTTTGCTTGCTCCAATTTCCTTTGATGATCAGATAAGAACCTTTCTAACCTATTAAATCCAAAGAGCTTACATTCTCCACAAAGTAATTTTCCACCTTTACATCTATCATATATGTCCTTTAATTCCATATCATCAGGTACCAAATGATACAAATAAAAATCAAAAACAGGGCATTTTTCAGGTTCCCCACCCAACTTTTTTTGCTCTTCTGCTGTGTTTCTACCTCCTGTTAATGAAGCCATAAACTTTCTTTTTGCTACATCTATCGAGTCTGAAAGGAAAATAGTTATATCAGGCTTGCTACTGCTCATTTTTCCACCATCTAAACCCCTAATAAGCTTATGATATATAGATGCTGGTGGGATAAGTTCTATTTCGTCTTTAAATCTTGTAGTTAAATCTCTTGTAAGTCTTAGATGAGGATCTTGATCTGCGCCGACAGGAACTAAAACATATTTATATTCTCCATATTCAGGTAGTTGAGGATGCAATATGTCTGCAGCTTGAGTTAATGCTGAAACTATCTTCCCTGGCGATACTTCTCCATAAATTGCCTCTAATTCGTTAAATGTTATTCTAGAACTAAACATCTGTATTAATGAATAATAAGAGCCTTTTCTATTTGTTTGAAAATAAAAATCTGTTTTCTTTGGGTCTAGTCCTAATGCAATCAAATTTGCAACATATTCTTCGATACCTATTTTTATTAGATCCTTTCTTTGCATGTGCCTAACTGCATATGCCTCAGCGTCTGCTAGCCCAACAAATATTTTGAACCCTAGCCTTTGAAAATAAACTAATTGAAGACCTGTGAGCATATGACCGAAATGGAATCTACCACTCGGCATAAATCCTGTCATAACAGCAACGGGTTTTTTATCAATGTAAGATTTTAATAATATATCGAAATCTCTATGGCCAAATATTATACCTCTTTTCATAAATTGATTCGGCTCTATATTTAGTTCCCTCATTTTTTCCAATATTTCATTAAAGGGTCTTATGCCAAAAACTTCATATAATCTTGTGTAGTCTTTGATGTCAGGTCTACCCCAGGGGTCAAGTCTTATTTCTTCTTTTTCTGCCAAGCTAATCGCCCTTATAAATAATCATTATTGGGCAATAAATTTTTATGCAGTAGTTTCTTAAGCTATTTTAATAAATTTAAGTCCTAGATTACAAATTTTTTATGGTGAAAGATTGAGTAATTTGGATCAAACAGATTTCGAAATGTTCGAAAGGCTTAAGGAATATGCACCAATAACTATTTCTGAATTATCAAGAACTTTAGGTTATAGCAAAAGTATGGTTTACAATAGAGTAAAAAAATTGGAAAAAGAGGGCTTGGTAAAAATTAAAAACCAGGGCGGAGTATCTATAATAGAGATAATTGAAAAAAAGAATCCAATGCTTTATGTTGGTATTTTAAGAGCAAGCGAGTACCCATATATAATAGACTTTGCCAAAAAGCTAGAAGATAAATATAAATATGTGCAAATAAAGGTTTATGATGATGCATTTAAGGAAACAGTCGATTTATCGCTAGGTAAAATTCAGCTTGCTATGAGTCCTGCCATTTCCTTGATGTCTATTCATAGAATTAGCAAAGGGGAAGTATTTATAATAGGTGGAGGTAGCGGGGGAGGTAGCGGAATAATAAATAATCCTAATGGAAATGAGGGGCATACCACATCAATGATGTCATCAATGGAATTATGTGCAGAAATACATAAAGTAGAAATGCCAAGGTTGTACAGTAGTAGTGGGAAAGAAATATTAGAAAATGTTGAAAAAGGAAGAGTTAGGTATGGAATAGTATGGGAGCCTTATTTAACTCTTGCTAAAAGGAAACAAATGAAAACCATACCTTGTCAGCTAGATACTTGTTGCCTTTTGGGAGCCCATAAATCTTTATATGATGATTTTGATAAAATCAAAAAAATGCTTTCAGATTCTATTTCAAGGATTAATAATGCAAACTTGGAAACTTATTCTGATATAATAATGATGCCTAAAGAAATTGTTAAGGATTCTATTAAAAGTTATTCATTTTTTGAAGAACCTGATAAAAATTATCTGAAAAATATATTGAGTAATATGAGAAATGTTATACTTCCAGAAAACATTGTCAGTCAAGCTATTATTTAAATTATAAGACAATTCTCAATATGAAAGATAAATTTTATTTAAAAACATTATCTCCTTATGTATTTGATTAAATATTTATTAGAACTAGATCGTATAGCGAAATGTTACTTTAGATTTTATCAAGCAGTTAGAGAAAAAGGTTTTCATATATTCTCCTTTTTGTTAAGGTATTATTTATAAGTGTTTTGATCTTAAAATATAAAGTTTGCAATCTATTAAAGCAACTAATGGCACCTTTATGCTATGAGTTATTCAATTCTGAAATGCTTTTTTTATTGTCATAAAATTGCTTGCTAATCTTTTAACTTAAAAAAATAAATAAAAAATATTTTATTCGGGCAGTAAGACCTTTCCTTTAGTTCCATTTAAAACTATAGCCATGGATAAATAAACGGCTGATATACCTGTTACTATACCTATAACGCCTGCTATATGCATAACAACTGTGCTGGCAGACCAGTCAGCAGCGGCTAATGTAAAAAATGTTATAAATAGCAATGTTAGAACTATACTTAAAACCCTTGCTTTTAAAAATATCGATCCGAAATCCATATATAGTGTAAAAATACCCCATAAGAACATCCATAATCCTACTTCTTTACCGCTCGTAGGCAAGCCAAGTATTAAAGCTAGTGCTAGACCAATCCAAAATAATCCATAGCCTGAAAAAGCTATACCACCAAACATATCATTCCTTCTAAAAGAGATCCATCCTGCAAAAACCTGAGCCAGACCTCCCCATGAAATAGCATAGCCAAGAGTTAAACCTGTTGTAGGCACTAATCCTGCATTGGCAGCACTTAGAACTATTGTGGTTAGGCCAAAACCTACTAAACCTAATGCTGCCGGATTTGCCCATATTTCTTCTTTACTCATTTCACACCCCCCTCATGCATTACTTAAAAAAAAAACAAATTTTTAAAAAACTACTTCATACTAGATTTAAATTCATCCCAGGCTCTTTTTAGCTCATCAACAGATGTTGGATCTTCTAAGGTTGATACATCACCAACTGGATTGTTTGTTAATATTGCCTTTAGAACCCTTCTCATTATCTTTCCGCTTCTAGTCTTTGGCAATTTCTTTACGAATATTATTGCCTGAGGAGTAGCTATTGGACCTATAACAGTTCTAACAGTTTCTATAAGTTCTTTCCTGAGATCTTCATTGGGATTTAATCCAGATTTTAAGACAACAGCGGCTATAGGTACTTCACCTTTTATTGGATCTGAAACTCCTATTACTGCTGATTCCGCAACCGCTGGATGTTTAATTAATGCGTCTTCCATTTCTATTGTACCTATTCTATGGCCTGCAACCTTTAATACTTCATCAGCTCTACCTAATAGCCAGAAGTAACCCTCTTCGTCTTTTACTGCATAATCTCCTGCATAAAATTGGCCTGGGTATTTTCCAAAATACGTCCTAACAAACCTATCTGGATCACCCCATATACCTAAAGGCATACCTGGCCATGGTTTTCTTATAACAAGGTATCCTTTAACTCCTGGAGGAGTTTCCTTTCCATTATCATCTAATACATCTGGATCAATTCCAGGCAATGGATACGTAGCAGAACCAGGCTTTAACGGGACTAGGCCAATGTTAGGTGAAGGAGCAATCATTGATGCCGAAGTTTCTGTCATCCACCATGTGTCAACTATTGGGCACTTGCCTCTCCCAACTACATTAAAATACCATTCCCAAACATCAGGATTTATTGGCTCGCCTACAGTACCTAAGATTCTTAAAGAGGATAGATCATGCTTTTTAATCCAGTCGTCACCGTATTGCCTTAAGAGTCTTAACGATGTTGGGGATGTATAAAATATTGTTACCTTATATTTTTCAATTATGCTCCAAGGCCTATCTGGATTTGGATAAACTGGAGCACCTTCATACATAACTTCTGTTGCTCCATGCATTAATGGGCCATATACTATATATGTATGCCCAGTGACCCATCCAACATCTGCAAAAGTCCAATGTACATCTTCTGGCCTAATATCCCAATTCCATCTGAATGCATGGTAAACGAAGGTCATATACCCTCCTACACTATGCATTATTCCTTTAGGCTTACCTGTTGTCCCACTAGTATATAATATATATAAAATATCATCACCTTTTCTTGCTACTGGTTTAACATAAGTGCTGTCAGAATATTTATTAATTAATTCATGATACCAATAATCTCTTCCTTCTACAAAAGGTATTTCAGTTCCAAGCCTTTTAACAACAACAACTTTTTCTACATTTGTTCCTTGATCTCTTGCGATTTTAATTGCACTTTCTACATTTTTCTTTAATTCAATTGGCTTTCCGTTTCTTGGATATGAATCGGCTGTAACCAATACCTTAGATTTAGCATCTACAATTCTTGTTGCTAAAGCTTCTGCACTAAAACCTGAGAAGACAACGCTATGTATTGCCCCCAATCTAGTTGTAGATAACATAGAAATTGGCAATTCAGGAATCATCGGTAAATAAATAGTTACAGTATCATTTTCCTTAATCCCTAAATCTTGTAAAGCTTTGGCAAACTTATTTACTTCTCTATAAAGATCTTTATATGTTAAAACCCTTATTATTCCATCTTCACCTTCCCAATAATATGCTACTTTATTAAATACAGATGTATTTTGCCATCTATCCAAGGCATTTAAGTTAATATTTGTCTGTGCTCCAACAAACCAACGATAAAAAGGTGGATTTGAGGATTCTAAAACTTTGTCCCATGTTTTATACCAAATCAGTTCTCTGGCCATTTTATCCCAGAATTCTTCTATATTTTCAACACTCTTCTTCCAAAAATCGAGATACGCATTATGGTAAGGATACCTTTTCTCCTTATAAGGCAAGTTTTCTATTTCGTTCAAGAACCTCGCCTGTATTCATATATATATACTGTAAAGTATATATATTTTTCTACAAGATATACAAATAGGAAAATTTTTATAGATCTATTAATTAAAACTCTTGTTTAATTTTTCATCACAAGAAACTTCCTTAAATAACTATTCTATAAGATCATAATTGTGGGAAATACACTCTATATTAAAAATTAACTCAGCATTTTCATGGGCATATTTTTCAAGGTTTTTTCTTGATATTCCGTGGCTTAATAATGTCAAAAATACATCTTCCATGTATAGCTTAGGATCAGAATTGCTAACCGCAGGATAATCAGAACCGTACATAATTTTATCAATAGGGAAATCCTTCATTACTATCGGTATCAATTGGACAGGTAATGCTGATGTATCAACATAAACATTTTGATATTTTTTGGATAATTCTAATGTTTCATCCATAAACACCCCAGGAGCTATTGCACTATATCCTCCAGCATGAGCTATTATAATTTTTGCGTCTCTATACTTTCTTAAAATAGGATCCAATCTAGATGTATCCCCATACTTACAATATTTTGGTAATTCCCATATACCCGGATCACATCCTCCATGTATCGTTACTGGTAATCCTTTTTCATTAGCTACCTCAATGGTTGCTTCTACTGATGGATCGTCTAAGTGCTTAAGGAATATAGTTGAAATTATTTTAAACCCTTTAAATCCCTCATTTATAGACTTCTCTAATATTGATGATAAAACGTCAGGTTCTAATGATAAGTTGGCTGGAAACAAAACAGTGAAATTAGATAAAGCAGAAATTTCTTGGTGCTTTTTGAATTGGCAAAAGCTTTCAGAGATCTGGTGTGCCATTAAAAATAAATTTTCAGGTGTTAGGAAATCCTTAATTTCTCCAGCAAACTTATCAATTAAATACTTTGTTCTATCGTATTCTTTTAATACATCATCATATTGTATTTTTACTAGAAGATCCCTAAATGGAGGGATTCCCAATATAACTGCTCCTCCTATTCCTGAGGCAATTAATTTTCTCAAATATTCGTTAGCTTCTTTCGCGCTTTTCATTACTGGACTGTGCACATGAGCATCTATTATACAGGATACTGGTATGTCAGCCTTCAAGTATACTACCCAGATTCTATTTGTTAAGAAACATTTTAAGCTTAACATTTAAAAAATATTGATAAGCATGTTACCTATACTCTCTTTAAGTACTTTGGTTTATAATAAATTAATAGAGCGGTGAAGTTAGTGGAAGAAGAAAAAATACCAGGAAAGATGCTAAATAGGAAAATTATGATGAAATTAATGAATGCAATACAAGAAAGTAAGCCGCCTTATAATTTAACGAGAATGGCAGAATTAATGGATATGCCTGATTCAACCTTAGAAAGTTATTTTAGATTGTTGAAAGACAACAAATTTGCAACTGTTGCACTAGATTTTTCTAGGAAGTTGCTGAATTTAAAATATGTGATAGCAATAATTAAAGGTAAATGGCTGGACTCTTCACCGTTAAAGGATTATTGGTTAGTAGGAAGATTTCATACTTCAATAGGTACAATACTAACATATTATTTTCCATCTAACGAAAGTGAATCAATTAACTCTTTAAAAGAAATAACAAATGCAGATGTCTATCAATTTTATGATGTGTATAACTCTAGACCGGATTGGCTTTATTATTATGATGAGGAAAATGATAAATTATATGATATAGATAAAATATATAAAATGATTGATAATCATCCTCCTATAAATTATGAAATACCAGATCCCCATAGAAAGCCAGATGCTTTAGATGTTTTGATTTTGGCAGCATTAGGAGCAAATGCTTTAGATAACTATCGTCTATTAATAGAGGCATTTAAAGGTCCAAGCCCTATAAGGAAGTTTAAGCCATTCTCATCATTTAATTATCACTTAAACCACTCAAAATTATACTCAAGAGGAGGAGCTTTTTTACCAAAAGTTGGTTTGAATTCATTTAATTTAAGGCTAAGCGAACCTATGCCATTTACATCAGGTTATATCCTATTAAGGGGCACAAATAAAAACATACAATACATATTTAAAAGGCTATTAGCGTTTCCCTTTGTTGGCCAGATATTAGTGGGTGATAATGTAATATATTTTAACTATGTGATTCATGTTAAATATTTTGATACAACAATAGTAAATGAATATAAGCAATATGATTGGGATGAGGTATTGCAATTCAATCTTATGGGCCATGATGTAAAAGAAAGGTATCTGTTACCATTTAGAGAATACAATCCTGTATTAAAAGAATGGATACCAAATAGTAATTTAGAAGAAATTGCAAGAAGAAAACTAAGACTATCAGAGTTCGAAAATTGGTACAATAAACATTATCTCAAAAATATAGAAAATCAAGAATAAAAACTTTTAATAAAAATCATAGAAATATATCGTCTTCTCCAGTTACTGGATTAACAGCTTGTAGATGAGCATGTGTTGCCGGTTGGCCTAAATGAAGGCTTAATACTAAGCTTATTACAGCTAATATAGCAGGTAATACACTTAAGACCTTTATGCCGTACCTCTTAACTCCTTTTATACTCATACTCTCTCACCACATCCTAGTAATATTTCAGTTAATCATAAACTATTATCTTTTTTCCCATAGTGTTAAATCAAATTCCCGGAGAAAAGCTTATATAAAACCTTATAATAAATCAATATTTTAAAGATTGTAACATTTTCTGTGTAACTTTTTAATATTTCTAATAACTTCTAGATACTATGAAGAGAACTCCATGGAGAGATACTTGATCTCCAGCGATGTTGCAGAGATATTTGGCATGAGCAGAATCGGGGTTATGAAATGGATCAGGCAAGGAAAAAATTAGAGCTGCAGAAATTAATGTAAGTAGAGAATTCCTTATAGTGAGGTTGAAAGACTGCTAAACAGATCTGGAAGAGTTAAACAAATAGCAATTTATGCTAGAGTTTCGTCAAGTTCCCAAAATGATGTTTGGAGAGGCAATTAAACTCTTTGAGGGAGTTGATTAGGAAAAATTTCGGTGAGCTTGCACTAATTGAAATTAAAGACATAGAGGGTATGCTTCATGATATGAGGTAAGCCTCTACGTAACTAAATTAAAATAAGGAGTGTGAGGCTTCTCCTTCAGGTCAAGTAAAGATGAGGAGTAGGAGTAACTTTATTCCCACATAGGGAGGAATCAGAGTAGATCCTATAGGTAACCTCTAGATCTCGGGAACTAATGCCCTTCATGGCGGGGAAGGCTGAATCCTTTTTCATTTTAGTAAAAATCTTTTTATATTCAAATATGCTTAGTTTTTACTGTTAAAGGATGACCTCTCGCACCGATGTGGGCTATGCCCAAAAGGGTGGGGGCAAAAGCGGAGATGTGAGCCCCGTGCCGTTGAGCTCGAAGGAGTCTCATGACCCGC